>CAZVRZ010000197.1:0-8545 GCA_964629965.1 uncultured Anaerolineaceae bacterium
GAGGGGTCCAGTGCTTTTTAGGTATTGGCATGGGGTTGATCTCCTATTCCTCTTTCGTATCCTCAAGGCACTTCAAGCACAACCGGGTGAAGCGCGGTTTTTGCCAGCAAGCCGATCGCCAGCACGCCAAGCGGGAGACTGAACCAAAGAAGCTGCCTGTAAGCCAAAATCCCAGGCTCAACTATCGGCGTTGTCAGGCCTTGCACAGCCACAACCGCATTGACCACGAAATGGAGTACCGCGGCCGGCCAAATACTGCCCCCCATAACAACCAGTGCTCCCCACCAGACCGAGATCACAAATGCTTGCAGAACCAGCAGCAAAGCGGAAGAAAGGGATGTTCCGTGTGTGAAAACCTGGGTGATATGCACAAGTGCAAAGAGTGCAGAGGCAAGGAGCACACCCCCAACGATTCCCTGAGTTGAATTTCCCCAGACGCGCATCAGCGTATAAAGCGCCAGCCCACGAAACAGGATTTCTTCACTCAATCCGGCCATGAAATGAGTGGTGACTGCTGCGTGGGCATCGGGCAACCGCAGCAGGCTCGAAAAGTCGAAGGCGATCCTGCCGTAAATCGAGTAGAGGCTTGCACTGGCCAAGTAGACCAATCCTACCAGGGCTAGCAGCCAAACCTGCCAACTGCCCGGCCTGGAAATACCTGAGGCTTCCAACCAATCCAGCCGCCACGCCAGGAAAAGAGCGCAGGCTGTTACAACCAGGCGACCGATGGAAGCCGTCACAGTGCCGCCATACGGCTTGTGGACAACCGATGAAGCAATGCCCATAAAAACCAACAACAGCACAACCCAGACGATCGTCAAAACAAGGACAAAGCCGACAGGGTGATGACTGGCGAAGTTTGAGATATTCATGGCAACTCTTTCCTTTCCCGGCTGGCTGGCGAAGATGGGCTCTACCCCTCCAGTGCCGGAGTCTGATACACTGCCGGATGGTCAGAGGGCAGTTTTTTCCACATGCGGTCGTAAACAATGGCAATCACGGCGAGGCTAACCAACAGGATGTTTCCTGCAGTAGAAATCGGAAATGTCCCCATCAATGGATTCATGGAGTTCATGGATGCATGGAAAATCGCCGGAGCCAATATACTTCCCTTGGTTCGGTTATAGATCCAGCCGAACAGGATTGTGATAAATGGGTAGAGTGCAATCCGTACCAGTATGTATCCGTCGTACCGATACTGCACAATATCGTTTGGGATATGCCAGATCACGAACCACAAGATGAGGTTCGCGACCAGGGGGCTGTATTTCACTTGTAGCCTTCTTTGAGCGAAGCCGCGCCAGCCTGACTCCTCATTAATACCACCAGAGAAAAGGAGCACAGAGAAGAAGGTAATGAAGGTGGTAAAAACAAGATCGGCTCCCTGGATCACCCGGGGAAACCATGCGTCGCTATTCATGATATTGGTGACCCCAGTGCCAACGATATGGATGATTGGAAATGTCAGCAAAGCGACCAAGTAGTAGAAAATATTCCCTTTCGGTCTAACCAATGTTGCCAACAACTGTTTGACGCCATCAGCACCTGAAATCGCCGATGTTATGACCAGAGCAGGCAGAAGCGCGACGGGTAGTGAGAGCACGATCAGACCGATCAAGGAGCTATCGGATGGAGCAGTAAGCTTAAAGCTAACGATATGGATTATTACAGCAATGAACCATACGGGCAGGAAGACCAACAGGCGTCGCGTCAAGGATACTCGCTGACGGCCAGGTTGGACGATTCGCACAACAAACATGCCTGCAAGAACAGGACTATAAACCCCTATCTTTGCAAGATAATAACCCAGGATCTGACCGATCATGCTTTCCTGGGGGATGACGAGGATTACCAGTAACAGCGTCCCGAAGCAGAGGGCAATCCCCGCCAGAAAGAAGGCCATAAGTTGATGACGCCTGATCCAATCTGCTAAATGGTTCATGATATTTCTCCTCCTTGGATCACTTCACAAACGGGATACTGAGCGCATACCGAACGGGCTTATCCGATAACGCTCGCATGGCATTGACCACACCCTGATACATGCAGAAAAATCCGATGAGGATCAGGGGCAATGGCAGGCAGATGGTCGCCAGGATAAAGGCCGGTGAACTTTCCATGACGTTCACGGTCTGTTCCCCCGCCAGCACCAGCATTGCTGGGAAAGCCATGAGCAGGAAGGCGGCGGCGAAGAGCGCCAGCGTCATGGTGATCTGGAAGTTGAGCACGTGGCGTCCGTGCTGGTCGATTTTGTAGGATTCGTTCTTCTTCCACGACCACAGCAGCAGCGGGACGATGAGGATGCAGAACACACTGCTGAGGTGCAGGATGGCCAGCCAGAGATTCTCGTTGCCAGTGTTCTCTTCGCAGAAGTCGAATTCGAGCGCCTCACCCAAACAATGCAGGGTGTAGGCGCGCGGGTCCACTTCGCTGCTTTCGATGCGCTGGATGGTACGGGTGCTGACTTCACACAGTTCAGCCAGGCGCTCTTGCGTCAGGCCTTTCTGCTGGCGCAGTTCTGCGACTTTGAGTCCGAGATCAGGTTGGTTCATGTTGGTTTCTCCTTTTCTGTTTTGACGCCATTATCAGGAGATACGCTCTTAATCACAACGGCGTGTGGGCGACATTCACACGTCATTCGATGTTTGAGCACGACATTCGGTTGTAAATCGAGCAGAATCGAATAGATTGCAGAATCATCTGACATCCGCTTCATTCTCTCCGCCCGATAAATAACCCGTAGCCAAAATACTCAGTGAGATGATCAGGGACAACCCCACCCTGGCGGACCCTCTTGACGAAATCCCTGTAGAAAGGGCTTTTGGCATAGAGTAGTAGCGTCCTACCCATCACTCGCAACATACCTCCCCAGCCATATCGCTGCAGGATGCCTTTTGCCTCGTCCTGGATATCGACGGTATGGATCTTGGTGGTGATCTCTTTCAGCCCTGCCGTGTCCAACAATCCTACCCATTCGTCCGGCGTCAGTGGTTTTACGCTGGCGCCTACATCCTGCACGGCCCAGGCGATCACTTCTGGCGGCACCGGTACTTTCAGCCAGGCAGTCTCGTTCAGCCCGACATACCTTCCCGGCTTCGTCACCCGGGCATACTCGCTGACCGCTTTTTGCTTGTCCTCAGGAAAGGCGGTTACCGATTCGGTCAGCACAGCGTCGAAAAGGTTATCCTCGAAAGGCAGATTTTGGGCATCGGCTACCTTGAACTCAACCCTGTGAGTTAATTTTTGCCTTGCCGCCCTTTCCCTGGACCTCTCGACCATTTTCTCCAGGATGTCCACGCCAACCACCCGGCAGCCAACTTTCTTGGCGATGAAGCAGGCCGTTGCCCCAACACCGCAGCCGACATCCAGGATGTAGCTCTCCCTGCCAATGTGGCATAGATCGATGAGCGCTTCGGTGGCTGCGATCCCGCCAATGTGTTTCGTCAGGTCCACCTCGGCAGCAAAGTCAAAGAAAGTTGGTTGATCTTTCATTCCTATCTCCTTTTAGGATGTAGTCGGGCATCACGAGATGCGCTCGATCAATTCGATGATCGTTTTGATCACCAGCTCAGGATTCTCCTCAACGATATCGTGATGGTTTTCTTCTGCAATGAGCAGTTGATGCTTTGCGGAATTCATCACCATCTCCTCGTGGCATTGCCGCCAATTTCCTGGAAGCGGCGGAAACCCGGAGGTCAGCAAGATGGCCGGGATATGCTTCGGGAGTTCTTTCCCGCGCAGGGCGGAAAAAATTTCAGAGGAAAGATCAATCATGCGGTTGCCAGCCTTTTCAGAGTTGGTTGCCGGGTTTTCGAAATACGGCATCATCGCATTGAGCTTCTCCAGGCCAATGTGATCAACGTATCTCACGTTCATCGGGTCGATCAACACCAGCCCGCTGACCAGCTCAGGATAGAGAGCCGCGAAAATCTGGATCAGATATCCCCCGTAGGAAAGTCCCACCAGGATGAGCTTATCTGCAAAGCCCTGGATTTCCAGGCAGCGTTTCAGCGCCTGCACTTCATCCACTGCGTTGAAATGAGCCGGGCCGAGTTCGCTCTGGCCGAAGCCGGAGCGGTCGTGACTCATCACCCGCATGCCAGTGAGGCTGGCGAGTTTGCCCTGGATGGCCTGGTAAGAATCCGAATCCTTGCCACCGCCAGCTTCCAGAACGATTGTGTGCTCGCTGGGGAGGTCCGACAAGACCACCCACAGCCGGTGAGTGCCGATATCGATGAATTTCTCTGATTTCTGAATACTCTTCTGAGCCAGATCCTTTTTTTTCATTTCAAGTTCCTTTTCTTTTCATCTTACACTGCTTTCTACGCTTCCGCCTGACCGCAGGCCATCCGCCAGCTTGTAGTTCAGGCGATCATGAGAATCCCAAAAATGACGCTGATAAAAGCCAGCACAGAAGGGAGACGTAAATCTTTCCAGGCTAACTGAACAGTCTCTGTTTGCAGCCAGGCCGGCAGGCGGGGCCGCGCCCGGCGATAGAGGGTGACATAAATCCCGGCAAGAACCACACCGAAGAGCATGTACAGGAGGAGAGAAATCCTTGCAGTTGCAAGTATTTTCTCCCCCAGGTCATAGACAACCTCGGCTGGCGAGCCGGGCACGAACAGGGTTCCCGCTACTAGTCCAACCACAGCCCAAAGGAAAAAAGCGATAGGGATCAACAACAGCGATTGGAGATTCCTCGGATCCAGACCAAGTAAAGGGAAGATAGAAACGAAAAGGAAGATGCCTGCGATGGTCAGGATCGATCCTGTCACTCGTAAAATGATCGGGGATATGCCCGTGATCTGCACGATGTTGTTGAAATCATCCATCACCGATAGGATCACGATCCCTTGCATGAGCGCGGTCCAGGGGAAGAACATCACCAGGGGCAGGCGGGAAACAGAACGCCGCTTCCAGAACAGGGTGAAGACCAGGAGTGAAACCAGGAGCACCAGGGCTGGTCCGGCAACATGGAACCAGACATTATTCCAGTCGAAAATCGGGCGGACATATCCAGCCATGGGAAAAGGATGGACATAGAACAAGGCGACCGGGCCTCCAACCGCCAGGGTGTGCAAAGCGTGGCCGCCCTCATGGAAAACAAGGATCATGAAATACACCGGGAAGGCTACCAGAAAAAGTAGGAGGGTGGATCGCAGCGCATTGGAGTGCGCCACGGCCCTAAATCCCTTTGGCTCCGTCATTGCGACAAGGGAAGGATCGGTTCTCATTTCTCATCCTTTCGAGCTTATTTTCGTTCTCGTTTTTTCCACTGCGCCTCTCCGGGCGCGTTTCCGACTGACGTTTGGGGTAGCAGCAGCCCTCAGGGTTCTCTTCTCTCGACGGAAATGATCACCAGGCCCAGATCATTGATCTTGGCCAAGATGCCGTGTAATTCGGCCTGATCGACGATCTGCCCTGCCAGCAGGGTCTCGCCATTCTGCTGGGTGATGGTAAAACTGCCAAACCAGTCAGACCAGCTCTGATCGAGAGTTCCTTTGACCCGAACTTGGTAAAAAACTGGTGTTTCGTACCCATGCCCGTTTGTCATGGCTTGCCTCCTGATTGTTATTCATTCATCCATAGTATCCCCGCCAGGTTGATGATTTGTCATCCTCTAGTTTGATGATTCCGCCGAGCAAATCGATAAAAAATCCCCCGCCGGTTGGCGAGGAATGGATCCATTGCATCTCAGAACAAGCCGAGATTCCTGGCTTTCTGCAAGGCTTCGAGCCGCCCATGGACATCCAGCTTGAGATAGATGTTGCGCACATGGGTGCGAAGCGTCGATGGCGCGATCAGCATCTCCCTGGCAATTTCTGGAACAGCCAGGTGTGAATTGAGGAAGCGCAACACTTCCAATTCGCGCTCGCTCAGCGGCTGGACCAGGTTGGTGCCCGAGGACCGGGATGCAGCAGGGGCAGGCTTTCCGGGTTCGGGAAATTCTTCGGGAAGGTGGAAAGCAGCCAAAAGTTTCGAGATGTATTCAGGGTTTGTCCCCCGGTTTCTGGCGATCTTCAGTAGCGACGCCATTGGGGCGTCCCTTTCCACAAAGATGCGGACATATCCTCCCGGTTCAGCCGCCGCCAGGCATTGTTCCAGAACCTCCAGCGCATCCTCTTGACGGTTAAGAGCCTGCAAGGCAAGTGCCTGAATCGACAATAATTTCAACCAGAAGCGATTCCAGCCTTTTTGCTTGATGTCGCCAAGCGTTCCATCGAGGGTGTCGATGACATCCAAGAATCGCTTTTGCGCATACAACAGAGAAATTTCCACAAGCAGGAGGCCTCTGCTTTGACTTTCACCAACACCAGGCTCGAGTTCTGCGACCTTTCTGGCCGCCGCAGGAATATCCCCTTTTGCCAGGAGCAAGACAACCTCGCTTTCTGTGGAAATTTGAGCATACCAGGGAGAAATCGTTCTTGCCAATTGCATGGCTCGCTGGTTAACTGCAAACGCTTCCTCCAATTTACCGGAAGCTCCCAGCGCCTGAGAAAGACAGTTCAATGCAAAATGCAGCGCATCGGCTTGCCTCCACTGTTCAGCCAGGGCAACCCCCTGCCTTGCGGAAGCCACAGCCGATCCCAAATCATTCCATTCGAGCAGGATGATGCTTTTGGTGGCATGCGCGTTCGCCAGAACAGGCATCCTCTCCGAAGACAGACTGGATCCTTCGATCATGCTTAGTGCAGCCTGGCAAAGAGAGAAAGCTTCGCCCAGGTGGCTTTGCAACAGGTGTGCAAAAGCCAGGTTGGAGCTTGTAAACAGGGTCTCGTAGATTCTGCCAACCGTTTGCCCGGAGATAAGCGCTGCTTCAAACGCTCGCGTAGCTTCATGCAGGTTGCCTTGATATTGTAAAGCCAGGCCCTTGATATTCAGCAACTGGGTGCGGGCAGCCCAATCCTCATCCGGCAAATTTTCCAGGGCGCGCTGTGCAAATGCCAGGGCCTGGTCTGCGTCCCCTTTCATCCATGCCAAATAAGCCCGGATTGCTGCCAGGTGGCTGGTCAATTGATCTTTCTCGGAATCCTTCTCTACATTCAACAAGGCATGCTCGGCTTGTTGCAAGAGATCATTCATGCCAGCCACAGGGCTAGCATAGGCTTTTGCCCAGGCATAAGCCACGCACAACCAGGGATTGGAGGAAACCTGATTGGCGGGAAGTTCTTTGAATTGTCTCAGAACGTCAAGCAGTTCCGCATTTTCGACCATCACCAGGGCGTTTCCAGCGAGGATTTGATTGAGCCGGGCAATATCTCCGGCAGCCAGGGCATGGCGGACTGCTTCAGAAGGCATATTATTCTCAGCATACCAGGCGCTGGCGCGCTGGTGCAGTTGGGGGATCCGCCCGGGCCAATATTGCTTCAACTGCTTGCGTAATAGCTCGGCAAAGAGATGGTGATAGCGATACCAGCGCCGCTCCTCATCAAGCGGGATCAAGAACAAATCCGCGCGCTCCAACTGCTCCAGTAAAGCCTGGCTGCCCGGCCTGTCGATCAACGTCTCGCACAAGGGGGTGCATAACTGATTCAGGATGGAAGTATCGTACAGAAAAGCGCGGATCTCCTCAGATTGCTGGCTGATCACTTCGTCCAGCAGGTAATCCAGGATAAATCGATTCGATCCCGAAAAGGTTTCGATGAAATAAGAGACCCCTTCTGGACCTTGCGCTTTCAATCTTCCCTGCATCGAGATTGCAGCCATTTGCAAACCGGCGATCCACCCCTCCGTCCGGTTTTGAAGTGTGGCAATTTCCTGTGGTGAAAGCTTGAGCTGTAAGACCCCCTGCAGAAAATGGCTGGTCTCATCGTAGCTAAAGCGTAAATCCATGGCGCGTAACTCGTTCAACTCGCCGCGCACCCGCCAGCGCGCCAGGGGCCAGGGAGGGTTTATCCGGCTGGCTACCACCAGGTGCAGACTGCGCCCGGTGTGCGGCAGATGCTCGATCAGGTAGATCAAATTCTGATGGATCTGGCTTTCCGAAAGGGTATGCAGGTCATCCAGCACCAGGCACACCCGATCCTCGAGAGCAGATAGCTGGTTTACCAATTGCGTAAACTGCGCTTCCATCGAGCCGGGTTGGGGAGCTCGGAAAGCCTGGAGGAGCGCCTCGCCAATGTTGAACCGCTGAACCTGTGGAAGGGTGTTCAAAGCCGCAACAAAGTAACTCCAGAAGCGCGCCGGCGTGTTCTCGCCTTTTTCCAGTGACAGCCAGGCAACTGGAATGTCTGCCTGAGCTTGCCACTCGCTGAGCAAGGTGCTTTTCCCATAACCGGCAGGGGCAGAGATGAGAGTGAGGCGGCAGCCTCGGGCGATTTCCTCGTTCAACCGACCAACTAAATTTTCCCGATTGACCAAGTTGCCATGCAGAGGGGGGGTATGAACTTTGGCTGCCAGCAAGCTATCCGACACGCTTCTTCTCCTTAAGCGCCAGATCACTCTTGATTATACAGGAGATTCGAGAAAACCCTAAGCACGCGATGAATAGCGGGTGTGATTCGTTTTTTCGGAGAAAGGGGGTAAGATAGCGGGGAACCAGGAG
>CAZVRZ010000198.1:0-1225 GCA_964629965.1 uncultured Anaerolineaceae bacterium
GCTGTTTTGCCGCTGTTTTCCTTGGCCCCTTTTTACTCAAAAACAGAATTGCTGACTTCGAATGATCGAGAGATGTCCCCTCTCAGGGATCAATCCACTCTCGGGGGAGAGATGGCGGACCGGGTGGTTGGGTCAGCGCCGCTGACCCAGGCGCTGGGTACAACGCCAGGAGGGTCTTTAGCTGAAGTACAGGCCGGGCTGTCCGCCTTGGAGCTGGGCGATCACCTCGCCATCGCTGACAGCGGGGCGGGGCAGGATGTTATAAAAGCCTCCCAGCCGTTTTGCGGTGTGTGCGTCCGAGTTGCTGAGCAGGCGCAGGTTCAGGCGTTCGGCAAAGATGCGGATCTCTGCCTGGGCGGCAGCGGGCGTGTTGTTGGAATAAAGCTCGACTGCGTCCGGCGGGAGGGCTGTGAGCTGTGGGTTGATGGCGTGGCGAAAACGAAAGGGGTGCGCCAGGATGAGATAGCCGCCCTGCGAGCGTACAAACGCATGCAGCGCCGGGTAGCTCCAATCTGGTCTTTCAAGGCGCTCATCCTGCACCCCCAGCACCAGGATATCCTCCTGGTCGACGGTGATCTCGATGCCGCTGAATATCTGGAAAGGCGCATACCGCCTGGCAAGCTCGGCCAATTGGCCGGCGGGCACCAGGCGAAAATGATCGGTGAAGAATAACCCATCGATACCGGCAGCGATGGCCGCGCGCACCTGTTCTTCGGCGCTGCTCGTGGCGCATGCTGAGCGTTCGCAGCAGTGAACGTGAAAATCGATTTTCATAAGATGGCTTTCATGGCTGCCTGCGCACACGAACATGATCGGGCGCGACCTGGCGCGGTTTGAGCCGCAAGATTTTGCGGCTCTACGATGTTTGCGATGGGCGCGGTTCCTGGCGGTCGGGCCGGCGAATTCGTGGGCAGCAGCTTACTTGATCTGGTAACTCTGGGAGGTGTACTCCATCAGCTCGATATCGTTCCCGTCCGGGTCCTTGATCCAGCATTGTTTGGAGTTATCCATGCCTATGGTGATGGGGGTCACGTGCAGTCCCTGCGCAGCCAGGCGGGCGGCCAATTCTTCCAGGTTTTCGACCTCGAAGCACAGGTGCTTGTAAAGGCTGCCCCGGGTGAGCTCGCCCACCTGACCGCCCCACTGCTTGACCGCGCCGCGCTGGTCAAAGATCTCGATGAAGGTCATGTTCCCGCAGTCGATATACCAGCCAAAGGGAGTACCG
>CAZVRZ010000198.1:1235-8467 GCA_964629965.1 uncultured Anaerolineaceae bacterium
AAATTTGATCGGCAGGCCAAGCTGTCTGGTATAGAAATCCAAGAGCGCCGGGGCCTGGTCTGAAAAGAAGTTGATATGAGCCAGTCTCTTAATCATGCATACCTCGTAAATTTAGTAGATGGGCAAGAGTATAACGTAAATATCCTGGCGATGCAATGACTTAGCAGGTAAAGATCACCTGTATTATAATTTGTTATCTTTTGACATGAGGAGCACTCCTTGGCTGACATTCGTATCCGCAAACTGGCTCAAATCCTGGTCGATCACTCCACCCGCGTCCAACCGGGCGACCGGATATTGATTGAGGCCACGACCCTGGCTGAATCCCTGGTGCGCGAGTTGTATACCTTGATCCTGGAGCGCGGCGGGCAGCCTCACCTGGCGCTGGCACTGCCCGACCAGGATGAGTTGTTCTTTGCCCATGCTCGGGAGGCTCAACTGGATTTCATCCCCACCTTTCAAAAGCTGGCTTATGAAACGTTCGAAGGGCGCATCCGGATTGCCTCCTCGGGCAACCCGCGTGCCCTGAGCAACTGCGACCCGGCGCGCCTGGCGCGTTACCAGGCCGCCGTCGCTCCCATTTTGCATGCTCAAATGCAGCGCGGCGCAGCCGGCCAGTTCAAGTGGGTCAGCACCCTGTTTCCCACAGCGGCTTACGCCATGGAGGCCAGCATGGGCTTGCACGAATACGAGGATTTTGTTTTCCGCGCCTGCCATGCGAATGAAGAGGTCGCCGATCCGGTGGCCTATTGGCAGGGTGTGCAGGCCGAGCAGCGGCGTATCATCGAGCGTATCCAGGGGCACGACCAGGTCTGCCTGCGCGGTCCCAACGTGGACCTGAAGCTGTCGATCAAAGGACGCACCTTCCAGAACGCGGCCGGGGAGTGCAACATGCCCGACGGCGAGATTTTCACCGGGCCGGTCGAGGATTCGTTGAACGGTTGGGTTTATTACAACTACCCGGCAGTGTACCAGGGCCGGGTGGTGGAAGGCGTGCGCCTGGTTTTTGAGCATGGCCAGGTGGTGCAGGCCAGCGCAGCCAGCAATGAAGACCTGCTCTTGCGCATGCTGGAAAGCGATGCCGGAGCGCGCTACGTGGGCGAGTTTGCTATCGGCACCAACTACGGTATCGACCGCTCCACCCACACCATCCTGTTCGATGAAAAGATCGGCGGCAGCTTCCACATGGCGCTAGGCTCCGGTTATCCCGAGACGGGCAGCCTGAACAAGAGCGTCATCCATTGGGATATGATCTGCGACTTGAAACAGGATTCCGAGATCATCATGGATGGCGAAACGGTTTACCGGAACGGAAAGTTTGTCTTCTAAGCCGGGCCGGCCTCCCGGCCGCGCCCGACGATCTGCCCTTCTCGCAAGACCAGGATCTCGTCCGCATCTTCCAGGCCGGCCGGCCGGTGGGTGATGGTGAGCGTGGTGCGTCCCTGGCGCAGGGCTTTGAGTTCGGCTAGGATGGCATTTTCGGTCAGCGCGTCCAGGTTGGCAGTGGCCTCGTCCAAGATCAGGATGGGCGGGTCTTTGAGCAGCACCCGGGCGATGGCCAATCGCTGGCGTTCGCCGGCGCTCAAACGCAGGCCGTGCTCACCGATCCAGGTATCGTAGCCTTTGGGCAGCGATTGGATGAAATCGTGGATATGGGCCTGCCTGGCTGCGCCGATGATTTGCTCTTCACTGGCCTGCGGGCGCGCCAGCAGCAGGTTGTCTCGCACGCTGGCGCTGAACAGGTAGGTGTTTTGGGAAACTACGCCGATCCAGGCGCGCAGTTGTTCGGCGGGAATACTGCGCAGGTCTTTCCCGCCCAGCAAGATCGTCCCCTGCTGGTAATCCCAGAAACGCAGCAGCAGGTTAACCAGGGTCGATTTCCCGGCGCCGCTGGGCCCGACGATCGCCAGGTGGCCCCCTTCGGGCAGGGTGAAGTGCAGATCTTGCAGGACGGGCTTTGCTTGGGGCTGGCTCTCCAGGGGGTAACGAAAGGTCAGGCCGCATACTTCCAGGCTGCCTGGGCGCGCCTGCCCGGCCGGCTCTTCTTCGACCGGAGCGGGATTCGCAATATCTTGCGGCTCTATGGGGGCGGGCGGGTTCTCGATCACCTGGAAAAGCCGTTCCCCGGCTGCCAGGTTGGCGGACAGGTGCTGGGCGGCCTGGGGCAGCGGCAGCACGGCATCGAAACTGGTCAGCGCGCCCAGCGCCAGCATGCCCAGGTATACGCTATCTAGCGCACCTGCCTGTACCAGGCGGATACCCAGCGCCAGCGTGGCTACCATCCCCAGGTTAGCCAGCCAGCCGCCCAGGGCGCTTTGCAGGCCGTGCAGGTGGGCCGAATGCCTTTGCAGGCTGCCCAGGCGCTCGCTTTCCAGGTCGGCGCGTTCCAGGTACGCCTGCTCCTGGCCGAAGACCAGCAGGTCGGAGCATCCTTGCAGACCGTCTACCAGCAGGGTGTTTAGGCGGGAGCGGCTTTGTACGATCTCGCTGCCGTTGGCGGCGCCTAATCTACCGATTGCCAAGGGCAGCAATGCTCCGCCTGCCAACAGGAACGCGCCTAGCAGCAGCGCGGCCAGGGGATGGAAAGAAAACATCCAGCCGGAGACTGCCAGGAGGACGCCTACAGCGATGACTGGCGGCGCCAGGGCGCGTACGTATAGGTTTTCCAAGGCGGCAATATCTTGGATCAGGCGGGCCAGCAAGTCGCCGCTGCGCTGCATTTGCAGGCGGGCGGGCGCTAGCGGTTCCAAAGCCTGGTAGAAATGGACGCGGATCTGCGCCAATACCCGGAAGGTGGCCTGGTGGGAGACCAGCCGTTCCAGGTAGCGGAAGGCGCCACGGGCCAGGCCAAAGAAGCGCACCCCCACAATGGCGACCTGGATCTCGGCGATGGATGGATGCAGCGCAGCTCGGGCGATGATGTAGGCCGAGGTGGACATCAGGCCGACACTGCTGATGATGGCTGCCATGCCCAGCAGGACAGAAAGCGTCACCCAGCCTGCCAGCGGCCGCATCAGGTGCAGCAGGCGCAGCAAAGTGCGCCAGGCGCTGGACGGCCGCTCGGCGAGGGGGCCGGCTGTTTGCCGGTTGAAAACCCGTCCTGGCGAAGTAGGGATGGGCCAGGCAGCGGGTTCGTCGTTCTCATAGGCCGCAAACTGCAAAGCACCGGAACCGGCATACGCGGCCGCCAGTTGGCGGTAAAGGCCCGGCTGCTGCAGCAGCTCGTGGTGCGAGCCCTGCTGCACGATCTGCCCCTCATCCAATACCAGGATGCGGTCTGCCCGTTCGATGGTGTGCAGACGATGGGCGATCACCAGCGTGGTGCGCCCGGCGGCCAATTGGCCGGTCGTTTGCTGCAATAGGCTTTCTGTTTCGGGGTCGAGATTGGCCGTGGCTTCGTCCAGGATCAGCAGCGGGGCGTTTTTCAGGAAGGCGCGGGCCAGGGCGATACGCTGTACCTGACCGGCACTCAGTCCTTGCCCGCCCTCGCCGAGCAGCGTTGCATATCCCTGGGGCAGCTTCTGGATGAACTCATCGGCTTGTGACTGGCGGGCGGCCTGGCGAATCTGCTCCAGCCCGGCCTCAGGCCGCGCCAGGCGGATGTTGTCAGCGATGCTGCCATAGAACAAACGCGGATTTTGCGGCACCCAGGCAACCTGGGCGCGCCAGCCGGCCCGGTCGAGCGCGCCGATGGCCTGTCCATTGGCTAGCACCTGGCCTTCGCTGGGTTCGCTGAAGCGCAGCAGAAGCTGGGCGATGGTGCTCTTGCCGGCTCCACTGACGCCCACCAGCGCGGTTTGCTGCCCGGCAGCCAGTTGGAAAGAAACCCGCGTCAAGACGGGCTGGCGGCCGGGGTATTGGAAGGAGACATTTTGAAAGCGGATGTCGAGGGCCTGGGCTGCAGGAAGCCGGGCCTGGACGGCAGCGCCTGCGGCGGCCGGGGGCGCCACGTGATCTAGCAGAGCAAAGAGGCGTTCGGCGGCAGTTTCGCCCGCCATCCCGGCGTGAAAGCGCTGCCCAAGCAAGCGCAGCGGCAGGTAAAATTCAGGCGCCAGCACCAATACCAGAAAGGCCTGCTCGAAATTCACATAGCCGTACAGCAGTCTCAGCCCCACCTGCACGGCGACGATGGCGGTGCTCAGGGTGGCGACCCATTCCATCACCAGGGCCGACAGGAAGGTGACGCGCAGGATGCTCATGGTCGCCTGGCGGAAATGCTCGCTGACGCCGGCGATTTTCTGCACCTGCTCGTGGCTGCGCCCGAACAGTTTGAGCGTTGCCAGTCCTTGCAGCACATCCAAGAAATAGGCGCTCATCCGGCTCAGGCTGAGCCACTGCTTACGCGTTAAATCGTCTGCGATGCCGCCGATCAAGATCATAAAGATCGGGATCAATGGGCCGGTGAGCAGCAGCACGACCCCAGAGAGCAGATCGACCGGAAAGACGACGGCCAATATCGCCAGTGGAACGACGGCCGCCAGCAGGATCTGGGGGGCGTACTGGCTGAAGTAGGCATCCAGGGTCTCAATGCCCTCGGTGAGGGCGGCGTTGATCTCGCCGGTTTGCTCGCCCTTCAGAAAAGCCGGGCCGCTTTGCAGCAGGCGCTCGAACACCTGCCGGCGCAAGCCGGTCTTGATTTGGATTGCCAACGCGCCGGCCGATGCTTCTCCTCCCCAGGTCAGGCCCGCCCGCAGGGTGACCAATCCCAGCAGGCCCAGCAGATAGCCGGTGATGTTTTCAGGAGAAGGCTGCCCAAGGAAAGCGCGGCTGACCACCTGGGTGAGCAGGTAAGCCTGCCCAGGGATGAGCAGGCTGCTGCTCAGGAGCAAAGCGGCAGTCGTGAGAGTGCGCCGTGGGTGGCGGCGCAGCAGCCCAAGCAGTCGGCTGGAGTGGCTCTGCACCAGTTAGTAGACGAGCGACTTCGGCTTTTCTGTGACACGGCGGCGGAAGATCCAGTAACTCCAACCCTGGTACGCCAGCACGAGGGGTACAAAGATCGCGGCCACAATGGTCATGATGCGCAGGGTATAAGCGCTGGATGAGGCGTTGTAGATGGTCAGGCTCCAGGCGGGGTTTAAGCTGGAGATCATCACCTGTGGGAACAGGATGATGAAGGTGTTGGCGACGGTGAAAACAATGGCGAGACAGGTCATCACGAAAGCCCGGCCCGGCTTATTCTGGTGGATGAAGTAGCCTGCCAGGATGGTGGCTGCCACTGCCAGGAGGGGGGCGAGTGCCACAATGAACCCGCGCTCGGCAAAGAAACCGGCCTTCAGGTAAGGCTCTACCAACAGCAAGACCAGCGCCACCAAGACAGATACCCACACCCGCCTGGCGGCATCGCTGGCTCTGGTCTGGAGCTCGTCGCTCGTTTTCAGGCTGAGGAAGATCGCACCGTGCAGGGTGAACAACAGCACGGCGGTAATACCGCCCAGCAGGGCAGTTGGATTGAGCAAGTTGAAGAAGCCGCCGGTGTACTGCATATTGGCATCGATGGGGACGCCCCGTACCAGGTTGGTGAAGGCAATGCCCAGCAGCAGCGCCGCAACCAGGCTGCCGGCAAAGAGGCAACCGTCCCACAGGCTGCGCCAGCGTGGGTTATCATCCTTGCCGCGGAACTCAAAGGCTACGCCGCGCACGATCAGCCCGAGCAGCAGCAAGAACAGGGGCAGGTAAAAGCCGCTGAACATGGTGGCGTACCACTGCGGAAAAGCTGCAAAGGTGGCCCCACCGGCTGTGATCAGCCAGACTTCGTTGCCATCCCAATGCGGTCCAATGGTATTGATGATCACGCGGCGCTGGGTGTCGTTTTTGCCAAGGAAAGGCAGCAAGATGCCCACGCCGAAATCAAAGCCCTCCAGCACAAAGAAAACTGTGTACAAGACGGCGATCAGGATAAACCAGAGTGTATTGAGGTCCATCTCGAGACTCCTTTCAGGTGCAAAATTACCGGTGCTCTTCACCGGACCGGTGTTCTTCACCGGACGCGTCTCTACTGAGCGTGATTCTGGGTACTTATTTTTTCGCCTTGGCAGCGGCTGGCCGGGGCCCTTTTTTGGCGTTCACGGCGGGTTCGTCAGCAGCGGTAGGGCCGGCCTTGGCATACTTGAACAGCAAGTAGACCGTGGCGGTGATCAGCAGGCCATACACCAGGATGTAGCCGAGCAGCGAAACCCACAACATACCGGCGCTGACGGTGGGCGAGACGCCGTCTTCCAGTTTGACCAGGCCATAGACAACCCACGGGAAGCGTCCCACCTCGGTCAGCAGCCAACCGGTGGTGTTCGCCATGTAGGGCAGCAGGGCGGTCAGGGTCAAGGCCTTCAGCACCAGGGGCGGCTGCTTATCGAACTTCTTTTTCCAGATCAAAAATAAGGCGTATGCAGCCACGGCGATCATGGCGGTTCCGGCTCCGACCATGATACGGAAGCTCCAGTAGGTGATGAACACGGGCGGAATGTAGTTGCCTGGCCCGTATTGGGCTTCATATTCTGCCTGCAGGTTATTCAACCCCTTAACTTCGCCAGTGAGCTTGTTGTAGGAAAGAAAACTGAGCATGTTGGGAATGCGCAGGGCAAATATTTCCCGACGCTCTTCAAAGTTGCTGAAGGAGATCAGCGAGAGGGGGGCCGGATCCTGGCTTTCCCACAGCGATTCGGCGGCCGCCATTTTCATGGGCTGCATGCGTACCATGTACTGCGCCTGGGCGTGCCCGATCAGCAGCAGCAGTCCCGAAAAAAGCAAGCCGGTGACAGCAGCCAGGCCAAATGATCTCTGGAACAGATCGATTTCATTCTTGCGCATCAGGTGGTAAACGCTGATGCTCAGGATCAGGAAGGCCGCCGTTGCCATGCCGGAGGCCAGCACGTGCGGGAATTGATAAAAGATATTGGTGTTGAAGACCAGCTCGGCAAAGTTTGTCATCACGGCCCGGCCGTTTTCGATGGCATAGCCCACTGGCTGCTGCATGAAGGAGTTGGCGATCAAGATCCACAAGGCAGAGACGTTTGAGCCGATTGCCACCAGCCAGATGGCGACCAGGTGGGCCGGATGGCCGGTCAATTCCCTGACGTGTTCCAGAACGCGCCGATACTGTTCGATCTGGTTTTCAAAATCCTCGTGATGCCTCTCTCCATCGACATACAGCGGAATGTCTTCGGCGCATTTTTGCTCTACAACCGCCATCCGGGTCAGGCCGTGGTCCCGCATGTAGATGGCGGTCTGCTCGGCAA
>CAZVRZ010000199.1:0-3122 GCA_964629965.1 uncultured Anaerolineaceae bacterium
AATAGCCATGTAGTACAGGATCTCGAAACGGGTATCTTTGGCAATATTGAAAAGCCTCTGCACCTGGTCAACGCTCAAGGTTTTTATCTCTGATGGCTCATACCACAGCCTATGATCTCAAACCCTTTGCCGAAGACATGGGCTACCACGGCGAACCTTTCCGCTGGGATGAAGAGCGCCGCGCCTTGCTGCGCGCTGAGTTGGATGCCTATTACGCTAAACTCTCCGGCCTGACGCGCGACGAACTGCGCTACATTCTCGATCCGCATGATGTTTATGGGCCGGATTTCCCCGGCGAGACGTTCCGGGTGCTTAAGGATAGAGAGATCAGGCAGTTCGGGGAATACCGCACGAGACGGCTGGTGATGGAGGCGTGGGATCGGTTGGAAGGGTTGAAGGTTATCAGGGTGAAGGTTCAACACAGGCAAGTATCGCATCTCATCCGGTAAGCGGCAGGCCGGATGAGGTTTATACTCCGCCGGCGAAGGACAGGCCCGCGCGGGCGGTGAAGGAAAACCCCGCCCAATTGGCGCTTTCCGATTGGGGATTGTATCAGTGCGATCTTTGCGGGAAGATGGTGATGGGGTTCGAGAAAGAGAAACATAACAAAGAAAACCACCATGGGAAAGAGTCGGGATATCAAAAAATCCGTTAAACTGATCTTGGTATGGTGAGGATGAGGATATGGGAAATAAATATAAAATCTGGCAGGTTGGACAAAGCACCCCCCTAAAGTTAGAAGAATCCAATGTCGGCCTAGAAAAGAACCTCGAAGGCTGGATTGAGGCAGATCCATCTTTGCTGCCTGGCGAACTGGAAATCATCTCCCGCCAGATGATGGTGGAGGGAGGCCGGTTAGATCTGCTGGCGCTGGACCCGCTCGGGCGCTACGTTGTGATCGAGGTCAAAGCTGGCGCGTTGCTCGCTGGTGTAATTACTCAGGCCTTTTATTATGCCGCTCAGATCGACAAATATCCTTTTGCCACCCTCGCTTCCAAAATCCATGACTATCCCGCCAAGAATAAGAAAGACCTAAAAACCATGCTCCAGGATCGAGGGCTAGAGGAGGGGGATTTCAGCAAAAATAAGGAGGTTTTAATCTATCTGGTAGGTACGCAAAACACGCCAGGATTAGATACCATGCTGGATTTCATGTCCAGGAAGGTCCATCTGCCGCTCACCGTAGTCACCTTTGAGGTGTTTCAACTGGAGAATGGTCAGCGCATTTTAGTGCGTGAGGTCGATGAGAGGGATATTCCCACAGCTCCTACGAAAAAGCAGGCTCAAAGGAACGCCGCAAGTGATGAAAAGGTCTGTGCAATGGCGGATCAGGTCGGAGTCGGGCGGGAATTTCGCTTGATCCTGGCAGAAACCAGTAAGTTGGGATTTCATCACCGTCCCTATGCGCGCAGCATCATGTACACTCACCCCGACCACAAAACTCGCATGCTCTTTACGGTTTGGGCCTATCAAAAACCGCTCAGGGTGTATGTTGGGTATGAAGCATTCGTAGAATACTATCCTGTGACCCCAGAGCAGGTCGCCGAAGCCCTGGGGCCGTCCGGGTGGCGCAGGATGGAGTTGGAAGAAGTCAACCAGCTTATTTCAGGGCTGGAAAGGTTAATCTCCTATGGAACACCAGGGGAAGATGGCTGATGAAAATACTCCTGCGTGAAGACCAGAATAAGAAATGGGAAATGGTTGAAACCGATGCCTATGCCGCGGAAACCGACTTACAAGAATTGCTGGCCGAATCGCCCGAGGTCATCAGCATAGATGAAATTCGACCCGGCGCCGGTCCAGGGATGTTCTTCCGCACCGCGCAGCCAGGGTAGGCCGTCTTCGGTGAGCGGGGTTCGTTTGCGAAAAAGCAGTACAGTGTCCATAAATGGATTGCCTCCAATAGTTGTAGATTGATGGTGGTGGGCGCGAAAAGACTCCGGCCCTCTCGCCTGGGCGTTCCCAGGAAACAGGGCCGGAAAATGATGAGGATAAGCTATCCGGTTTGGAAAGGGGTGTAGGGCATAGAAGAAAAACCACCCGTTGATAATACTCCTTTGGTGTAAGTATTGACAAGGTAAACCATATATGTTATTAATAACATATATACAGTGTAACCTACATGGAGAGATTCGAATGGATCTGCGGTCTACTATTCTTGGCTTGCTGAGTTGGAAACCATCATCGGGATATGATTTGAAACGGATTATTTCTGATTCGGATATCTTTTATTGGTCAGGGAACAATAATCAAATCTATAAAATTCTGCTCGAACTCCAAAAAGAAGATCTGGTAACCCATCAAGTTCAGCTTCAAGAGAGCCTGCCCGCCAAAAAGATTTATTCCATTACAGATAAAGGTTTGTCTGCTCTATATCAGAGCTTGCTGGCAGTTCCCGATCCCCCGGAATTGCATAAGAGCTTTCTTGTTCAATTGGCATGGGCAGAAAGCCTGTCGGACGAGGAAGTCCTGACCTTGCTAGCAAAATATGAGGATGAGGTCGCCAACCGCCTCCGTATGTACCAAGGCCAGGCCGCACACTTCGGCAGCAGCCCAGACCGTTCGAAGCGAGAGAAATATCTCTGGAAGCGTATTGCCGAAAATCTTATCGCCGCTTATCAAACCGAACTCGATTGGGTGCGCGAAACCAAGCAGGAATTCCGTGAAGGGAAATTCTCGGATGGCGATCATTAGCCTTATTCGCTCCTGGCTCACAAAAGAACTGATCACTAATTCACCGAAAAGAGAGAAAAGATGAATACAAAACCTGTATACAAGTCACCCGCTGGTAAAGCCAAAATCATGGCGCTTTATGATGTTGTATTAACGCGCTGGCCTGTCCCTCACGAAACATTCACCTTGTCAACGCGGCATGGCGACACCTTCATCATTGCCAGCGGAGAAAAGTCCGCGCCAGCCCTGGTGCTGCTGCATGGGTCTGCATCGAATGCGGTTTCGTGGGTTGGGGATATTGTTGAATACAGCCGGCATTTCCGTGTCTATGCGGTTGATCTTCCTGGCGAACCCGGCAGGAGTGCCGAAAACCGCCCCTCCTGGAATGGCCCCGATTTTGCCGAATGGCTGGAGGATGTGTTGGATAGCTTGAAAACCCCAAAAGCCAG
>CAZVRZ010000199.1:3132-8317 GCA_964629965.1 uncultured Anaerolineaceae bacterium
GACGGCTTTGAAGTTTGCAACAATCCACCCGGAGCGCGTGACCAGGCTGGTCTTACTGGCCACTGGTGGTATCGTATCAGCCCGAACATCCTTTATCCTGAGCGCTGTCATGTTTTCCATGCTTGGCCGTTGGGGCTCGCAAAAGATCATCCAGATGGTGAACGGGAAGCAGGCGATCCATCCGGAAGCAATCCAATTCATGGATGCCATTTATACCCATTTCAACACACGCGTCGAAAAAGAGTACCTGTATTCTGACGACGAATTGAAATGCCTGAACATGCCTACGTTATTTATCGGCGGCGCTCAAGATGCATTGTTCAATGTGGGCGCCGCTGCGAAACGAATGCAAAAATTTATTCCTCAGCTCAAGGTAGTAATCATACCGGATATGGGGCATGCACTGATCAATCTGTCGGAGCAAATTATGCCTTTCTTAACTGCGTAACAAGGAAATAAGCTAACCCTACGAAAAATCGTTACACCAAACAAATATCTCTGCCTTTGACCAATGGGGGCGCTGCCGTGGCCCATTGGATATAGAGTAAAATCGCCCTGGCCAACCGCCAGGGCGATTGTATTTCGGGTCACGCTAAACAGCGACCAGAAACTCGTTTCCGCATTGTCCTTGCGCGGCAGGCTCTTGTGTTGGCCGTGAAGCGAAAAGACTCCCCCAACGCCTTCTCGCCTGGGCGTTCCCAGGAGACAGGGTCGGAAAGTGAGGGGGTAAGGCTATGTGTTTGTGGGTAAGTCAGGCTATAATCGAAGAAAATAAACGCCGCAAACCGATGAAATTCGTTTCAATATCCTGCAAAACGGGAGTGTATCTATTATCCCCTACAGGGTGAATATACGATAAATGTGCAGTGTAGTAAATCGCAGTAGAATCAATATCGATTGTTGGGCGCTTTGCCAAGTTAAGGTAAATTCTAATCAAGTTGTGTCTGGTGTTTCCCCATGAACTGGTTGGACAATCATGCTAAGAAATCCAAAAATCTAGCCGTCAAGATAGCGGTTCAACGCTATTTCCGAAAATACATCAATCGTATCCTCGAATTATCCATTGACAACCAACGACAGAAAATTCACGTCGCTGTTGAACTCAAAGGTGAGGAAAAACCGATTATCATCGATATTGAGTATGAACTCTCGATTAATGAGCAAGATAGCATCGTGCAGGCGAAAGCGCACAACATTTTAATCTCGAAAGAATGGATGAATTTGATTGCTCAAGAAGCTCTCCATCGGGATTTTCACATCAGCGAAAAAGGCGCAGTCAGGATTATCAAGTTGATAAGGAAGTTGGGCATCGCCTAGCTTTTCGCCCCTTTGGCAATTCTCGTAAGAGGCCTCTGCATCCAGATGAAATCAAAATTATGGAAGCCTTGAACGTGATTGCCAAGACTCCCTAACAACGCGTCCACACGGACGGGGATAACCTCTCGCAAAAAATGGCGCCCAAGGGTACGCGTTCCGTGCCAGCTAAGTTATGGGGAGATAAGCGTTCTTTGTCAGCCCCGCACAGGCGGCTTATGTGGAGGATTCACCGTTCCAACATCAGGATACGATGAGCAAATTTCCTAAAAAACAATCGCCCCAGCAATTTCTAGCATTGGCGAAATCACAGGCAGATCTACGAGCCATCGCTCTGGTCGGCTCCGCTACGCGGGTTGACCATCCTGCCGATGAGTGGTCAGATGTTGATCTTGTGGTGGTTTCATCGGATCCGCAAATCTATCTCTCTGCGACGGACTGGCTGGCTGCGATGGGTAATCTATAAGATGGCAGAGACCAAGCCCTTAACGTTGGTATTCCGCGGACTCTGCCCAGGGGTATTCTTCTGAGCCTGCGCAGTGCAATCGCAAAGCGATTGACGGACAGAGCAATCGTCGGTAAGCGGGGTTCGTGGTGCAAATTGCGCTTGCGAAAAAGCAATACAGTGTCCGGCGCAACTTGCGTTGCGACAAGGGACATTGCCTCCAATAGTTGTAGATTGATGGTGGTGGGAGCGAAAAGACTCCGGCCCTCTCGCCTGGGCGGTTCCCAGGAGGCAGGATCGGAGTGATGAGTGAAAAGTTGCACGCGGTAACGACTTCGGTGTAAAATAAAGGCGTCTGGTTCTTTTTAATCGCGAGTTGGGCAGCGATGTAGTGAGGTTCGTGTAAGATAAGAAATGAATGATTGGATCTGAATGGAAGGAGGTTGTCAATGGCAGGTCAACTGACAGGCAAGCAGGTAGTCATCATCGTGGCTCAGGAATTCGAAGACATTGAGCTCCTCTACCCCGTGCTGAGGCTCAACCCTGAAGGAGCTGACATCGTTGTCGTACCAGTGCACGAGGGGCTCCATCCCCGACCTTACATTGCCGGGAAACCGGTCACGGGGCGCTTCGGTCATCCAGTCCCCATTCCGGTGATGGCGGAGGGCAACCGATATAGGATAAGCAGTCTTGAGGAGTTGAATGTCGAAGAGATCGACTGCCTGCTCTTTCCCGGAGGGTATTCACCGGATGCGTTAAGACTGCATGCGGGTACGCTCGAACTGGTGCAAGAGTGCCAGCGACGGGGCAAGCTCCTCGCAGCTATCTGTCATGGTCCGTGGGTGCTGATCTCGGCGGGGGTCATGAAAGGGAAGCGCGCCACAGGCTACGTAGGGGTGAGGGATGATTTGGTGAATGCTGGGGCGGAATATGTGGACAGGGCAGCGGTGAGAGATGGCAACATCATCACTGGTCGAGTGCCCGATGATCTCCCCGAGTTTTGTCAGGAGATCATCGAGGCATTATCTGCCTGATCCAAGATTGCTGGATCCGCTACCCAACAATGCGTGCAGCGGATGTTGGGTAGGCGCCGCGTTTTTTGGCAGTTTCCTGGCTTCGAGTTTTTTTCCGTTTCGGAGCCGCGTCCACTCTCCGCCCACCACCGCTAACGCCGGCCGATGGGTGCTAATCTATTAATTATCTATGTTCAAGGAGAAATTATGTCGGACTTACGTGTGACCAAGCTCGCGAATGTACTTGTCAATTACTCGCTTGAGATTAAACCTGGGCAGAAATTTCGGATTACAGCCGATCCGCTGGCAAGTGAATTAACCCTTGCGGTATATGAGGAGGCAATCAAAGCAGGAGCACATGTTCTTATAGAACAGCCCCTTGATGAAGCTCAGGAAATTTTCTATAAACTTGCATCGGACGAACAATTGGATTTTGTTTCACCTGTCGAAAAAATAATCATCGATACATTTGACGCCACTTTGTATATTGGCGCATCATCAAACAGCCGTCTGCTCAGCGGGGTTGACCCCCAACGCATGGCGCGCAACAATGAAGCCTATACGGAAATTATCAAAACTTATATGGAACGCTCGGCGCGAGGAGAGTTACATTGGTGCGTAACTATTTATCCAAACAATGCCAATGCACAAGATGCCGATATGTCATTGCGCGATTACACAGAATTCGTATTCGGAGCAGGAATGTTAAACGAAGATGATCCAACCATATTTTGGAAAGCAGTAGGCAAACGCCAGAACCATCTCGTTGACTGGCTAAAAGGTCATAATTGCGCGATTCTAAAAGGGTCAAATATAGACTTGACGCTTTCCATAAAAGAGAGAACATTTATCAGTGCCGACGGCAAAGTCAATTTTCCAGATGGCGAGATATTTACTGGACCAGTTGAAAATTCAGCCAACGGTTGGGTGCGCTTTAAGTACCCAGCCATCTACATGGGACAAGAAATAACAGATATTGAACTTTGGTTTAAAGATGGTAAGGTAGTAAAGGAACAAGCAAGCAAGAATCAGGGACTACTAACTTCAAACCTAAATACTGATATTGGCGCGCGTTATCTGGGTGAATGGGGCATAGGCACAAATTATGGGATTACTAAATTCACCAAGAACATGTTGTTCGATGAAAAAATTGGTGGAACAATTCATTTTGCTGTGGGCGCAAGTTTCCCTGAAACAGGCGGGAAGAATGAATCCGCTTTGCATTGGGACATGCTGTGCGATATGGCTGAAAGCGAAGTGACGATTGATGGCGATTTATTCTACAAAGACGGGAAACCCGTTATTGGCTAAACGAGCCTATCGAACGCACCCAATTATGGTCGGCGGGGCGATTGCTCACCCCGCCGCCACTCCCGAACCGGACATGAGACTTTCACCTCATCCGGCTCTTCAGAAAACAGGCTCTTGTCATGAGCACTTTGTCCGATGGACTTCATCATGGCAGTGACCGTGAAGTAAGGCCAGATTGGCAGGCATATTGTCGTTGTGATTGCCGTTCCGGTGGTGAACTTCGATGTGGTCTTCTGACATGAAGTGCAATCCGCAAAGCATACAGCGGCCTTCTTGTCTTTTCAGCAGTGTTACAACCCGTTTGGGTTTGGACGGGTCTCTCCCCAACCGATCTATCCAGTAGGCCCAGTCCCCGTCGAACGGGGTTTTGCGGCCCTGTACCTTGACATGCCGTTTGATAGGCGTATCTGCATACTTGGCGAGGGTGGCTTTCCCATCTGAGAAGTCGAAGCGGTTGCGTTTGCGCGGCCAGTAGCGTTGCTTGCGCCATGCGTCACTCTTGCGCGGGTTTTGCCATTTAGCCCATTTGGATAGTTTCCAGTAAAGCTGGTGGTCCATTCGATTGAAGGTGCGTTTTGCTGAACATGTGCGGTGGTAGTTCGTCCATCCCCGGATGCGCGGATTGAGTGCGGCGATGAGTGCAGTCTGGTTACTCCCGCGATGGGTGTGGATGAGAGTTTTCACCTGTTCCAGGTGACGCACTTGTGCCCTCTTACTTGGCTTGACGATGACCTTATAGCCTTTTGTGCTGTGATGCTTGCTCATCGGAAATTGACGTACGGTGAAGCCCAGAAAGTCAAACCCTATATGGCCTTCGTGTTCATAGAGCGTGTGTGTGATGTAGGTTTTGGAGGCTTTCAGGGTCAGTCCTATTGATGCCAACCAGCTTTCAGCCAGGGTTTGGGCGGCCCGGAGGATCGCTAAATCTTCGCAAATGATGACAAAATCGTCTGCGAAGCGAATGACCACGACCCGGTGCTTTTTTCCGAAGGCGGTAGAGATGGCGGTTTCGAGACCGTGCAGCGCGATGTTGGCAAGCAGAGGCGAAACCACGCTTCCAACAATGTTGCAAACTATTCCCGTCAGAGCCTGAAATGGCCGG
>CAZVRZ010000200.1:0-8310 GCA_964629965.1 uncultured Anaerolineaceae bacterium
AACCCTTATTTTTGTAAAGAGCTACCTCACTCCACGCTTAAGTGGGGTGGTACCATATACCTAATATTCCATAATAATCCTTATAGTCCATTGGGCGCCGTTTCATTCATCGGTTGTAATAACCTCTTTCTCGCACTGTTGTTTCGCTGTTAAGGCGTCATTCGGTTCTCACCGGGGAATAAAAGGCAAGAAATAAATGTGGTCGAATACAGGTGATTCGGTCTCTACTGCCAGAATGCTGGCTGCCCATAAGAGGCAGTCGGGTGAATTGGTGTTTCCGGGCGGGTCATTTGAGATGGCGGTGGTGGCGTCAGGCTCGGTAATCAAACCACTCACATCGAATCTCAATGTGCCCCAATAATCGCCGTCTACTCCATTGTATACGCTCTTGGCGATATCTTGACCTTCAAATGAAATGCTGCCGCTATCCCACTGCGACTGTCCATCTCCAATGAGGTAGGTGATATGAACTTGCGCATCAGGCTGATCGGCTGTAAAGGGGCCAATGGTATCCATAAAAGTATTGGTCACCAGGTCGAGGGTCACCGCTCCATCGTTGATGATCACCGTGCGGTAGAGTCCTGGAGCTTTGTAAATCACCACCAGTGATGCACCTTGTGAGTCATTGCCGTCTGCCAGGTTACTCGGCAGCTCGCTGATCGTATAGTCCCCGTTGCTGCCTACCAGGTTGGTCACCTCGGCCCGGTAGACATAGTTGGCCGGCACGCCCCAGCAGGTATCCCCCGAAGTACCAATAAGCTGCCCACCCACGATATTCCCGTTTAACCGTGGGCTGGTATACAGGCTCGAGTTGCCCAGGGTGGCCCAGTAGAGGAAGGCGCTCTGCACCTGGCCATCATAGGGGATGCCCGATAAGTTGATCGTTCCCTGCCCACGCCCGCGCAGACCCACACCGGCTGAAGTAACATCTCCAATCAGTGTTTGATGGAAGGATTCGGACATCTGGTTGCTCGTTTGCGGGGTGGCAGCCGTTACGGAAAAAATGGTGGCAGCCCACAACAGGCAGTCTGTCTTACTGGAATCGTTCGGATCGTTGTTGCTCAACGTGGTCGTAGCGCTGCTGCCGCTCGTCAGGCTGGTCACATCAAATGTGGGTGAATCCCAATAATCGCCATCTGCTCCTGAAAATGCTCCGCTCGTCAGAGGCGTCTCATTAAAAATGATGTTATCTCCAACCCACTTGGCCTGTCCATCGCCCACCAGATAGGTTACCCGCGCATTGCCTACAGGAGAGTTGGCCATAAATCCTCGGATGGTGTTGGTATGACTTGGGCGGTCAAAATTGAGGGCGACGGCGCCGTCATTGATCACAATGGTGGTTAGTGGGGCGGTGTTTTGGCGGTACACTACTACCAGGGATGCGCCCTGAGAGTCATTGCCTCCAGCTAGATTTCTTGGCAGTCCGGCCACCGCATAGCTTCCGTTACCGCTGACCAGATTGGTTACATTCGCGCGGTACACGAAATTATTCTGGACACTCCAACAAGTATCACCGGTAGTGCCAATTAACTGCCCTGCAACTGGCTGGCCGTTCAGGGTGGGCAGCGTATACGTGTTGGCGACGCCCAGTGTTGCCCAATAGAGATAGGCCTGGTAAATGTTGGCATTGGATGGAACGCCGGTCAGGTTGATTCCTCCACTGCCAACCCCGCGCAAGCCTACCCCTGCTATCGTTACGCCGCCATACAGAGTGAAAACCTGAAATTGCCCCAGAATGTTGTTCCCACTTGAAATCTGCTGGGCTGCTGCCAAAGGTGCAGGCCCGATGAGGGCGAACAATAGAGATAGCCCTACAACAATCGTAAGCCAATGGATTAGTCGTTTCATTTCAATTTCTCCTTCAAATTTAATGTCTTCTCAATTTCGGATAGGCTTTTTGCCTACTGTATTGGACTTGCTTCTGCTTGCTGCTTTAGCCGGTAATAAGAGACACTCAAGTAAGCGCCAAAGAGAAAGATGACGCCGCTCAGATAGGCCCAGGCCAGGAAGGCAATAATGGCTGCCACGGAACCATAGACCAGGTTCGAAACGGAGATATAGGAGGAAACAAAGAGCAAAAAGGCTTTCTTGGCAAGCTCCCAGAGCAGGCCGGCCCCGATCGCGCCGGGTAAAATCTCGCGCCAGGTAGCAGCGCCATGGGGGAGCAGGATGTAGAGCACCATGAATAAGGCAACATCGAGCAAGATAGCCACTACAAAACTAATACTGCCTCCGATCGGAATGATTGGCTCGGGTAAATAGGTACGCAGGTTGGAAATCAAGCTGCCGGCAAACGAAGCCAGGAAGAGAGCCGGGCCAACAAATGCCAGTACAAACAGGATTGACAGGCCACGCCGCTTCAACACAGAGCGGCGGCGTTTATTGGCCCAAATTGCATGCAGGGTTTGGGTAAGCGTGTAAAAAATATTAGAGGCAGTCCAGATCAGACCTACGAAAGCGACACCGGTAACCTGCCCGCGCGCCTGGATGATTTCATCGATATTTCGACCCAACAACTGGCCCAGGGCCGGCGCAATAAACTCTAGCTTACTGATGATGAGCTGCTGGTTCATCAGCGGGAACAGGCTGAAGCTGGCAATGGAAATGCTCAAGAGGATAAAGGGAAATAGGGAGAAGAGGGCAAAGTAGGCAATCGCCGCGGCCGTAATCGCAGAGTCGGGCTTTAAGGCTTCGTTGGCTGCGCTTGCTAACACCCCTAACCAGCCATGAGTGCGCTCATCAAGCCTGTGCGCCTGGCTGATTCCCTGCTGCCAAAGCTGTGTCATCGTTCTAGCTATTCGAGATGCAGCCATCTTCTGTTCCTTCAGGATTTTATGAAACCAGGTGGCTCACCCTCGGCGCTGACAGGCTGGGGCGAGATGAGCGGCCCAGAAGGTTCAGCCGGTAGGCCGCCGGCCAGTAGACTGGCTTGCAGAATGGGTTCGGCTTTTTCAAGCAACTGGGTGAGCCGCTCCATGCTGCTAGTCACCAAAGGCAGAGGCGGTCCAGGCATTGCCTCTACAGTGTCTCTCAGGCGTGCTTGCCGCTCTTTGAGGTCTGAAACCTGGGCCGCAGCCCCTGAAACCGCGCGGTGGCTGACCAGGCGGCTCCACAGGATCTGGCAGACAACGGATAGAGGTGGCGCTGCGATGAGGCCGAGCAGGCCAAAGGCGTCTGCCAGGGCAATGAGCAGAACTACGGTCAGAATGGGATTATCCCATTTGCGCTTGAAAAGACGTGGCTTGACCCATGCCCCCAAGGCAATCAAGATGATGAGCGCATAGAGAGCTGTAAACAGACTGAGCTGCACACTGCTCAGCAGGCCCACCACAAGCGCTGACATGAGCGCCAAGGCGGCCCCAACCACGGGTATCAGGCTTGCCAGAGCGCCGGCCAGCGCCAGGAGCGCCGGGTACGGGGAGCCAAGCAGCCAGTAACCCAGGCCCAAAAGCAGCCCGGCCAACAGGCTTTGGATGATCTGGCCGCGGATATAAGCGCCGATGTCGGGCTCAACGGCTCGCCAAATACCGCGCGCCTGTTTACGTTGGCCAGATGGGAGCAACGAGAGCCACAGTCGTTCAAAGTGACTTTGATTGATGCTCCAATAGATGCTCAAGAACACAATGATAAATATGCCGCTCACCACGCCGCCAATGCCCTGGGTGAGGCCGAGTAAGGCCGGCAGTACGAGCTGCCCCTGGTCGCCGGTGACTGCTTCGAAGAGCTTGCTTGGCGGCGGCAGCCACCCAACCAGTGTCTGTTGGAATGAGCTGCCCTCTAACCAGAACGGCAGCATCCACTCGTCCTGCACCGACACAGTACGGGCCAATTGTTGAATCTCGCCGATCGCGGCCTCACCGGTTAGGAAGAGTAAGATACCAAAACTGCCCAGGGCTGCCAGGTACAGCAGAATCCAGGCCACGCGTACCACGAAGGCTTGCCCGTCCAGCCGTTTGACCAATGGGCGCAGCGCTGCCGCAAGCATGAGCGAGATCAACACGTAAACAACGACAACCCGGAACTGCCACAGTACTACCAGCGCCAGCAACGTGGTCATAACCGCCGCCGCGAACCTTACCAACTGCTTTGTCATGGTGCCCCTGAGGTGTGAACCTGGGCCAGCAGAGCATCCAGATCGGTCGTAATGGCCTCAATTTCATCCATCACCTGTTCAACCTGCTTGACCTTGCGGTCCGAGCCCCCTTTTTTGAGGCGCGCCTGCTTGCGCAGGTCTTGGGCCAGGTCTTGCGCTTCATAGCGCAGCCTGCTGGCATAATCGCGGCCGGCCGAGACCTCTGGATCCATCGCGGCTGGATGAAAAACGAAGCGGTCGAGTAAGAGTTGAATGATGGCCGCCATGGGAATTGCCATCAGCGCACCGGCAATGCCGAACAAAGAGCTAAAGGCAAAAATAGCCAGCAGAGAGACGAACGGATTGACCCCCACCGCCTTGCGCATAACGCGCGGCACCAACAGGCTGTTTTCCACCTGCTGAATAATAAGCGTAGCCACGATCACCCAGACCAGCTTGGCAGGCGCGATGGACAGGGCAACCAGCGCGGCAGGAATGGCGCCGAGCAGCGGGCCAACCATCGGCACGGCCTCCATAACGCCCGCCACGAGCGCCAGCACCAGGGCATTGGGCAATCCGATGAGCAGATAGGCAACCAGCGCCAGGATGCCGATGATTAAGCAAAGAACGCTTTGTCCGGCAATATAGAAGCCAACTTTGGTTTCCATAGCCGAAATCAGCTCGCCAATGCTTTCGCGCTGTTCTTGCGGAACTAGTGGTAACAAGGACTGGATGATGCGTGGCCCATCGAGCGTCCAGTGAAAGGCCAATATCAGAATAGCTGTGGGTATAAAGATGATATTCGCTGCCGATGCCACGTAACCCAACGCTTGCCCGGCAGAAGCCAGCATTTGCGGTCCTGTTTGTTGGTTTGACTCCAGGCCTGGTAGGGTCGCTGGAAGGAATTCACTAAAGCGCACAATCCATTGATTGGAATCATTAACCATCCAATCGCGCAGGCCTTGATAGTAACCCGGCACTGCGGCAACAATGGTTGCACCTTGCTCGATAATCAATGGGAATAACAAAAGCACAAAGCCGGTGAGCAGGGCGAGCAGCAAGATGTAGACCAATAGTACCCCTGCTATGCGGGGGAGGCCTCGCCGGTACAGCCAGGTTACAACTGGCCTGATCACCGTGCCTATGACGATGGCGATAAACAAGCTGAAAATAACCTGGTAAAACCGATAGAGAAGCCAGAAGCTGAGGGCGACAAAAACCAGCACGAGCGTGGCCCACATGACGTGCCGGAATGTCCATTGATACGGTTGCGAAGGTGGTTGGAGTGTCATACTCGTAGAATCAGTTGGGGTTCTTCAATAAATTTGGTGAATTGAGAAGCACGGCGTAGCGCAGGCCGTAGGAGTCGCTGATCACGACGGGAAGCCCTTGCAGCGCTGTGGAAAGATAGTGCAACACATCGGGAGCAGCATAGTCTTCCGGGTATCCTAGAGGGCCGACTTCCAAAACAACAAACAGCCAGACATTGCCTTGTTGGGTTTCGGTCAGAACAAAGCGGCTGATGAACGGTTTGAATCCGAGTTGGGCCAGGATGTCTGGAAATGCCTGGGCTACAAAACGGGCTGCCGGAAGGTAACGGTTCGCGCTCATAGCGGCACCCACCCATCGGAGCGCAATTTCTCCTCGGCAGCGGTAATCCAATTGGTGACGGATGGCTCGGACGGGCCAATGATTTCCACCTGCGGTGTTCCATCACTCGGGAGTTGAGGATGAGAGGCTGCGGCATCCACGATTGTTCCATCCACCAGGAGTAAGGGGCTGTCGTTGTTGCTTGAGATGGTGCGCAAGCGAAGCTCCAACACTGGCATCAGCCGCCGGTAGGCCATCACCCCGCCCACAATGAGCAAGAGAGCTGCCAGGGTGAAGAGGATGACTTTCAAGGGGGTGACGACAAATTCTTCCCACAAGGCCCGGCGTTCAGATTCGTTTTGGGTTCGCACAATGTCAGCCTGCATTGCCGCCCACGGTGTGGCCGTCAACGAGTAAGCTTTCTGGGTAGCATTTGCCTGGGCACTGTGGGTGCCCTGGATGTACAGCAATGCCTGGGCCTGTGCGGTTTGGGTGACGTTCAGTAAGTAGGTAGAATAAGTGGCCGTGGCAGCCTGGCTCTGAGCGGTGGCTGTAGCATTCCATGCCATCTGAGTTTGCTCAGCGATGAACTGCTGCGTGGCAGCCGCCCGGGCCATTTCCTGGCCGATCTCGGTACCTCGGATGGACAGCGCCATCAATTGGCGCTGGTTATAGTCAATTGTGATCTGCGCCGCGGCCTGAGCGGCCTGTTCTATGTTCAAGCTGACCAGAGTGGCCTGACGAGACAGCTCTATAGCCTCGTTCTGGCCAGCCACCAGTGTGGCCTGTGCGGCATCATAAGCGGGCGACTGGTGGGTATAATCCGGCAAGGGTCTAGGGGTGATCGTCGGATACGCAAACGGTGTCCCTGATACGGGCGGAGCGGCACTTTCACAGGCCATCAGCGCCACGAACATCAAGGGAACTATCATCACCATGGCGATAAGCCGCTTGTGCATCAGAAAGCCTTTCTTTGGGTTCTTTCACTGCGTCATTCACTGCCGGGTCTGCTGAAGCATGCTTCAGCAGACCCGAGCTTGGCTCAGCATCGCGCAAGCCAGTTACACCACATTAAGGATGCGCAAGATGATGAGGATCAGGGCGATCACGATCAGGACATGAATCCAATTACCGGTACGCGGAAATCTTGGACTGATGCTCCCACCGAAAGCGCCGAGCAGCCAGAGTACGATTAAAACGATGATAATGATCCACAGTAGTGACATGAGATTTCTCCTTTTCTTTTTTTATCAGATTTGATTGGTTGTGATCATGGGTAGGTTGGGACTACCCAGCGGGCAGCCGGCTGGGTTTGAGTAATACGCCCAGCAGCAGGCCAAGAGCCAGGGACAGCGAGACCGTCACCCAGGGGTATCTGGCAGCCTTTTTGCTGAAGCTGCCTGGGAACTTGTCTGCAACCTCCTGTACTTTTTCGTTGTATTGCTTCAATCCATATTCAACAGACTGATTGACGTTCTTTGCTGCGCCAGCCACCGTTTTTTTGACGTTGTCTGATAGATGCTCATATTGCCTGTTCAACCCGGTGACACCATCATCTCGCAACGTAGTTAAATCCTCTTTTGTCTTGTCAATATCCCGGTTAACTTTATTTTCAAACGTTTTATCGTTCATCAATTATTTCCTTTCTGGCTTTCTTCATTCGTGTGCTTGTAGCGTATCAAACTTACTCAACGATCTTTTTTGCTTCCTTGACCCGCCGATTGAGTTCCTCTTCGGCGTGCTCGCGGGTATAGCCATACTTCTGCTGGAGCAAGCCAACGATCTGTTCAGCATTGCCACCGGCTTGTTCCAGATCATCATCGGTGAGCTTGCCCCACCACTCTTTGACCTGGCCGCGCATTTCCTTCCACTTGCCTTCGAAGATATCCTTGTTCATAACGTGCTCCTTTTTTATCCTTTGCATAAGCTGCCCTGATGTGGATGCCGGCGCTCCGGGCAGTGTGAAGCGGGCCGGCCTTCTTTTTCGGTGTTACTGCTTATTGCGGTTCTTCATTCCGGATCTTCTTCAACTCTATCTAGCATGTCGTGTTGGCTGCCAAAATTGATGCCGGCCGCCAATCGTTCTTCTTCCGTGAGCGTAAAGAACCCGGACAGACCCCTGAAAATGCCCATCACGGTAGGCAATACGGCCGAAAAGGGTCGTGTCTGGTTTCTATTAGCGGTGTTTATTTCAGACAGACTATCTGTTGTCTTGTAACTCATGATCTGCATCCTTTCTGGCTTTCACCGTGAATTTGTTCGCTTTCTAAAGAAATACACCAGCATCTTTCAGGTTCTGTTCCGTCAGGCTGACCAGACTTCTCAGCCACCTGACGATGCCCAGCCCGGCCTGTAATTTAACCGAAATGGAACCTGATCGATTTATGTTTATTGGCCATCTCCCGTTGTTGGGGTATCTGAATGATCGACAACAGTTGTCTGCCTGACACTCACAGAGTCGCGCGGGCGATAGAAAAGCACATATACAATCCGTTCAAGCGCCCAAGCGATCAGAAAGTACACGATCATGGCAATGATGGCAGAAACTTCTGGGTATCCCGTCAAACTTGCAAAGGGAGCCACAAAAAAATCGGTCACCTTGTAAAGGAGCGTTGCAAATGGATTGGCCGCATTGACCGCGATCAACT
>CAZVRZ010000201.1:0-8288 GCA_964629965.1 uncultured Anaerolineaceae bacterium
AAGATCAGGTTGTCCACCGGGATCGAAACGCTGTTGCTGGTCAGGACGCGCAGCCACTGATAGCGGCTGGTAATGCGAGTCACGAACCAGTGATAGATCTCGGTGTCGATCAGCTCGCTGACCACCTCGGCGGCGATTGAGGCCAGTACGATGCGCCACACTGGTGCCAGGATGGCCTTGAACTCATCCTGCAGTCCCCAGGATGCGTCGCCCGGCACGCCCGCGGCCCACATCAGGTATAGGGCCATGAAAAGGTTGATCGCACCGGCTGCAATCACCAGCGCCTGGGCGTTGCGCTTGCCGAGCAGCTTATGCACCACATCCCGCAGCGTGAACGTGATCGGGTAGATGAAGGTGCCCATATCCACCGCCAGGGTGAAGACCACGCCGATCTTCAAGCTGGCCACGTCCGACAGCATCTGTGCGGCGATGTAGGCTGCCACTGCCAGCACGGCGGCCCTGGAGATGCTTGCGACTGCCGGCGAATTCGTGGGCGTAGCATTCGTGTGCGGCGCGGCATTGGACGTGTCTTTGCCCTCCGCCGAAGACCCGCCGGCGATCACTGCCACCAGGCGGATCTTATCTCCCTCGTTCAACCGTGTGTCTCCGCTGATCATTTCGCCCGCCCGAATCGCCAGCACGCTCTCCGGCTCCACCTGGATGGCCGCCAGCGCTTCGTTAAGCGTGATGCCCGCCTGCACCTGGTAAGTTTTGTCACGCAGTGTCAGTTGCACGGTCATGCGCCGCCTCCTTCGATAACCCCTTGAGAAATTTTATGATCAAGGGGTTGGTTTGCTCTGGGTGAGAGCGGTGCGGCTGGTGCAGGCTGCCCGGAATGGCGCAGGTCTGGACGTTGGGTAAGGCCTGGGCCAACCGTGGAAACGAAGCCGGGGCCAGCGTCAGGTCGTTTTCGCCCCACAGGAGCAGCACCGGCGCCTGCACCTGTGCTGCGTCCGGCAGCAAGCTCTTGAACCCTTTTACGATATGCATGATCTTCGGCGAGGCGCGCTTCAGGTCTGCGACCATCTGGTTGCGCACCGGCGGCTGGTAGCATTTCGCCATGCGCGGTTCGACAATCATGGCGGCTTTGAGAAACCAGCCCGGCGCCAGGCGCAGGGCCAGTTCGCCCAGGGCTGCTTGTTTGCTGAGCGGTCGCAGCAGCCAGGTGATCTGTTCGCGCGCGTACATCGGATCGATCAGCACTAACCCGCGCACCCGGCCGGGATGCTCGCCGGCAAAGCGCAGGCTGATATATCCCCCCAGCGAATGCCCGACCAGCAGCAGCGACGCCGGGCAGCGCTCGAGCCACTCGGCAACGGTCTGGTAGAGCCGGTCATAATGATACATCTCGGTGCGGGCCGGCTTGAGGCTCTCGCCGTGCCCGGGCAGATCCACCGCGCAGCCGCTGTAGCCCGCTGCCACCAGCTCGGGCAGCAGCCAATTCCAATCTCGCCGGGAGGCCGCCAGCCCGTGCAGCAGGATGACCAGCGGCCCTTGGCCCCTGGTCTCGTAAGCCAACTGTGCGCTCTGGGGAACCTTTTGCATTCGCTCGCGTTTAGCTCGCCTTCTGTTCGGCGCGGGCCCGCATCTCCTCGCGCAGCGCCCGGCTGTCTTTGCCGATGAAGAACAGTGCGCCCAGGTAGAACACGAAGCACAGCACCCAGGCGGTGATGCACACCGAAAGGATGGCGGTTTGCTTGCTGGTTGCCAAGGCGATGGCGCCTGCCAGCAGCGGAGCCAGCGCCGCGCCGCTGTTTTCGATGAAGTACTCCACCGATTGGGCCGTCGAGCGCACTTCCGGCAGGGTCACGTCGAACACGGTGGCGACCACGTTGGGCGAAGAGAACGGCATGAAGAGCGCCGTCAAGGACATGAACACAAAGAATTGCGTGCGTGCTTCCACCGGTGTCAACATGGCCAGCAGCAGGAACAGCGCCCCCAGGATCACGCCCGCGCAGGAGACGATGATCCGGCCTTTCAGCGTTTTCTTGAACAACCAGTCGCCCAGCGCCCCGCCCAGGTAGTAGCCGCCTGCCATGATAATGATCACCGGCGCCATGGTCATTAACACCGCGTTCTCATCGTACCCTCGTTCGGCTTGCAGGTAGCCGAAGAAAAAGTACGTGATCACGTTCCAGGGGAACACGCCGGCAAAGCCCTGCAGGAAGATAAACCACATCGTCTTCTTCTTGAAGATTTCCATGGCGGCTTTCCAGGAAAAGCGGAACTGGCCGATCTCTTGTGCAGCCTCGAATTCCGGCTCGGCCTTGCCGCGCGGCATCTCTTTGATACCGAAGAAGATGACCACCGCAATCACCAGGCCGAGCGAGCCAGTGATGTAAAACACCGAACGCCAGCCGCCGATCATCGGCGCCACCATCAGTGCCAGGATCATGCCCACCAGGTAGCCGATCGGTTGCGATAGCTGCAGCAGACCGTACACCCGGCTGCGCTCGCGCGGCGAGAAGTAATCGGCCACCAGGCTGTACATCCCCGGGTAAGATGAGTCATCGATGCCGGTGGAGGCGCGCGTCACCAGGAACTGCGGGAAGGTTTTGACGATCGAGCTCAGCCAGGTGGTCGAGCCCCAAATGAAAGAAGCCAGCGCCAGCAGCCTGGCGCGCGAGAACCGGTCGCACAGATAGCCCCACACCGGGTACAGCAGCGTGGCCACGATCAAGGCGCCCGAGTTGATCATGCCCCATTGCAGATCGTTCAGGCCAAAGGTCGCGCTGATCGGTGTTTGCATCGAACCGATCATCAGTTTGTCGGTTTGGTGCAGCAGCATGAACAGAAAGAAAACGGCGATAACGAAGATACTGTATGATCGGCTTTTTTTCATGGATGCTCCTGGTTGTTTTCTCTTGAGAATTTTGGCAATTATAATCGAACATCTGGCGGGTAAGCTGCCCGGATTTGTGCAGCGAAGTCGATCACGCTCAGGCGCAGCGCCTGCGGTTGGATCACTTCAATCGCGCCTCCGTAGCCCAGGATCTGCGTGCGCGCCGTTTCCAGGCTTTCAAAAGACAACTGCACGCTCACCCAGCCCTGCTCGTCGGCCGGCTGCAGCACTTCTATCGATGGCCGGTTGTCCTCCCGCAACAACTGCCGGGCCAGCTCCGGCGCCAGCCGCGCCGTCACGTTGTAGCTCGACCGGCTGGCGATGAACTGCTCGCACCATCCTTTCCAGAAATCGGCCAGGTTGAAATCCGGCGGGCGCTCGAAGCTTTCTTCCAGCATCTCGGCTTGCTTGATGCGACCCACCCGCCAGGCGCGCACAGATTCGCCGCGCCTTCCCACCAGGTACCAGATATTGGCCTTGGCCACCAGCCCATAGGGCGCCGCCACCTGTTCGATCTCGGCATCGAACTGCGAGCGGTACACCATACGCACCAGGTGGTCGCTCCACACGGCTTGCTGCAGCGTGTTCAGGTGCGGCGTGGCCTCTTCGGCTTGGAACCACCAGCCCGAGTCCAGGTGAAAGCGCTGGCGCGCCCGCTCCTCGTCCGCCCGGCGAGAAGAGGGCAGGGCCGCCGATAATTTGAGCAGAGCGGCGCGCAATTCCGCACCCACCCCAAGCTGGTCAAGCGGCGCGGGGATGCTCAGCATGAACAGGGCCCGCACCTCGTCGGACGTCAGCCCGGTCAGGTTGGTGCGGTAATCTTCCACTAACGCCAGCCCGCCATGCGGGCCGTGCAGCGCATACACCGGCACCCCGGCCGCGCTCAGGGCGGTCATATCGCGGTAGATGGTGCGCTCTGACACCTCCAGCTCGCTCGCCAGCTCGTTGGCAGTCATCACGCCGCGTGTTTGCAGCAGCATCAACAGGGAAAGCAGCCGGTCGGCTCTCATGATTTTTCCTCACAGGATCTTGATAAAGAAGGATTAAACATGACATAAGATGTCAGGTACTATGCGTACAATTATATCAACAGGATCAAAACCTGGCTATTCTTTCTCAGGAGGTTACTATGTCTGACTTGCAAGTTCGTATTGTGGAACTGCCGCCCATGCAGGTGATCAGCTCGTATGGTTTCGGCAAGGAGCCCGAAGGCATTGCTCACCAGAAAATGGAAGCTTTTCTGAAGTCCAAGGGATTGTGGGAAGATTACGGCCCGAAACACCGCTCGTTCGGCTTCAACAACCCGAATCCTGCCCCCGGCAGCCCGAATTATGGCTACGAAATTTGGGTGGATGTGCCGCCGGGCGTGGAGCCGGAAGGCGACCTGCGCCTGGTGGAGTTCCAGGGCGGCCTGTACGTCGTCACCCGCTTTGAAAACCTGGAGCAGATCGGGGATGTCTGGCAGGCCCTGGTCAAGTGGCGTGACGGAAGCTCCTATGGCGGCGCCCATCACCAGTGGCTGGAGCACCTGCTCAATCCGCACGAGCAGGACATCCACAAGCTCGTCTTCGATCTCTACCTGCCGGTCGCGAAATAGAGAATCGTTGCTCCTACCTGGGGCGGCACAGATCTGCGCCGCCCCAGGTTATTTAACCCCCGTTCTGTACTATAATGAATGGGTTACCGCAACATGGGTCCATATTTTGCCTCCGATTATCACGGAACGCCTTTTGCCTGGCTGGGCGCCGCGCACCTGGGCGCGCTGTTGGTCATCTTTGCCCTGGTGCTTTTGGGCTGGCGGCTCGAGCTTTCGCCCCGTGGGCGTCGGGCCGTGCGCTTTGGCCTGGCCGGCTTGATGCTGGCCAATGAGATCTTCTGGCACGCTTTTCACGCCTATCACGGCCTGTGGTCGCTGCAGTACCTGCTGCCGCTCAACCTGTGCAACGTGATGGTGCTGACCAGCGTATTCACCCTGCTTACCCGTCACCAGGTCGGCTATGAATTCATCTACTTGCTCGGCATCCCCGCCGCCAGCCAGGTGCTGATCACGCCCGCCCTGGGCTCCTACGGTTTTCCGCACATCCTTTTCTTCCAGATCTTCATCTCTCACGGCGGCATCGTGCTGGCCGCCCTTTACCTGACCCTGGGAGAGGGCTTCCGCCCGCGCTCCTGGCGTGCGGTGGCAGTCGTCACCCTGTCCGCCACGCTCTATACTATCCTCATCTTCTGTATCAACCCGTTGCTGGGGGGTAATTACATGTTCTTGGCCTACAAGCCGCCCGCCGCCACCTTGCTCGACTATCTGGGCCCCTGGCCCTGGTACATCCTGACCGGCGAAGCCATCGGCCTGGCCCTGATCGCTCTGTTGTACTTGCCATTCCACTTAAAGGATAAGAACTGCTAGCAGGTATTTCCGAGGGGATTGAAATTGCGCCTGTTCGGCGCGACAATGGGGGAGTGCTTCCATGCACCCTTGCCAATCGTATTTCTTTGTTTTTATTTACGGAGTAGCTGCTATGTCCAAGTATATGAAGTTCTGCCTGTTTGCCGGCTTGCTGCTGGCCATGGTTTTGTTCAGCGGGGATGTATTTCCTTCTTCGGCCAATTCCGGGTTTGTTGCCTCGCAGGCGCAGCCTGCCGCCGTTGGCGGCACCCCCCTCAGCGGTGAGATCGCCGTGGATACCACTCTGACCGCTGCCGGCAGTCCTTATTCCCTCACCGGCCTGGTCACGGTCAAGAGCGGCGTTACCCTGACGGTGGGTCCTGGTGTGACGATCGAAGGCTCTGCCAACGCCGGTATCATGGTTTATGGTACTCTGCATGCCGAGGGAACTTTCCTGGCGCCGATCTTGTTCACCGGGGTGACCAAGCAGCCTGGAAGTTGGATGGGCCTGTTGGGGTACAACCTGACCACCAACCCGGCCACGATCCACCTGGAATACGCCACGCTGGAATATGGCGGCGGTGCCAACGAAGCCGGTATCTATGCCGCCATCAGCCACCTTACCCTGCGGCATTGCACCATCCGCAATAATCAGGGCGAGGGTGTCTATCACGGCAGCCTGGCCACTAAGCTGATCGTCACCGATACGGCCTTCACGAACAACACCGGCACGGCTCTGGTGATCGAGGGGGCAGGAGATCAAGACCCCGTGCTGGCCCGTTTGACTGCCAGTGGGAACACCCTCAACGCCGTGGTGTACGATTCGCTTGATTTTACGGGCGACCTGCTGCTGGAGAACAGCGGCCTGCCCACCATCTTCAAGGATGCGGCCAAGGTGGGCTCGGCCGGCAGCCTGACGGTCCAGCCGGGGGTGAGCCTGGCGATGGACTCCAGTTTTTCCATCTCCGGAGATTTTACTGCCCTGGGGAGCGCCACCCAGCCGATCACGTTCACCGGGGTTGAAAAGACCCCTGGAAGCTGGTATGGGCTTTTTATCGCCGGCAATGAGGGCCATCCGGTCTCCGCCATTCTTGACCATGTGGTGATCGAATACGGCGGAGTCGATTACGACTCGACCTCGGGCAACATTGAGGCGGAAAATACGCATCTCAAGGTGACCAACAGCACCATTCGTTACAGCCTCACCAACGGTATTAGCATCTACGGTGCCTATCTACCTGCCGATGCGCAGACCATTTTGCAGAACGTCAATTTTGTCGGCAACAATACCAGTGCGGTGTTGTGCTACAGCATGAATTGCAACTTTGCGCTCATCAATCTCACTGCCTCCGGCAACGGCTGGAACACGATCACGTATCGCAATGTCCGTATCCCCGGCAGCGAGATCTGGGCGGACGTGGGCCTGGAATATCTCATCGACGGCGATTTGCGCATAGACAATACCGGCAGCCTGGTAGTCAACCCCGGGGTGAAGGTCAATTTTGCCCAGGACGCCGGCATTTCGGTCAACGGGGCGCTGCTGGCCTCCGGCAGCGATGCTTCGCCGGTCATCTTTACCGGTTCCAGCCCTCAGGCCGGCTGGTGGAACAACATCACCCTTGCAGAAGCGGGCGGCAGCCTGGTCCTGGACCGCTGCGAGATCAGTTACGGTGGGGGTGGCACGGACGATGACTCGGCGCTGCTGCGCCTTCTATCTCCGTCGGCCAACATCCGCCGCTGCTACCTGCACCACAGCGCCAGCGCAGCGGTGACGGTGGCTACCCTGGTAGGTTCTCCGCTCATCAATTACAACCGCATCGAAAACGTTCAGGCTGGCGTGCTGAACATGAATTACGAAACGGTCGACGCTCGTTATAACTGGTGGGGCCATCTCAGCGGGCCGGCTCACAGCAGCAATCCCGGCGGAACCGGCGCCAGCGTAAGCAATAACGTCAATTATCAGCCCTGGCTGACCGATCCGAGCCAGGTTGAAGAGACCAGCGAATTGAGCGTAGAGATGACCGGCCCGCTCACTTTTGCGCCCGGCAGCCGGCAGATCTATTCGATCCGTTACACCAACGGGTTGAGCACTGCCCTCACCGATGCCGTGCTGCGCATGGCGCTGCCCGTTTACGCCGTCTATCTCAGCGATACAGCCAATGGCATCCATTATCCCGAGCAGAACCAGCTCTTCTGGAAGCTGGGCAGCCTGCCTGCCGGGGCCGGCGGCGTGATCGCTGTCCATGTGCGCTTCGATTGGGGGCTTCCTGACGGTTTGAAGGATGCCGCCCTTGCCCAGATATCGGCCTCCAACCTGGTTTCGCCGCCCTTCAATGTCACCCCTTACCTGGAGTACCAATCCAGGGAGGTGACCAACCGGGTCGAGCTGACCGAGCAGCAGATCGCCAACGAGCGGGCTGCCGACAGCGTTCTCAACCAGTTCATTCAAACCTCCTTGAACCAGGGTTATGTGTTGGCACATGCCGTCCAGCAGACCCTGGCCAACGGCGCCGAGCAGAAGGTGTTCTTCTTGCTGAAGGTCGCGCCGGAGTTCAAGGCTCGCCTGATCACCAAGAACCTGGACGGCGTGACTGTAGAGACCCTCGATGCTGCCTCGCTGACCGTGGGCGGGGAGTTCATGGCGATTCGCTATAGCTTGCAAACCGGCGCATGGGAATTGGTTGACCCGGTTTCGGTAGCCGGTGTTCCGGTTATCTTGGCCGCCAACATGTCCTGGGCCGAGTGCATGAAAAACTGCCTCGAAGAAATCCTGCCGGAGGTCTTGCTCACCAAGAAGGTTAAGGCCCTGGGCACGGCTATGACCGTCATGGGCTGTATCAAGGCCCGCAACGGCGAAACGGATGCCATCCTGGAATGCTCAAAAGTTCTCGAAAAGATTATCCCGGGCTACGGCGACGCGGTGGACTTGGGCAAGTGCAATTCTGATTGCCAGAAATGTTCAGAAGACGGCCAGGGTTGCGATAGCGATTACTGCCACTGCTGTAAGAAAGACAAATATCGCTGCGACAATAGCGACTGGTTGTACGGTTTATTTGGCGTCTC
>CAZVRZ010000202.1:0-8264 GCA_964629965.1 uncultured Anaerolineaceae bacterium
AACTCAAATTGTTAATGTGCAGGATACCCTTGACAACTCAGTATAATCATTGCGACACCGGCGCTCTTGGCCGGGGGAAGCAATCTCCCGGCTTGCTGAGGGCTGCCACCCATCATGCTTCGGGGCAGGCTGCCGCCAAAGCATGCCCTGAGCGAAGCGAATGGGAACGGCGTCTCGCAGCGACATTTCCTTTCTTGAAATAGCCATGCTGGGCGAGAGCTTGCTGCTTGTAAAATTCCGCCACTCGTGCCATAATCTTATTAACACGATAGGCTGAGCTTCACAACAAGAAAGGAGTCGCTCACATGACGGTGATCACCATTTCCAGAGAATTCGGCAGCGAGGGCGAACCCATCGCCCAGCAGGTTGCCCAGGCCCTGGGTTACCATTTTGTCGATCGAACCTTCATCGGCGATATTCTCAACCAGTACGGGCGGGCGGAATTCACCAAAAGCTACGAGACGCTGCCCACCATTTGGGAGAGATTGGACGGCCAGCGCGAAGAACAACGCGCCATCACGGTCAAAACACTCAACCGGGTGATCCAGGCCGTTGCCCAACATGGCAACGCCGTCATCCTGGGGCGCAGCGGCTACGCCGTCCTGGGCGGATTTGCCGGCGTTCTCCACGTGCGCGTGCAGGCCCCCTTCCCCAACCGGGCCAGGCGCATCATGGCGCAGCAGGAGATCAGCCTCGAGCAGGCCGAAGCCCTGGTGAAGGAAAACGACAAAGTGCGCATGGCTTTCGTCGAGGAGTTTTACCAGGCGCAGTGGAACGCCATCCAGGCCTTCGACCTGGTGGTCAACACCAGCAAGGTTTCACCCGACCTGGCCGTGAGCTGGATCGTGGCAGCCGCCAACGCACTCCCGGCCGCGCCGGCCGGCGTACCCAGCGCCGCTTCCCTCGAGGTGGACAGCATCCTGGCAGACACCATCGCCAAAGCGTTTCCCTGCAGCCAGGCGCACGCGTAAGGGCTCCTTCCTCCGCACGCGTAAGGGCGGGTCTGAGACCCGCCCCGACAGCCCCGGCAGCCCCGACATGACAGATCCGCCCTCTTCCCGTCCATCCCTGTCGTACCGCGCCGCCTACTTCTCCTTGATCGCCGAGACCGCCACACCAAGCAAGGCCACCACCGCCGCCGCCAGGAAGCCCATCTCCACACCGGTATACAAAGCCTGCGCAGTCTGGCGCGCCAGGTGGGTGGTCAAAATGGCCCCCGCCAACCCGATCCCCAAGACCATACCAAAGTTGCGCGCCGTGGCCTGGACGCCCGAAGCGATCCCCTGCCGCTGGCGGGGAGCCGCACCCATCAGCGAGCTGGTGTTGGGCGAAATAAACGTTCCGGTACCGGCCCCAGCGACTGCCAGCCCGGCAACAACCAGCCATAGCAATGTCCCAGACTCAATGCGGGACAGCCAGAACAACCCCACCGCCAGTACGCCCATGCCGAGCATGCCCAGCCGGCGCGAGCCAAAACGGTCGGAGAGCGCCCCGCTGACCGGCGCAGCGATGGCCATCAGCACCGGCTGGGCAGTCAGCAGCAGCCCGGCCTGGGCCGAGTTCAGCCCGCGCCCCTGGATGAGGTAAAAAGGCATCAAAAAGGTGATGCTGTACACGCAGATGTAATTCAGAACTGCGCCGGCAGTGGAGGCGGAAAACAAGGGCACGCGGAACAGGCTCAAGTCCAGCATGGGGGCCGCAGAGCGCAGCTCGACCAGGATGAAGAGCGCCAGCAGCAGCGCGGCCGCCGCCAGCAGGCCGAGCACCGCTGGCGAAGCCCAGCCCCATCCGGCGCCCTTGTTCAGGCCGAGCAGCAAGGCCGTCAGCGCCGCCAGGAAGATGGCCGCGCCGGGCAGGTCAAAGCGCTGCCCACCCTCGGCGGGCGCATCCTGCGGAATGAAGAGCAGGCTCAGTCCCAGCGCCAGTGCGCCCACCGGCAGGTTGATATAAAACACCGTGCGCCAACTGTAGGCGTGCGCCAGCCAGCCCCCCAGCGAGGGCCCCACCGTCAGCCCCAGGTACGTCAGCGTCGAGACCAGCCCAAAGGCGCGGCCGCGCTGCTCAGCAGGGATGTTGCCGGTCACGATGGCCGGGGCATTGGAGGCCAGCATGGCCCCGCCCACCGCCTGCAAGGCGCGAAAGGCGATCAAGGCCGCCGGCGACCAGGCCGCCCCGCACAAGGCCGAGCTGAATACGAAGAGGCCGAACCCCCACACGTAGATGCTTTTGTGGCCGCGCAGGTCGCCCAGGCGGCCAAAGGTGAGCAGCAGCCCGCTCAGCACCAGCAGGTAAACCGTCACGATCCATTCCATCGTGGCCACATCGCTCTGGAAAGCCTCCCGCAGGATGGGCAAGATGGTGTTGACCACGCTGGCATCCAGGGCAGACATAAAAGAGCCAGTCCCAATGGCGACGAGCACGAACCATTTGCGATCCAAATTCATATCGGCGAATGGATAGTGATTGGTACGCATATCACAAGCTAGCCTCCACCCGATGCCCCCGAAATTCTACAAACTCCATCATCACCGATTGCAGTTGTCACAAATACCAAGGCAGTATAAGGCTCTGCCCCAGACCCTTTGCCTTCCGGATACCAGAATTTTACCGTCACGGAATAAGAATAATAGCCGGATGTTTTTTGGGTTGGCCCTTCTATCTCGACCACTTCTGTGAATGGACCGTTTTCGCAAGTCGCCATCCAGGATGGCTTATTCAATTCAAAAGGCTCGGTGAAAAGATTTTCTAAAACCTGTTCCTGGTCAGGGCAATAGATCTTGTTGTAGATATCGTGTATTGTCTGCTGACATTTTGTATCTCCGCTTTGATCCAGGGTGGGTATAACCACGGATTGCCCACAACCCGTCAGGCCCAACAGCGCAGCCAAAACGAACAGCATAAAGTTGATCGCGTAAAGCCCATTGAGGCGCCTTTTGGTTTTAATTATCATCGGGCTTAATACCGCCGATAGGCTTTTAGTGCCATATCCAGCCACTTGATGTAAATATCGCCGGCCCAAAGGTGTACCTTTTGGCTATTTGGATTTCCACCCTGGCGGGCTGCTTCTACTGGCAAAGGAATTTTCGGAACAGAAAAGTATATCGGACCATCATCGGTTGTTTCTCCATCAGCCATAGCTCTCTGTAGAACGATCTTGATGGTGTCGGAGCGCAAATTACCATAATACGCCCCATAAATACCCGCTTTACCGCCATAAACGCTCAAATCGGGGCGAACCACTACCCCAACAGCGTTCCGCGGTGGGAAAGTCCATTCTTTGCTGTCGATATTGTCTGACAAAACCTTCTCATACCAGGCCGCCTCGGTGCGTTCTGGCAAACTGCCCCATTCTTTTTTCCACCATACTGTTTGCTTTTGAATTTCATCGGCATAGGGCAGAAGTTCATCGAGCGTAGGACGGTAGATTTCATCGTAGTACCGCCCCCTCTTGTGGGCATTATATACTGCAATCTCAAAACTAAGTTCGTCAAGGCCCATTGCCTGTAACGAACTCATAAACGAATGGAATTCAGGTAAACAGGCTCGAGAGATCAAAATATTGCTGCCACAACGGAAGCCCATCGAATGCGCTCGTTCGACAACAGTACCTATACTCTGGTACGCGCCAGGATAGTTGACAATCTTGTCGTGAACATCATCCTTGCCGTGAATTGCAAACCACAGCGTCTTTGTTCCACATGCCTGAGCCGTTTCTAACAAGAATTGCCAATCATCCCGTTGCACTATAGATACCCCGTCTGTGGTGATGAGTTCAAATGAGGTGTCTGAAGCATAGTTCTTGAACAACTTGAGTACTTCAACCGCCTGAGGATGATGAAAAACCTCGTGCATAGGGTAGGCAGTAAAAACGATATTTTCCTGGACACAAAACCGTTTCACATTTTCGAGCACCCAGGCAATATCTGCTATGGGCATCGGTTGGTAGGGATGCCCACGCGCCCAACAATGCAAACAGGTTGTCGGACACCCAGAAACTTCGATAGAAAAGTCAATCGCTACCATACTTCTTTTGGATGTGCGGCTCGATGATTTTTGCGACATTGAGATGCCAGCAAACAATGTCATCCGCTACTTCGTCATAGAGCTTTCGTGTTCTGTCAAATTGCTTTGCATCGAATGGGTAATTTTGCGCTTCACAAATCTCCTTTGAAAGATAACGGGTGATTTCGAGTAAATGTCCAATGGTTTGGATCGCGTCCAAGACAGCATACCTGGCAAAACACAGTGGTAATTTCTCGAGCACAGCTTGCGGGATACGCTGTTCTAAAAACCTCCCCTCATATCGAATGCCCTGAGAAGCCTTGGTGACGGAGGCTGCATGAAATTCGATCAATTGAAGGAGCCGATTATTGATCTGCTGATTGATGCAGCTCACTGCCACCCATAATTCATTCCGCCTGATTTTTTTGGCAGCAAACAATAACTCAAAAAGGAGAGTATTGATGATCTGTTGTAGTTCGGCTTCAGTAGAGGGCTTGGGTGGTTCCTCTTTTACCTTTAACAGGCTGGTTTCGATTTTTGCCGTTAGCATATTGGGATGAGCATCATAAATGATCTCATAGCCATGCGCATGGATCTCCGCATTCATTGAAAGAACATCATCGACTCGATCAGAAGGCAATATTGAGAAATCGACAGCTCGATTATCTGTAAACAGAATTCGTTTGACCGACCAGGTCATACGGACCCAATCAAGTGGAGTTTCTTCAACGACTACACAAACAACTTCGCCCAAAAATTCCAGCCCTTTATCAGATCGCATGAAATCTGAGGGGGTATCAGCGAGAAGTAAAACATCCAGATCTGACCACGCATCACCTTCGAATTCGTCCCTGACTTGCGAACCGAGAATAATTACACCTTGAATTGATTTCTCGTTTTGGGACCACGTTCTGAGCTTGTCGATCGTTTCGTTGTATTTCGGATTCATATTTTGCCTTTCACTTTGTACTGCTATAACCTAGAGCAAGGTCATCTAACATGCGCTGAAGCTGCTCTTTTGGAAGCCAGACCCCTTTGGTCATAACGCCTGCAATAGAAGATGTGTTGGCAATGTCTTCCAATGGATTTTTATCGAGCAGAACAAGATCGGCATCTTTGCCTGCTTCTGTCGTCCCCAGCCTTTTTTCGTACCCTAACATTTCTGCGGCATTCTTTGTGGTTGTCAAAAGAACCTGGTAGGGAGTTAGACCAACACTATTCATATACTGAAATTCTTCATGCAGGCTGAATCCGGCAATGACGTAGGGATTTCCTGCATCTGTTCCCGCCACAATTCTTGCGCCGTTATCAAAAAGAATTTTTAGTATCTTCCTATATGATTCAATCGGTACGCTCACTTGATCAGCGCTTCTCCAATAGCCTTCCACAATACCTGGAGGAACATACTTCAACTGGTCATTGGGTTCACTTTTAATTTCCGCCAGGTTAGCATATTTATAATACACCACCAGGGTTGGACAATTCCAAATACCGGATTCTATCGTGAGTTCGATAATGTCAGGATCGATCGAACTATTAGCGCTCGACAAAGAATAACCCGTCAGGTGCTCGATAGACAATTGTCCAGATTCAATAACCTTTCTTATCCCAATCGCGCCCGGAACATGACCAACGACCGGCAGATCAACACGATCTGCTTCTTCAATAATCTCATTATAGACTGACAGCGTCAGCTTATCATAAACCTTGATTGCATTGTATCCATCGGCTTTCATCTTGCTGATTGCTTCAGCAACCTCATCCGGATCTTCAATAATCAGGCTTCCTGGCCAAATTGAACGCTTTCCATCAATCAAAGGACCGGTTGTATATAATTCCGGGTGAGGCGTCTTCTCTTCTTCGAATTTCTTGTATGCCGCTAAGTGTTCGGGGGTACCCCACATATTTCTAATTAATGTGATGCCGTTTGCCAGGTATAAAATCCTTTCCTCTGAATCAGAAACATGAACGTGCATATCACTGAATCCGGGAAGGAGATATTTTCCTTCAGCATCTATGATTTCAGCTTCTTTGCTAAAGACTAAATCTTCAAATCTACCGATGGCTTCAATTTTGCCGTTTTTCACATAAACAGAATAGCCCTCCAGGACCATTTCTGTTGTCATGGGAATAACGTTTGCATTTTTGAAGACAATTTCGGACGCGGTGATAATCGGTGAAATGGTAGCGTTCGCCACGGCAGTGCTCTTTACTGCCATTGTGTTTGTCGCTGCCGTTGTGCTGGTCGCTGCCGGCGTGCTGGTCGCTGCCGGTGTGCTGATCGCTGCCGGCGTGCTGGTCGCGGCCGGCGTGCTGGTCGCGGCAGGCGTGTTTGTCAGCAAGGGCACGTTGGTTGGAACAAGCGTTTGTCCGGCGCCACAGCCTGATAAAACCAAACTGATTGCCAAAAGGAGAAATAATATCGGGCCACACTTTGTTTTCATGACTCTCCCATGCTATGTGATTGGAACTGCGGTTGCCCAAATGATACTTGGGTTTCATAATCAATCTGGATTTTGCCATTCTTTGCAAAGGCATCAAAGACCTGGCGATTGAGCGCCTCAAATTGCTCAAATTCTGCTTCATCGCGATGAGGAGCTTCTATGCCTGCACATGCCGCTCCAAAGAACGCCGTCCAATCTTCCACATGCGACTGGTGATAATGCAGCGTGTAGATTTGACCATCCCCAAACAGGTATTGTACCGGCGTTCTATGCCAGGATTGTTCCTGCTTGCGGGCCACTCCTTCCAATGTGGCCAGCTTGGCAAAGAGCATATCCGTGAAGGCTTTGTTTACGAATGTATATGCAAACAGGGCAATCCATCCTGGCTTCTTGAGGATACGGTACAGTTCCTGACAGGCTTCTGGCCTGAAGCGATGAAAAGCATTTCCTATTACGATAAGATCAACGCTGTTGTCAGCCAGAGTGGTCTGTTCGGCACAACCAGGAAGGATTTCGATTGTAGCAAAGCCTGCTAAAGAGGCAGACGCCACCTTCCGCATGGCAGAGTCTGGCTCTATGGCGTAGACCTTGGCGCATCTATCCGCAAACAATCTTGCCAGTTGACCTGTACCAGCACCGATGTCGGCCACGGCTTGAACTGCACCGATGCGGCCAAGAAGATCGTTTACCGCTTCGTTTGCATAGGGTAGTCGATATTTCTCATACAACTCTGCCTTTTCGATACTGATTGCATGGATCATTGATGCCTCCTGATTTAAGCGCAATGAGGGCGCGTAACGTGACCCACTTGCTCGGTTGGCCACGTTCTTCGATGGACACCACCACCGGAAATAGGTCGTTGGAACGACGTTCATTGTAGGCGCGTTGCATCTGCCAGGTTCCGTCTTTACTCTGCTTTCCAAGGAGATACTGAATGGCGGCCTGCATCCGGTCATCGTTGTAGCCCTGTCGCGTGAGGAGCAACAACGCCTGGAGGACATCCGGGTAATAGAAATTCGGAAACGTCAGGCGAGTCATATAGGCACTGATCGGTTTCGATAGGTTATGGCTCCGCTTATAGAGATGATGCAGTAAAAGAAATTCGTTTCCCGCCCGGAGACATTGGGTAATTTTCGGCGTCACCATCGCCGCCGGGACTTCGGTCAAGGCTTGCAATATCGGCAGAACCGCGCGAATGCATGTATGGCGTCCCAGGCACATATCATCAGGATTAGATACCTGGTCATCGCCGTCATGAAACTCCATTGTCCGCAGAACCCATTGCAGAATCGCCTGAACCCGTGGATCGTGTTCGTAATGGCAACGCAACAATCCCCACAATAATACACCATGATAACAAGGGGCTTGCGGTATCCCTTTCCGCGAAAGAAAACACTGTTGCTCTGAATCGAACCCTGTGTCGAGCAGAAATTGAGCGGCTTTTTGGATCTGTGGGTGTTGGGGGTCGCACCCTAATTCCAGAAGCAGCAACACTTGCCAGGTAGTTCCGACAAATCGCTCCAAATAGCATTTGGGCCTTCCCCAATAGCCAGTGTCATGTTGCTGGCGCAGGATGTCTGTGATAAGCGGGGAGTGCAGAATATCGTTCTGAGTGGCCTGTACGTCCGAATCGTGAAGCGGCTTATCCAATAATTCGGTTAGCGCATAATAGCGTACCGAGGGGTTGCTTTTCTCTAACAACCAGGGCAGTGGATCATTTTTAAGATTGGATTTCCAGTCACCCATTACCTTCTCCTTTTCACAACTTTTGTTTTCGCTAACTGAAAGGAGGTGAAGAAGTAGTAATGGGCCCAAAAC
>CAZVRZ010000203.1:0-8066 GCA_964629965.1 uncultured Anaerolineaceae bacterium
ACCAGCAAGACAGTTACTCAAGAGACCTCGTGTCGCACTTTGATGTGGCGGAAAGGGCGAAAGTCTAAACTCCGGTACATGATTCACTGATTGAGAGTTAGATCAGATTTCTCTAGTTATATTCTATCCGACTTGCCTGAAAACAAATAGCCATATCTTCTCTCACTTTCCGACCCTATCTCCTGGGAACGCCCAGGCGAGAGGCCGGAGTCTTTTCGCGCCCACCACCATCAACCTACAACGGATAGCCCGGCGTAACACCAGCGGCAAGGGCGTTGTATCGGCCATCCTGGTGCGGGCGCTGCTCAGAGCGCTGCAGGGCAGCGTGTTGGAAGTCCACCGCTCCCGTTTCCATCGCTTTACATCTCCTGATCGTTACTGGTTTGTAAAGTATTTATACTACAATCGATCAGGCAGGAGGCGGCGCAGCCCAGCAGGTACATCAGGATGTCGAGCCAACTGAAGCTGGCGCCGATGAGCAGGCTGCCCAGGCTGCCGGGCGCCAGGCCCAGGGCGTCTGCCAGGTGGAAGTATTGGGCGAATTCGACCAGGCAGGCAAAGAGGAAAACCGTCAGGGCCAGCGGCAGGGGGCGGGCGGGGTAGAAGGTTTTGACCAGGTGATAGAGCAGCATGGTCACCAGCGCATCGCCGAGGTAGCTGCGCACGAAGACGACCCGGGCGAAGACGGTGGCGATCAGGATCTCGGCGAGCAGCAGCAGGGCGCAGAGCAGGGCGTGGGTGCGTTGGAAGCGCATAGCAAAAAGAAGGAAGGGAGGGGGCGTCTTCAGTCCGGCTTACTGCTTCGCCGGGTCTTGGTAAGGTAGAGCCAGGCCAGCAGGGCGGCAGCGAACATGAGCAGCGCCGCCAGGTGGGGAACACTGAAGGGCCCCAGGACGGGCTGGTAATCGGCGCGCAGGAACTCGACGCCGAAGCGCTTGGCGGAGAACAGCAGCACGTAGATTGCTAGCATGGAGCCGGGGAAGGGCCGCCAACGGCTGCCGGCGGGCTGGCGCTCGAGGGCCAGCAGCAGCAGGAAGATGAACAGGTTCAGGGCCAGGCTGATGAGCTGGGTGGGGTAGCGGTTCAGCCAAACGCCGCTGGTATCCGGCAGCCACAATCCCCAGCCCAGCGGCGCCGGCGCCCCGCCGCAGCAGCCGGCTGCCAGGCATCCCAGGCGTCCGATGGCCTGTCCCAGGGGGATAGGCACCACGCCCACATCCGCCCCTGCGCCCAGGGGAATCTTCATGCGCCGCATGGCCCAGATCCCCAAGCCCAACCCGAAGGCCAGGCCCCACAGGGCGCTGATGTGCCCCATCCGCACCCACACGCCCGTGCGGGCCCAATACAGCAGGCTTTTGACGATCACGTCCAGCATGGTTCCGGCGAAGAGGCCAGATAGGAAGAGCAGGGTCAGGCGCGAGCGCACTTCAGCCGAGGCGATCAACCGCCGCAGGTGCCAGTAGCCGTAAACTCCCAGCACGGCGTACATCAGTGCATAGCACAGGGCGTAGACGCTGATGCGCCAGTCGCCCCAGTTTAGATAGGGCAGCATCGCTCACCCCCGGCGCAAAAGGTCATTTCAGCAGTAAGGGCAAGAAGACGGTATGCGTCGTTTCTCCGCCGCTGGGGGGTGTCCACTCTCCCACCCACAGCATGTCGTTGATGTAGGTGGAGATGCTTGGCTGGGCGGCCTCTTCTGCGCTGACGGTCACGTTGTACGAGCCGGGCGCCGCGCCCTGGGGCACGCTTCCCACGACCCAAAAGAAATCGAAGGCATACGGTGAGTTCCACGGGTTGGTGATGGGGTGGGCCAGGTCGGGCGCTTTGTCGTCGCCCAGGTACAGGCTCCAGGTTGAGCCGGTCAGGGTGGTGGTAATGCCCAGGTTGACCGGTGCGTTGGGAGTGCGCTCCAGGTAGTGCATGAAGGATACCTGCTCGGGCGGGATCACATTCCAGGCCACGCCGGGGTTGCCGATGTGCAGCGTGGCTTCGGGGTCGAGCGATTGGTCCTGCGGGCCCAGGCAGGTGATGCCTTCGGCCTGGATGGAGGCGGCGTTGGCGCCCGCCAGCACCTGGCCGGCGATCCGGTTGAGCAGCGGCGATTCGTTCCCTTCGTAGCAGTAGTAGGTTGGCAGGCTGCTGGCCTTACCCACCAGGTCGAGTGGGAGGCCGAAATAGAACTCCCAGGTATCGGCGTTCATGTTGGCTGGGCAGATCACCTTGGGTTCGGCGGCCGCGCCGAGCGCCACCCACATTTCGCCGGGGGCGGCAGGCAGGTTGTTCAGCAGGTAGGTGAAGCGCTCAGGGCGCACTTCCAGGGGCACGTCTGCAACGCCCGGCGCCGGTTGGTAATCGATGGTGAGTTGTAGGATGGGGCGCGTGCTTACATCCGGCCCAAAGACGACCGGCAGCAGGGAGGAGCTGTCTGCGGTGACGGTGACCGGCACGCGGATGGCGGCGAAGAGGCTGTCTCCTTGAAACCAATCGTACAGGGACTGGCATTGGGCGCTGGTCAGCGTGTCGCTTACCACGGAGCGGTATTGATCGACCTGGTACACGGTGGTGATTTGGGCCGAGGCCGGCGCCGGAGCCGGTGGAGCGGCCGGGAGCACGCCTGCCTGGCTGGCCGGGGCTGGCTGGCTGGCGCTTGAGAGTTGTGGGCGCACGATCTTACTCGTCATGGTGGTGTAGTTGCCGCCTTGATCTAGTGCCCAGACCTGCACTGTCTCGGCTACTTCCATGGAATTGGTGCCCGCCGGCAGGTCGGGCAGATTATAACGGACCGTGATGGAGTTGGGAGGGTCGAAGAACATGAAGGGGGGACCGCCGGGCTCGGGGGCTGGGGCGCCGATGAACTCGAAATTGGTCGCGCCCGGGGGAGGCGTCCAGGTCAGGCGTTCTGCCCCGCTTTCTGGAAAGCTCATCGTGCGCAGGACGGATTCCCGAGGAACAAACGGTCCGGTGGAGCCGGACATAGCCGGGGTGAAGGGGGCTTTTTGGATGCTTTTGGTGGTGACCACCTGCGAACCGGAGGTGTTGATGGGCATATCGGGCACGCTGGAATCTCCGCAGCCCGAGTCGCTGGGCGGTTCAATGCAGCTCAGGTTGGACAGGACGACAAAAATACAGGCGACCAGCAGGAACAGCTTAACGAAGTGTTTTAGCGCGGCGCCCGATTCGCTGTGCACAGCGTGTGAGAAAGATTTGATCATGTTGCTCCCTCCATCATGTGGTTCTCTGTGGCATCGAAAGCTGGTATTCTCTTTGTAATAATTATACATGAGTAATTGCATGCGGCTATCGAATAACCAGGGGTAAATAGTCCTTGAGGATCGGGAATGGTTCGAAACGCCATACTTCGCGACCATATGGAAAAACATCTGCTGTGAAATACAAATTGGGCATCACATAGAAATAATTGGCGGGTGAAGAACCAGATATTCCTATTTCGAGATCGGCTAGAAGAAAAGTTCCCGCCTCAGTCCCATCGCTTTGCCAAAGTTCAGCGCCATGCACACCATCATCTGCTGAAAAATAGAGGTTTGAACCGATCACTGCCAAATGATTGGGGGACGAACTGGCGGATCCCGGCCAAATATCCTTGATCATTGCCGTGTTCTCAGAGGTGCCATCGCTCGACCACAGTTCAACGCCATGCTGATCCTCGGGCAAGACAGGCGCGGCTGCAAAGAAAAGCCGATTCGCTCTGTAGGTCAATCCGGACAATTCACTGAACTCTTTTACCAGCACAGTATCTGATGTGAGCACATTACTTTTCCAAAGCTCGTAAGTATCGTCGTTGGAATCATACACGGAGAAGAAAAGCGCCTCACCCGCACCCGCCAGGCTGTCGATTTGGATATAGAACTGCGGGCTGATGAACTCTTTGATCAGACGAGCGGCACTGTCGTCAACCGTCCAGAGAGCATATGATTTGGTATTCAGGTTTTCGACTGTAAAGTAGAGGCGATCATTGATGCCAAAAAACGATCTGATACTTCCGCTTTCCACAGATAGAACTTTCTGTGTTCCAGCGGGAGTGCCATCGCTCTGCCACAATTCGGTTGAATTCAAGGCGAACAGCAGGCGATCTCCAATAGCAGTCAATTGGTCAACGAGACTGCACTCACCAAAATTTTTCAACATCGATACAGCGCCCGTAGTGCTTTCGACTTCATATAGAAGTTGAGGGTCACAAGGGTTGCTGCGCGAAGATGTATCAATTACCAAAAAAATGTTTTCTCCAGCACTGGTCAAAGATCGCATGGTATAAGTGCTCGTAGTAATCAGGCTGGTACCCTGGATTGTGCCATTGGTTCTCCACAAATTGCTACCATCCATAAAGAAAACCTGCCAGCCGGCCGAGGTCATTTGCAAGGGATAGGAAGCTTGAAGAAGCTGCGTTCCAGTAATTATTCCATCGGTCGTCCAAACTCCCCTACCTGTTACATCTGATGCCGCGAAAATCAGTTTTCCTGCCAATGAAGTGAATAGGCTGGGATCCGAACTATCCGTTGCCGGGTTAAGATCTTTGAATACCTTGGTTCCATCCATTGTTCCATCGCTCATCCATAGTTCTTCGCCAACACTGCTATCGGAAGCAACAAAGAAAAGGTGATTGTCAAAGTCAATGAGCGACCAGGGATAATTGCGATGAAATGTGGGGAACGTATGCACAACGCTGGTCCCCTGGCTGGTTCCATCGCTTTTCCACAACGCATCGTTGTTATTGTAAAAATTGGAGTAGAACAGGAAGCCATTGGAAACGGTTAGCCACGCTGGCGGGTAAGCTCCCGAACATCCCTGCACCAATGAAAGGGCATTGGGGCTTCCATCGGTCTTCCATAGTCCGCAAAAATCATCCTTATACCCTGCTGCGATCAACTCACCATTTAGAAAAACACTTTCATAGGGTTGAAAAGAATCGTCCTCGATTTGGAGTGTTCCGTTCTCAGTGCCATTGCTCCGCCAGAGACCTTTCCGATAACTATAGTAAAGGGTGAAATACAGCCAACCATCGTTGATCTTCAAGTCTATCGGGAAACCCGAAAACGATTTGACCAATGTTGTTCCCAAAGCGGTGCCATCCGTCTTCCATAGCCCCTGGGTCGCATCAATAGCAATTACAGAGAAATAGAGATCATTGCCATAAACCAACATCTCGTTGATGTTAAAGAAATGATAAACCGGAGCAGTACCTTCCACCGTGCCATCACTACTCCACAGGGCACTATTATCATCTATAGAATGAAAATATACCTTTTCATGAAAAACTGTTAATGGTGTATCGATGGCGCCTGATGCAAATGGGCGCACCTGTTGTGTGCCTGCCGGTGTTCCATCCGTTTTCCATAATCCATGAGATAGCGAATCGTCGACCACAAAGAAAGCCTGGTTATTCTTGGGAACGATGAAGTGGGGCATGGCATCAAAAGTACGCAGCAGTTGAGTCCCATTCTCTGTTCCGTCCGTAATCCACAACCCCCAACCGCTCCCATCCTGGGCGGCAAAAAGAACCCTGCCTGCCAAATTCACGAAACCTTGAGGGTCCGAACCTGATTTACCAGGGATAATATCCTTTATTAGCCTGCTCCCCTGAGGAGTACCATCGCTTTGCCATAATTCTTTGCCATAGATGCCATCATTAGCCGCGAAATAAAGAATATCGCCAATCTTAACCATATGAGATGTTTCACTACTTACACCAGCAAGGTTCAAGTCTTTAACCAAATGAGGCTCTGAACCAACCCCTCCGGATCGACCGGCAGAACCCACACAGGCATGTGGGCGGAAAACGGTGGAATAGATCATCATAAGGATAAATATGGTCATGCCAAATGGAACAATATGCTTCTTCACTTTACATCCTTGTTTAGATACGCTACGAACCCGAACCTCAGCCGCGGAAGAATCCCCTGGGGTTCCTATTTCACCCGGGGAGGGTGATGGTTGTGGCTGAACTCATTCCATTTTAGCATTATTTCCTCCATTTTTGTTCATTATCATGCTTCTAGTCGTTCGGATGATCTTCTCCTCCTTCATCGGGCGAGATTGCTTCCCCCGGCAAGAACCGCCAGGGTCGCAATGACAGGTGCCCGGCGATCTGTCGTTGCGAGTGGTCTGTGCGCCTGCCCTGAGGCACGAAGGGAAGCAACCCCCTCCTTGTCCTGAGGAGATTCGCAATGACATATTTGGCGTCATGTACGAATCTCGCAATGACAGGCCACGACCATGATAAAATTTGGCCATTGATCACCACCCCATAAGCCATTGGTTTCAAAAACAGGAGAGGTCTGCATGGAAAATGAATTACCGCTCATCGAGATGAATAAAGAGCAGGTGGTTAAAATCCTCACCTACATCGATGCAGCGCAGGTTGAGGCGGTCAAAGCGGATATCTTCTGCCGCTTGGGCGACGATTGCTTTGCCTTGGGGCATTCCAAGGAATGGATCTTGGGCTATCAAAATGACGTTCAGAAGTTCCTCGATCATGTGAATATTGATGATAAGTCTCCGTATTGGGAGAAGCTGGAATTCAACGAAGATAAGACGATCCTGTATCTGACCGGGAAAAAGGTCAGCCGCTGCGTGTGTTCTTTCGGCAACACTTCCACGCCGGCCAGGTCGCTGTGCCTGTACTGCTGCAAGCGCTTCCAGGAGAACCTGTTTGGCACGCTCTTCGATCGCCCGGTGGAAGTGGAGATCACCGAATCCAGCATCCTGGGCGGGACAAGATGCAGCACCGCCATTCATTTACGCTGAGATGAACGCGCCTGCACAAAAGCCCAGCGTGGTTGCCGCCCATGGCAAGCGCACGTTTGCGTGTTCGCCGGCGGCGGTGTGCGTGTTTCTGGTCAACGAGCAAGAGCAGGTTCTGCTGCTGGCCCATCCCAAGCGAGCTGGCAAGTGGGAAGTGATCAATGGGGCCTTAGAGGCGGAAGAGACGCTGTTGGCCGGTGCACAGCGCGAACTGCGCGAGGAGGCGGGCGATGAGCTGCAGGCCAGGCCGTTGGGCGTGGTTCACGCCTCCACTTTCCACTACGATGAAAACGTGCGCTATATGCTGAGTATCGGTTATTTGATGGCTTACCAGGGCGGCAGGATCCTGCCCGGCGATGATATGGCCGGCAGCCGCTGCCGGTGGTGGAGCCTGGCGGAGTTGGCGGACGAGAAGGTGGAGCTGCTGGTTCCCTCGGAGGGGCTGTGGGTGGTGGCGCGGGCGATCGAGCTGTATCGCCTGTGGCAAGGGAGAGAGGTCGAGCTGCAGCCGGACCATTTAGTTCCACACGGCGCCAAGCCGAAGTAAGCCGATGCGCTGAGGGGTACGTCCTGAGCAGGCGCCTTACTCTAGAAAAATGACCAGGAAAAGAAACAGCATAATAATGATATAGATAAGATAAATCAAGGAGTAAGGATCGGTTTGTCCACCGAAGGAAACACCAAGAATACCCCGGTAAATGGAATAGCACTATCATTACATATAAGGGTATTTCCTTCTCCCCCTGCCATTCTTGATATATGAGGAGGATATCCTGACGCATCAAAGCTATTCTTGATGACTTGGAGGAGCTCATCTAGAGATGTGACCTCAAATATACCAGCGGACCTTACTAAATTAACTATTCTAAGCTTGTCTGTCCCATCGTTTCCTGCATTTGGGTTGATCTTCGTCATCTCTGGACCGCCTGCCCCGATGTTGAACATCACGAGGGTATACCGCTCCGTCTTCTGGGCATCCGTATCGTTCATGGAGATAAGTCCGATATGACTGTTGGGATAGCCTGGATAATCAAAGACAAGGCGAAGGTCCCCGGCAAACATAAATTCATAGGCGGCTCTATTCATGGGGACAGTCTTACCAAAAAAGTTGCGATTTTTGAAGGAGCCTTCCTCTACCATCTGCGCATGTTTAAGTTTATAACCATCGGCTCCATATCCATATACACGTCCTTCTGTTTCTCCAGGAAGAATAGGAAAGTCACGATGAAAATCTATCCAGTTTTTTGGATCGGTCTGGGCTTTACCCCAAAGAATGGACACCAAGTTAAGGAGAATGTAGAATCAAC
>CAZVRZ010000204.1:0-1243 GCA_964629965.1 uncultured Anaerolineaceae bacterium
CGGCTAAATACAGGCTGGCCTTCCTTCCGCTCGACCAGGACAACCTGTGAAATATCCAGTAAATCCAGCAGATAAGGCGAATGCGTGGTCAGGATCACCTGGGTCTTTTCTTCTTCCAAAGCGGTGCGCATCTCATTGATAACCAAGTGGACCGTGCGCGGATCAAGACCATTCTCGATTTCATCAATCACGATCAACGGCGGCGGGGTGGGGTGGCGCAGCAGCGCTAGCAGAGCCACGATGCGCAACGTGCCGGTAGAAAGCAGCCAGCCGGGTACTTTGAAATTCTTTTCTGTAAGCTGTAGATACACTGCCCTTTGAAGCTCTGAAGTCAGGGCCGGCTGCAGATCGCGGGCATAGGGCAGCACATAATGCAGCGTCTCCAAGATGCCCTCAAATGCGCCAGGGTCAAGACGACGAATATCCAACAAATACTCGGCGATGTTTGATCCATCCTTGGCCAGGCGAACGGTTCCCCCGGTGCGTTTTTGCGGCAGCGGCGAGCCCATGTTTTGAGGAATGAGCGATAAAAACTGCCAGTTGGAAATAAATCCTCCGAAGCGTTTCGAAAGGATGGATTCGCCTGCCGGCAAAACAAACTGCGCTGAAGGCTGGTCGGGTTGAGATTGATCGATAACATTGCCCTCGGCGTCTCGCTCATACCAAATTTTTCCACCAAGTGCAAACCGCTCATGCTGAATGAAGATCTCATTCAAGGCCGGGCTGGCATTGATCTCCATGGTCGCCTGGTATTTGCCGCTCACCGGAACGCTGTCGAGCCGGAACCCCGTATCCAGGCGGACGCCGCTGTCAAAGTTCCAGGCGGTCGGAGTGTCGATCACACCTCGCAGGTCAAAGACCATCGGGTTGGTGTGATAGGCCCGCGGTTCATAGCGCTTCTTCCCGCCGTGTTCGCCAACCTGGGGCTGTTTCAGAGTATGGGCAACCCCCTGATTCCAGATGTGCTCGAAGCCGCGCCACGTCTGCATGGCGCGATCCAGGCCCTGATCCACGATGGCTTGCAGAGTTTCCATGCCTTCGACCAGGCTGCTTTTTCCCGAGCCATTGTCACCAATCAAGGCCGTCAGGGGGGTAAGCTTGACCGTCCCGCTGTCCTGGATTGCTTTAAAGCTCTTCAAGCGGAAAGATTGTACAAGTTGTCCTTTCATACGATCAAACCTCTCTCTACATCCCGATACGCATTCTGCGCCGCCACCTTCACCGGGTCGGCCACCAGCGGGAA
>CAZVRZ010000204.1:1343-8002 GCA_964629965.1 uncultured Anaerolineaceae bacterium
CGAGGAACGGGAAGCTGGTATAGGTAAAACAGATTCAAATTCGTGGTCATTCGTGCTCTGAGGATGTAATCCGCTACAAAGCTATTCAAAAATGCGCACAAGACAGCAAGCTCAGGATAAGCCAGCCTGAGCTGGTTATAGCGATCCCTTCGATGGTAAAAGGGGAAATTCACTGACAGAGAATTTCCAGCAAGAGAATAGGGGGGAATAATCGTAGTGACCAGGGTCCTCTCATTGGTATTCGATGCAATCTTTCTAATTGCAATGCGATATGCCTCGTAGTCAGTTTTTAAATCACCTGGTAAATGAACCATATCTGGAATTCGCTTCCCCCTTTTTTCAAGGAACTCTTGACGCAAGTTCGCCTCAATAACCCAATAACGAGGATTAGCGAATTGGTTTTCAAAATGCCAGATCATGGCTCCTTCATAAACAGGGCAGTCTGTGGGAGATATTTCAAAGTATCTCTGTGATCTGGTCATATTCAATTCTTCGCCATATAGTTCAAGCGCCCAGCCCTTCTCGTCTGCCAGTAATGGAATAGCCAACATCTTTTCTGAAATTTGGATATCCATACTAGATTTGAATTCAATCACCGAAAGAGAGTCGGGAGATAAGTGGCGAAGCAAGTGTATTGGTACTCTAACTGAATGTTCTTCAGGGAAAGTACCTAATTCGACAACATCATGTCTCATGAAGGCAGCAGGAAAAGCAACCGTTTCACCACCTTTTTCAAAAGTCATGACTACAAATTTAAAGCTTCGATGCACACCTTCAAAAATACCTTTACGGTTTTCGAAACAGAATAAACCTGTTATCTGGCTTTGCTCGAATAGCATTTCCCTCAATTGTTTTGTACCTAGATCCGTATAAATACCACTTGGAATAACGATTCCGCATACCCCTTGAGGGCGTAGTAAGTTATAACACTGCTCAACGAATAGGCTGTAGAGATTAGGTTTATTTCCGACTGCTTTTCCTTCAATCACTGTGGTCTGGTTAGCGTAGTTTTCAGCCTTCTTGAAATATGCCCACTGGTATGGGAAGCGGCTTGCATATTTCAGCCAGTCCGACCTGATCTCTGGATCGGTCATCAATTGAGCTTTTTGTTTTTCCCACTCTTCAATTCTCAGCTTTTTCTTTTGAATTGAAGGTGCATAATCCATAAAAAATTCTTTTTCATTGGTTTGGAAAACCTCCCAGGGTGGATTGGTGATGATGACATCAAACCCACCCCGTGTATTCATTACATCATCAAATTCGTAGCCCCAATGAAAGGGTTGAAGATCTCCAACATCCCCAAGCCTTACAGCCCGCTTGGCTGGCTTCCCCTCACTATTATTCTTTGCATCCCATGTGGCCTGCTCGTACTTGATTCCCAGGCGCGAGAACTCGTTGAGCAGCAGATCGTTCAACGAGCCATAGGCCTGCTGGCGGCCTTTCTCGATTTCGTCGCGCAGGAATTGCAGATCTTCGGTGAACTGCGTGGTGTGGCGGTAGATTTCCAGTTGGCGGCGCTTCTCATCCACCAGTTGATGGTATGATTTCTGGAACATGTTGGGCGGGTTGCGCCGGTCGAATTCCTTTTCGTCTACCCGCAGCAGGCCGATCAGCGAGTTGCCAGGCAGGATATTGAAATCAATGTTGGGCAGCGGTTCGAGCTGCTCCACGGTCTGCGCCGAAGCTACCAGCGCCAGGAACAGGCGCAGGCGGGCGATTTCGGCGGCTTCTTCCATAATGTCCACGCCGAACAGGTTGTCGGTGATGATGCGGCGCTTGATGAAGTAGGCCAGGCTGGAATGTTCGGCGCGGGTCTTTTTCAACCAGTCGTTCAGCGCCTTGTCACCCAGGAATTCGATGCGGCCAATGACAGCGCTGTACAGGTTGATCAGCGTTTTCATCGCGGCCACCAGGAAGGCGCCCGAACCGCAGGCCGGGTCGAGCAGACTCAGCTTGGCCAGGATCAGCAGTAAATTGCGGCACAAGTCGGCGTCCAGGTTGAGAAGCAATTCGGGCACGCTCTCGAAGCGCCGTGGGGCAGCCATCACCCCAGGGATGCCGGGGACGCCGGCATCTGCCGGGGCGTTGACCTGCTGCAAGACCAGGCGATAGATGGTCTGCTCGCACAGGTATTCGGTGATCTCGGTGCGGGTGTAGTAGGCCCCAAAGGCTTTCTGGTTGATGTATTTCTCAAAGATATACCCCAATACATCCGGGTTGATTTCATTGTCTTGCCCGCCAGGCGTATCATCCAGATTCCAGGAGTAGCTGGCGAACAAGCGGAACAGGTTTTCAAAGGCTTTGTCGGGAATGGAAATTGTATAACGCTCGTCCAGCTCCACGCGGTGCGGCAGGAACAGCCCCCCATTCAAGTAACGAATATTGCCTAACAGCTTTTTGGCCTGATCTGAGCGTTTTTCCTCGGGCTTGGCAAAACCTTCGAAGAACAGCAAGCGCAGGAACCCACTATAGTAAAGATTATCGCCGCGCTCCTCACTGGCTTTCAGGTGATCTTGCAGGTAATCCCGGTTTCCATTCAGATGATTTTTATCTGCATCAATAAAACCTTTGCACTGTAAGAAATAAATGAACATCAGCCGGTTGAGCAGCACCGAGGCGTACCAGCGGCGGTTGTGCTCATCTGGAATGCCTTGAATCAACTCGATAAATTCCAGCCGCTGATCGGCAAATTCGGTGTAGAACTTCTTAGTGACGCGTTCAACATCCAGAGCTTTCTGCAGCCGGCTGGCGACTTGCAGCACATTGATATTGCCGGCCTCATCAAGCTCGGATATATCCACGAACATGGCGCTGAGCTTGCTCAGGAACAGGTCGCCTGGTTGACCGTGCACGTACAGGTGCTCGCGGGGGATAGAGCGTTTTCCATCGCGTTTGACCCAATACCAAAGGCTTTGCGTGCGCTTACTATCGAGAAAGATCAACAGGTTTTCATAGAAGAATTTTGCTGCATCGCGGTGGATAGCGGCGCGCAGCTTAGCATTGGGCAGCGCCCCAGAGGGCGAAGTCACTTCGAAGACAACGATCCCCGCCAGTTGGGCGATGGGAGCCAGGGTGAATGACTCCCCTTCGATGGGCAGCGTCAATGTGCGTACCCCTGCCGGGCGCGACCAGCCTAATACTTCGATGAACAGTGAACTGAAGCGAAACTCGCTCAGGTAAGTTCGGGTAGTTAAAAAGTCTAATCCAGCCATAAGTCAGCAGCCTTACGAAGATAATCCCAAAGAGCAGATGATGTGCGGTTCTTGCGTCTCAGCTTCTTCCTCAACCCAGCACAGGCGGTCTTCTGCCCGCAAGGCGACCACCAGTTCGGCCAATTGTTGGTTTTGGATGCCGCTGCGAAGCTGGCGATTAAGCGTATCGCGGGCTGATTCACGCAAGGGGTAACGATAGATTTCGTCCACCGCTTTGAGCAGTTCCTGGGTGACCCATAATGTCCCCTGGTTCTCATCTACGAAGCGCTTGAGACGCTCGTAAGTGCGGAAGCGCGCTCCGGAGGGGCGGCCCAGCGCCCCGCCGACCGATTTCTCTTCTTTCAGCACCTGCTCAACGCCTTGCCGCACCAGGTCATGGTGTTTCTCATGGCGGGGTAGGGCAGGGGTATTGGGGGCGCATTCTGCCGCCCGTAAAATCGCAAACTGTGACTCGGTGACGATGCTGCCCTGCTGATCCACCCAGGTGAGGGCATCGTTGCCTTCAGGTGTGCGCAGGTAAACCAACACCCCATCCGGTTCTTTGAGGTTGGGGAGGTGGGCTTTGGTCGAGAAGGCTACTGGCGGCAGGTCAGGAATGGAACGCTGCAAAGCCGGGTCGAGCGTGATGGCGTTTTTCCAAATCTGATAAGCATAAGAAGCCAGGTCCACCTCGCTGTCTTCGTCGCCATCCAGGATGCCAGCTTTCTCGTTATATAGATCCAACACAGCCTGGCTGTTGTGATCATCCTCGAAGAAGGCCTCATCAGTGCCTACCACCTCGGCGTTCTCTTTCAGGCGCTGGCGAACGCGCTCCCGCAAGCGGATGATGCGCTCTACGCCTTCGGCGGGCAGGAAAGAATAGCACAGGATGTTCTCGGCTTTTTGGCCAATGCGATCCACGCGCCCGGCGCGTTGGATCAGCCGCACGATCGCCCAGGGCAGGTCATAATTGACCACAATATAGCCATCCTGCAGGTTCTGGCCTTCGCTGAGCACATCCGTAGCAACCAGAACGCGCAATTCATCTTTAGGTTGAACCTGCGCCCGCACTTCGTTGCTCTCTGGGCTAAACCGCCAGGCCAGGCCGGTGGGGTCGCTGGAGCCGCCGGTGGCGCCGGAAAATTGGGTGATGCCATGCGCTTTTAACTGTGTCTCTATGTAACGTACTGTATCGGCAAACTGGGTAAAGATCAGCACCTTTTCGTGTTTGTGCTGGTTGGCAATCAGGTCGAGCAAAGCTTGCAGCTTGGTATCGGAGCCGCAATCCCAACAATCGCATTTGGCCAGGATTTGCAATAATTTCTGTGCATCTTTGAGCAAATCTTTGGCTAACTGCGGGCTGAACAGCGGCGCATTCAGCCACTTAAACCGCGAGTGGTAGGATGCCGTGTATTGTTTATAGACTTCAGCGGCCCGCTGTTTGAATTCAGCCTCGTTTCGCAAGCCTGCCAGGTGATTGGTGTCCAACGCCGGTTCAACCATCTCCTCGGCGGTTTCATCCATGGCAATATCGTCTATAAAGTTGGCTTTTTCGGTATCTTCATCATTGACGCGAGTATCTAATAAGCCCACATCCTGGGTGCCAATCGGCAGCGGCAGGCCGTTTTCCAGGGCGTAGAGAAAAATGTAATTGCGCAGGATATGGCGCTCGACCGACTCCAGGAAAACCTGCCCGCTGCTTTCCAGACGCTTGAACAGGTTTGTCCGGCAAAAGCCCATCAACCGTTTGCCAGCCCTTCCTAAATCTTGGAGGATGCGGGCTTCGGCCGGGGTTGGCGGGTGCTTTGGCTTGGACAGTACATAGTTACCCAGGCCATAGCGCGGCAGGTTCAATTCGTTGATGGCGTCAACTACATCCGGGGCGTAAAGACGGGCATATTGATCATCCGGGTCATTCTCATTGATGGCAAATTTCACCGTGCGCGGCAGGCGTGTGGGGAAGTAGGAGCGCGTTCCATCGGCAAGCGGCAAAAACTTGCGGCCCACCTCTGCGTCTGTTTGGGCATAATTTTGGATGATGAAGCTGCGTGTGCGCCGTACCATGTATAGGCGCATGAGTTCGCGCCAATCATCGGGGTACTCGCTCTTTTCAATCGCAGCCAGCGAGTGCAAGGAACACTGATACTGGCGGATGAATTCTGTCTCGCCGATCTCCCGTAACAGCCTTTCTGGGCGAATACCCAGGTCTTTATCTTCCGGTACAAATAGGCGTAACTGGCTGGAGAGATCGAGGTACGTCTTGTTGTAGGGCGTAGCCGAAAGCAAGATGCAGCGGCTTTCGTTCTTCTGAATGTATTCCTGGATGGCGCGGTAGCGCTTGCCTTCACGATTACGCAGGTTATGACTTTCGTCGATGATGATCAACCGGTAGCGGCGCAGATTGGGCAGTTCTTGGATCACCTGGCTGACCGAGAGTACTCTGGCGCGCAAACGATATTGCTCCCGATAGCCATTCCACATCTTGACCAGGTTCTTGGGGCAGATGATCAACGTTTCTAAGTCCTGGTCATCTTCGAAGATACGGGCAACGGCCGTAGCCATGAGCGTTTTACCCAAACCAACCACATCGCCAATCAATACCCCGCCGCGCTTATTGAGGTGATGAGCAGCGATTTTGACAGCCGCAGTCTGGAAATCGAATAAGCGGTTGCCGAAATCGCGAGGAATGCGGAATTCGTTCAACCCGGCGCGGGCTTCCTGAGAAAGGTGGTATGCCATCTTGACGTAGATGTAATAGGGCAAGATAGCCTGCTCACGTGCCCAGCTTTCTTCGATGACCTGCGCTAACTCATTGGAAATATCCACACACCAACGATCATCCCAACGATCATCAAACCATTTGCCCAATTTCTGACAGGCATCGCTATCTAAAACATCCACATTCAATTCACCCTGTGCTGAGAGACCGGCCAGGGTCAGGTTGCTGCTGCCGATGTACCCAATGATCGGGTTGAACGGATCTTCGCGGAAAAGTAGGTACAGTTTGGCATGTAATGGATGACGAAGGAAGAGTTTTACCACCACCTTTTTGGCTCGAATTTGAGCTGCCAGACGGCGCAAGGCGATTTCATCGTCATTGGTCGGCGCCCCGATCGCCAATTGCATGCGAAATTCTTCTGCCAGTTTACGTTTCAGGCGCAGGGCAGTCTGGTTGTCAATCTCAGCTTGTGTGTCTGCAAAACGATAAAAAGAGCGTACTTCATCCTGGGGCAAACGTTGCATGCCCACCAGCAACCGGACACAATGGCCTTCTCCCCCGATCCAATCTTCAATCTTCTGATCAATTTCCTTCCAACCGCGCAAATTGAAATAGCCTACTGAAAAATCGGCGCGGTAAGCAGCTTGAATGGCCTGGCGCAAGTCAGGTAGCAGATGTAGGGCAATATTGTCAAAAATCCGCGGCATACAAACTCTCGCTCGGTTCCAAGATTTTCCCCCTAACTATAC
>CAZVRZ010000205.1:0-5153 GCA_964629965.1 uncultured Anaerolineaceae bacterium
CGCAGGATGAAGCGCGGGTCTTCTCCGGCATACAGCATCTTGGCCAGCCAATACAAGGCCGCGTCCGGATCGGAGCCGCGCACCGATTTGATGAAGGCTGAAACGGTATCATAATGGGCATCGCCGTCTTTGTCATAGAGCACTGCCCGACGCTGGATCGAATCCTGGGCGACCTGCAAGGTGATGTGGATGACACCATCTGCATCGGGCGCAGTGCTTTCCACAGCGAGCTCAAGGGCATTCAGGGCGTTGCGGGCGTCGCCGGTGGCAACCAGGATGATGTGCTGCATGGCGTCTTCATCCACCACGATCTTGCGCTCGCCAAAACCGCGCTCGGGGTCGCTGAGAGCGTTCTCCAAGATGCGGCGCTGGGCGGCGTGGCTCAACAGGCGTAGTTGAAAAACTCGCGAGCGCGAGACCACGCACTGATCACATCGAAATACGGGTTCTCGGTGGTGGCGCCGATCAGGGTGAAGGTGCCGTTCTCCACATGCGGCAGGAGGGCATCTTGCTGGGCTTTGTTCCAGCGGTGCACCTCGTCCACAAACAGCACCGTACGGAGGTTGTACAGCCTGCGCCGCTCCAGGGCTTTCTCAATCACCTCGCGCAGCTCGGCCTTCCCCGCCAGCACGGCCGAGAGCGTCTCAAAATGCGATTTGGTGGTGTTGGCAATGACCATCGCCAGGGTGGTCTTGCCCGTACCCGGCGGGCCCCAGAGGAGTATGGAGGAGAACAGCCGGTCGGCTTCGATGGCGCGGCGGAGGAGTTTGCCCTCCCCGAGGATGTGCTCCTGGCCGATGTGTTCGTCCAGGGTGCGCGGGCGCATGCGCGCGGCGAGAGGCGCTTCCGCTTTCATCCGGTCGTTCATGGCGTGAGTGAAGAGATCCATGCAAAGATTATAACGCCGGGCAGGGGGAGGGGCAAGGAGTATAATTGCAATCATGAAAACTGGGAAACCTCACTTTGGCGAGAGGCCACCTCAGAATAACTTTGTTCTCAATCCCTACCCGGATATGCGCGTTTCAAGCTGTCCCTTTTGTGGGCAAAAAACAGGACAAAGGAAACTCCCATTGCTAATTCATATTGCTCCAATGCATTTAATCGCGCTAAATTATACCTGCCGTTACTGCCAGGCATGTGATTTATTGATCGCTCACAAACACGAAATTGAGTATTTGTTGACCGGTTTGTTCAGCCAGACCCACCCGGATGTGGTAGGAAATGAGTATTTAGTTATGGGAACGGTAGAGAAAAGAGCGTGGCGCGAAGGTTTACAGAAACCAAAATCCGTAGCAGAAATGCTGCCGTACGCCAGCGACTTTGCAAACTATTACAAGGAATTGCGTGCAACGGGCACTGGCTGGTACCCTGCGGGTCAGGAGCCGCCCATCATGGAGCCTCCAGTGTCGCAAGAGTGGGTGAAATCAACCGGATAAACTTTTCGGCCTTCACTCATCTTTTTCGCTTCTTCGAATGGTGCGCCCATCTGGCCTGCCCGCCAGATCAGGCACATCACCTGGTGGGCAGCGGTTTTGAGTGTCTGGTCATTCATCTTGCACTTCTTTGCCAGAATCTGCATAAGCCGCATCTTGTGCAGCCTGGCTGATCTTATAATACACCGAGCGCAGCAGAGATTGTGCACCAGGAGCGGGCACAAAAGCAGGATCACCTAGGCGCTTGAGCAACGGCATCTCGATAGTTGGTGGGCGAATGGCAACCGCGAAATCGTCTATAGACTGCTCTAATTCCCAGAAATGTCCCAATGTTTCTTCAAGCGGGGTGACGATTTCGGGGTCTTCTGCATCTTCATCTTCATCATCAACGGCCTCTTGCCCGGCGCGGCGCTGGCGCAATCCCTGTAAGACTTGTTCCTGCGTGCGTCCACGCAGGCGGAAAAGCAAGAAAGGGTCATCATCAAAGCGTTCACCCAGGATGTAATGCGTGGCGGCGACGTGTTTGCACGGGTTGGCGTAATCGGGGCAGGAGCAGTCGGTAGTCAGATCGCCACGTTTCGTCGGGAACAGGCTGAACCCGGCGGACTTGAAGGCTTCTTCGATATCCTGCGGCATTTCGCCAGCCAGCAATTGGGCGGTAAATAGCGCTTGTTCCGCCAGAGCGTCCATCACCTTTTCCCACTGGGCATCGGTCAGTGGGGCGATCAGGATCGTGATCTTGTAGGGCGTGCGGCGCGAACCTTGCACGCGCGCCGCCACCCCGGTTTTCGTCTCCTCGATGGAGAGTACCTGCCCTTTACGAGCATAGCTGCGCCCGCGCGACAAGCGCCCGGAGTCAACCAATCGTTCCAGCGCATCGATCCAGCGTTCGGCCCACCAATTTTTGGCAAAGGTTCCGCGCTGGCTGCGCGCCTTGATGCCATCTTCCGTCGCGATCGGTTTCGTGGGTGAGAAATCGGCGTAGTAACTGTAGGCATTTTTTCGACGCGCCATCTCACTCTCTCCTCAACTGCACCAACTTTTTCAATTCTGCCGTGTTCAACTCCGTTAGCCACTGCTCACCGCTGCCTACCACAGCTTGCGCCAAACCTTTCTTGCTCTCAATCATATCGTCAATCATCTCCTCCAGCGTGCCGGTTGTGACGAATTTGTGTACCTGCACATTGCGCTTTTGCCCGATGCGGAAGGCGCGGTCGGTGGCCTGATCCTCGACGGCGGGATTCCACCAGCGGTCAAAGTGGAAGACATGGTTGGCGCGGGTGAGATTCAGCCCTGTACCGCCCGCTTTGAGCGAGAGGATGAAAACTGGTGGGGCGTGCTCATCCTCCTGGAAGCGTTTTACCATTGTGTCGCGGGTTTTGGCAGGGGTGCCGCCGTGTAAGAATTGGGTGGCTGTTCCCATTGTGTAATGTAGATAATTGGTCAACAGTTCGCCCATCTCGGCAAATTGGGTGAAGATCAATGCCCGGTCGCCCTCAGCCAAAATTTCCTCCAGCAACTCAGCCAACCGTTCGAGCTTGCCGCTCCGCCCGGCGAGTGTAACCGAAGCGCCGTCGCTGCCCTTGCCAGCCTGGTGCAAATACTGCACCGGATGATTGCAAATCTGCTTGAGCTGCATCAGCATTGAAAGCACCAGCCCGCGGCGCTCGATGCCCTCTTTCTCCTCGATCTGCTTCATCACATCTTGTACTACGGCCTCATAAAGTGTGGCTTGTTCCTCGCTCAGAGTGCAGTAAACCTTCGTTTCCACTTTTTCGGGCAAATCCTGGATCACGCGCGGGTCGGTTTTGACACGGCGTAAAATGAACGGGGTTGTCAACTGCCTCAAACGTTTGATGGCATTCTCATCGTGATAACGCTCGATGGGGATGGCAAACTCACTGCGGAACTTCGTACGCGCTCCCAGGTAGCCGGGGTTCAAGAAATGCATGATCGACCACAACTCCGACAGGCGGTTCTCCACCGGTGTGCCGGTCAGCGCCAGGCGAAACTGGGCCGGGAATTTGCGAATGGCCTGGGTTTGTTTAGCATCAGGGTTCTTGATGTTTTGCGCTTCGTCAAGGATCACCCACAGCCAAGCGATGGCCTGCATCATTTCGGCATCCAGGCGGGCCAGCGGGTAGCTGGTGAGGACGATGTCGTGAGATTGGGCCATTTGGATGAATTCTTCGCCGCGCAGTCGGCCTGCACCGCGGTGGACGAAGGCTCGCAGAGACGGCGCAAAACGTTGAATTTCACGTTCCCAATTCGTAACAACCGAGGTGGGGCAGACCAACAGCGTAGGGGCTGGTAATTCCCCCAGTAACTCCTTTTCTCGCAGGAGCAGCGCAATCGTTTGTATGGTCTTTCCCAAGCCCATGTCGTCGGCCAGGCAGGCCCCCAGCCCCCAACGGCGGAAGAAGCTCAACCAGGAATAGCCATATAGCTGGTAGGGGCGCAGTTGAGCATTCAGCCCCGTCGGTTGCAAAAGCTGTTCCAGGCGGTCGGTCTGATCGAATTTTTGCAGCCATTCGGCGATCCAATCATCGGCGGCAACACCGTGGACCGGCAAGCCGCCCTGGGCCGTCTGCCCGCCCAGACCGTATTGCATAGCTTCCAGGAGGCCCATCTCCCCCTCGATTGGCTGCTTATCCCAAAAGCGGATGGCGGCCTCGATCTGGTCGGAATCGAGCTGTACCCACTGGCCGCGTACCTGCACCAACGGGGTTTTGAGTTTTGCCAATGCGCGAAATTCATCTTCGGTCAGGGTCGTTTCGCCCAACGACATCTGCCACTGATAGGCAACCAAATTTTCGAACGTCATCTTTCCCCCGACGACAACATCTTTTCCTTGTTTTTGCTTTTTCTCCATTTTCAGGCGCACGCCCAGCCGCGCCCCCGGTTTGTTCCACCAGGGTGGAATGAGCACCCCAAACCCAGCTCCTTCCAGAAGCGGAGCGGTCTCGCGCAGGAAGGTGTAGGCTCCCTGCGTATCAAGCGTCAGTTGGTCGGGGCGCTTGTTTTTCAGGCTCTCCGTCATCGGCGGGAACAGGCGCGCGGCGTAGCCCAGCCCAGCCAGCAGCTTCTCTTGTGGCTGCTCGAAGCGGTGGCCCAGCGCGGTGAGCACACTGCCGGTCTTTTTCCAAACATCGCCTGCTGAAATCAGCAGACTGGGATCATCACGCGCTTGCAGCAGGTAATACAGTTCCCAATCGGTTGTTTTGGTTTGTTGAGCGGGAGCTTCGAGACGGAAGGCTATGCGGAAGGCAACATCGCCGGCGACGTTTAAGTTACGCATCCACAAGCGATGGCTGTTCGCAAGAACCTGAGATTGAGTGGGGGAAGTTTTAACGATGGGATCATCGTCAAAGAGCGCCTCCAGCCATCGATGAACAGGAGCGTTATCGTAGCGCGAAAAGCGCGGAGCAGAAGTGCGCGCCCATTGGCGGGCACACGCATCGCAGGTGGTGTTGAGAAAGCTGGTCAGGAGAGAGCGCGGGGAAAGGTGGTCAGCGGTAGACATTGCAGCCGCAGAACGGCAAACTGGCGGCATAGCTGCTTCGAGATGCGCCAAGCGTGGGCTGTCTTTGGGGGCATCGAGGATGGGCAACCAACGGGCGTGGAAGGTCTTTCCCGCGAGATCAACAGGAACCAGGATCGGAACCAGTTTTTGTGCTGCCAGGGTTTCCAAGGCCAGGGCGGCGGCGCGGCTCCAGAAGA
>CAZVRZ010000205.1:5163-7931 GCA_964629965.1 uncultured Anaerolineaceae bacterium
GGGTATCAGTTCCCAGAACGAACTGCACGTTCTCGGCGTCCAATTCGGGTAAATTCACCAACAGCGGTAACGCCTCCGCCGGCGGCAACCATAAACCATTAATCACCCACGGAGCCAGGAAGGGCGATGTATCGGTATCCAGCTCCCAATTATGAATCAGGCCTGGCGAGGGAAGCGGGCCGGTACGGGTGGTGGGCAGGCGCAACGTAATGGTACTTTTGTCGCAGCCCTTGCGGCCCAGGATCATCTCTACAGGTAGGAGCGGCGTGCAGAAGGGGTGCTCTTTGGGCTTCGGGTTAGCAGCAATCCGCCCGCGCTGCCAGATGGGCGCCGGGCCTTCAGTTGTCTCAGCCCAAAAAAGTACGCCGCCAGTTTCAGTGGGTAAGTGAGGGGCCTGCCAATGAGCATGAAGTACCAGCATCGGATTATCCGATTGCCCGATTTTGTGGAATAGGCGCCTGGTTGTCTATTTGACTTTTCTTGTTTCGCTTGCGGGTCATATCGGCAAAACCTTGGTCAATTCAGTGTTTGAAGAACATCCTTCACGAACAGGACTGTTCTCGTCTGATACAGCTTGCGCCGCTCCAGGGCCTTCTCGATCACCTGGCGCAAATCCGCCTTGCCGGCCAGCACGGCGGAAAGGGTCACGAAATGCGACTTGGTGGTATTGGCAATGACCATGGCCAGGGTGGTCTTGCCGGTGCCGGGCGGGCCCCACAGGATGATGGAGGCAAACAGCCGGTCGGCTTCGATGGCACGGCGCAGGAGTTTGCCGGGGCCGAGGATGTGCTCCTGGCCGATGTACTCGTCCAGGTTGCGCCGGCGCATGCGGGCAGCGAGGGGGGCTTCGCTGCGCAGGCGGTTTTCGTGGGCGTGGGTGAAGAGGTCCATAAGCACATTATACACTTGTCGGGGCGAAGCATTTGCCGGAACAATTTACTTGCTCCAATCGGGTCAACAGCAAATGCTTCGCCCTTACTCTTGCCGGTTTCTGGCTTGCGTTGGCGGGCTTTTTGGTTGTACACTGTTTACAGTTTTGCTTGCAGGAAGGCGTTTTTAAACTTGCAATGTGCCATAAACCCCAATTGGCCAGGTATATTGCCTGAGGCGGCCCAAGTGAGCACAGCCCGCTTGTTCAACTGAGAGCTTGTCAATATACTTCAGAGAAAGGGTTTTGTAATGAAACAAACTAACTTGACTTTAGAAATGTGAACTACGCGCCAAGAGGCGCTTGAACCTTACCAATCAATACAGTAGATCAAAAACCAGCTTTAGGGGCTTGCAGAGGCCCGATTTGGAGCGATTTTCGCCTTTTTGATGATGGAAAAACGCGTTCGGGCTGGTGGATGATAGCCTTTTGCCCTGCCTTTGCCTTTTCCTGCATTTCTGGGCGTTGAAGCGGGTGTGCCCAAAGTCTTCAAAAATCGCAAAGCATCCCGTTGGACTTGTCCTGGTGTTCTCATTCTGCTGCCCGAAAGGGTCTTTGCTGGATACCAGGCTGGCAGAGCATCTTGGACTTCATCTCGCATCAACAGCAACTGCCAGTACGCCAGGCCACACAGCCACATCCAATGATCCGTACAGACCGTATCCGTAGACTGGTTAGCATTCAACCCGAGGTGCTGTTTGAGAAAACGGAAGTAATGCTCGATAGCGAAACGCCACAGGTACATCAGACACAGCGCCTTCAACGGTGTGGTAATTGGGCCAGTCCAAAATAGCCAGAGTGGTCGTTTGTAGCGAGGCGTTCCATCAGGGCGCAAGAATTCCACCTTTAGAATCATGCCAACCAAATCGGGCAGCTTTTTCAAGTGCACTCCTTCCCAAGCTTGCAGCCTCACCGATTGTTCTCGCAGTTGAAAGGTGTCCTGTTGGTCAGCCGGTCGGGGTGGAGCAGAAAGCTTGAACTTGGTTCCGTGCTTGGCTGGCGCACCTCGTTGGCCCTTCTGGCGCTGCTTTGGTGGGCCGTAAAACACCATGTTGCTGCGTAGGCGCACCAGGCCAAGTGCATGTTTGACCCCGAGGAAGACCGCCAGGAAGAAATGGTTGCCGTACAGGCTGTCTGCCACGATCACTTTGGGCTTCGTATGACGCTGATCCAGTTCTTCCACCTGCACTGCTCCGGCCTGGCTGTCTGTGTTGCTTGCTGCAACCCGCTGCACATCCACGGGCGCTACCCAGGAGGTTCCCAATTTGACCAAGCGGGTCAGCCAGGAATACTTGTGACCATACCGAACTGGCTCGTCTTTCTCGCTCTTCAGCGATACTCGATCTTCCAGGGTCTCTGCTTCTGGTCGCTCGTTGGGTGTGGTGTCTAGCCCGTAGAGTTCGTACCCCTCGATCACCTCGCTGTTTTGTGGCTGGTGTTCGTACAAGGCTGGCAGAAGTTGGTCAAAATCCAGTTCGGCTTTTTGCAGCGTGTCGAAGACTGAACTGAATTTCCGCCGAAACGGAGCTTCTTCGCTCAATGCTACAGGCGAACTTACATGACCCGCTACGGTCAGAGCGTCTAACAGATCGAAAAATGCATCTGCACGCTTTCGGATACTTTGATATACTGCATTTCGGAATTGTTGGATTAGCATAGTTTTTGTCGACCATGCTTTTTACCAGCAATTCCACTTTTTGTTAATGTGCTAACCGACTTTGAACTCTAAACTCAAGTACTAAAATACTGATCGGAATACTGCTAATGACGTTGTTGTTGGCCGCATGTGGTAGCGAAGCAATTCAAACTGTTGAGGTCACGCGGCTTGTACCCCAAACAA
>CAZVRZ010000206.1:0-7875 GCA_964629965.1 uncultured Anaerolineaceae bacterium
GCTGCGCACGCCCAAAACACCCCACTTTCCCCCGGATTATTGAGAGGGTACCTTTTACTTTAATAGCTCCGGCCAACGCGCCAGCCAGTCGGGCGGCATCCAAAACTTGCCAAAGCCAAACAACGACAGGGCAAAACAGATCAGCAGCAGCGCTACCGAGATAGCGATCAGGATATAATCCCGGCGGCGGTAGCGCAGTTCTTCCAACCAGGTGCGCGGAATCACGCCAAAGGCGCGCAGATCCATGGCATCGATGATATCTTCGCTGCCGATCATGGCGTGGATGGTCACCGGTACGATCAGCGGGATCATCTTGCGCACCTGCGCCACCAACCCACCGCGCAAGTTTTCCAACTCGTAGCCGCGGGCACGCTGCGCATCGAGGGTCATCTGGAAATCGCGCCCGAAGGTGGGAATGAAACGCATGGTCAGATCCATGGCATAGGCAATATTGTCCGGCAGTCCCAGGCCGCGGAAGATCACGCCATACTGGGCCGGGTTGAACGAATAAGGGATCAAAACCGTCATCGTCGCCAGGCTGAAGACCCGCAAAAGCTGGCCCAAGGCGAAGATGGCGCGCTCGGGCGTCACCACCAGCGCAGGGCGCCATCCGAACAAGTCGAATGGCGCCTCAAAACGCCGGATGAGGTGCTCGGCCTGGTAAGCCTCCATGCCGCCGCGCCCGGTCAGGAACGTCAGCAAAGAAAAGAAGACCACGAACACGCCGATGAAAAGCAAGGGACGGCGCATTTCGCGCAGCGGCACGCCGGAGGTGAACAGGACGAACAGGGCGATGCCCGCCAGGACGGCCAGGAAACGCACATCCCAGAACATCAGGGTGGACATCAAGAAACAGGCGTAAAAGATCAGCCACGCCCGCGGATCGAAAAACTGGATCAGCGACCGTCTTTTACGGTATCGCCAGGTGACCAGCATATATTAGCCAGCAGACAACGATCAACGCCCGGACTGACGGCGGAAAGCGGCGTAAGCCGAAACCAACGCCGGGACCAGGATGGCGGCAAAGATCAGGTTCGGGCCGGCAGCCGGCAGGAATTCACCTACCAGGGCAGCGACCGGTGTAAAACCGTTGATCCAGATATCGGAGATGGCCGCAAAGCCGATGCCCAGGAAATTGCCCAGCGCGCCCCAGACCACCGAGGCAGCCATATCGATGTCTTTATCGAAGACAAAGCGCACCAGCAGCACCAGCAGGAAACCCACTAGGCCAGAAATGCCGGCGAAGAGGGTGATCGGCTGGTCGCCGAAGATGTTGTTATCGACATCGAAGAACATCATATTGGGGACCGTGCGATTGAGGGCATACAGCAGCACGCCCAGAACAGCCACAACACCGCTGATGATCAAGACGATGTTCATGCTCTTTTTCTTATCTTTGAACAGGAAGGCCATGCCGGAGATCATACCCACCAGGCCGTTGCCGATGCTCCACTGCGGCGACAGGCCAAAACCGGTCAGCGCATCGCCGAACATGTTACCCACGGCGCCGGTGAAGAAGCCCACCACCGGGCCAAAAGCGTAGCCAAAGAACATGGGGATGGAAATGGCGGGACGCAGCGCCACCTGGCTGAGCGAAGGAACGGCGAACACCGTGCCATTGAACAGGTAGCACAGGATGGCATACAAGGCTGCGCCGATGGCCATGTAGACCACTTCACGCGTGCCGATCTTCCAGATCTCGGACTGGCGCGTGGCCCAATACACGGCAAAGACAACCACCAGGCCGATGAAGACGAACAAGAAACGCATGGCAGCGGTCTCGTCCAGCTTCAGGCTCTCGTTGAGGGCTCCGCCGACCCAGATGATCAGCAGGAAGAACACCAACACTGCCGCCAGGGCTGAGAGAACAGAAACAAGTTTACGATCCATTTTCAAGCTCCTTTTCCTTCGTTCGAATGAGAAATATGATGGGGGTCGTTCTGGCGCAAGACGTACGCTAACTGCTCGGCGCGCAGCATGCGCCCGGTTACCGGGTAATAATGCAAGTTGAGTTTGAGTAATGAAGTAGGCGATAGGCGCAGGGCGCGCATGCGCTCCTGATCCTTGAGGATCGTCTCCGGCGAACCGTCGGCGACCAAGCGCCCATCGCTGACCAGCAGGACGCGGTTGGCGTACACCACTGCCAGGTCGACATCGTGGGTGATGAACAAAATGGCTTCAAAATTCGGCAAAGCCATGATCGAGTCCATGAAATCCATATAATTGCGGTAATCCTGCCCGGCGGTCGGCTCGTCCATGACCAGGATACGCGAGCGCATCGCCAGGATAGCAGCAATGCTGACCCGCTTCTGCTGTCCGAAGGATAACGCCAGGGGAGGATCCTGCTCGCGACCGTCCAGGTGGACGATCTGCAAGGCTTCTTTGGCCTGCGACTCGACTTCAGCGGGAGAAAAGCCCAGGTTAGCCGGGCCAAAGGAAAGCTCTTCTTTCACAGTGGGAGCAAAGAGCATGTGGCTGGGGCTCTGAAAAACATAACCGAGCTGGCGGGCAATCTGAGCGATGCTTTGCGAGCGCGTCTCGCGCCCACCCACCAAGACCTTGCCCGAGCGCGGCTTGAGCAGGCCGATGGCATGCTTGACCAGAGTGGTCTTACCGGCGCCATTGGGACCCAGGATGGCGATCACGTCGCCGCGATGGATATCCAGGTTGACATCCTTAAGGGTATCGGGCTGGCCTTCATAGCCGAAAGAAACATGCTGGAAGCTCACCAGGCAGTCTTCCTGGCGAAGGTCCGCTGGGCGCGGCGGGCGCACAGGCCAGGGCTGCGCCGGCTCTGCCGCCGAACGTTCCAAGATGACCGGCGCAGGCAGCTTGATCTGGCGATAATCCACCGCCCGGTTCAGGCCATCCACGTCGCCCAGGTAGCGCACCTGTCCCTGGTCCATATACGTCACCCGGTCTGGGCGAAAAGGCAGCACGTCTTCAACCCGGTGCTCGACCATGATCAGGGCAATGCCTTCATCCACCAGGCGGCGCACCAATTGCAGGGTATCGATAGCACTGGCCGGGTCCAGGCTGGCCAGGGGTTCATCCAAGAGCAGCAGCGCCGGGCGCATGGCCAAGACACCAGCCAGAGCCACCTTTTGCTTCTCGCCGCCGGAGAGATTGAAGGTCTCGCGCTCGCCCAGGTGGGCAATTCCCAATCTTACCAGGGCATCTTGGGCGCGCTGGCGGATCTCCAGACGCGGCAGGCCCAGGTTTTCCAGGCCAAAGGCAACTTCGTTCAAGACGCGCGTGCCCAGGATCTGGCGCTCCGGATCTTGCAGCACGGTGCCGACCACCTGCGAAATGCGCGAGAGAGACCAATCGGTGGTGGACTGCCCCATAAGTCGGAGCTCACCGGTCAGCGTGCCCTTGTAGCTGCGCGGCGCTAGACCGTTGATACAGCGGACGAGGGTAGTTTTGCCGCTGCCGCTGGCGCCCGCCACCAAGACGAATTCGCCCGCCCGGATCTCCAGGGTAGCCCCGCTGAGCGCAGGGATGGAGCGATCACGATAGGTGAAGCTCAGGTCTTGCAGAGCCAGGATGGGAAAGACGGAATCGGTCAAGGGGCTCTCCGGGGGACGATCATGCCTGTAATAACACCTCAACCCGGTCACCGATGCGGGCGCCCAGGCGAAAGGCGGCGCTGCCATTGATCTCACAGATGATCAAGGAACCAGTGCTGCCATACATAGCCGCCAGCGTGCCGGGAGGCCGGTCGCCAAAAGTATGCACCAGGCCGTCGATTTCGACGCCGCACAGCCGGATCTGCACCTGCCCCGGCTCGCCCACGAATTCGCCGCCCAGGTCTTCGCGGCGCAAAGAGGTGGAGATATTACCGAAATGGTCGATGTGGATGATCTCCGCCAGCCAACCCTGCGAGGTACGCTCGGGATGGGGCAGCGAGAGGCGCACGGGGTCCGGCAAAGGCGAGCCCAGTTGGTCAAGGGGAATGCCGCTGGCCAGGTGGGCGGCCACTGGAGCAAAGATATCGCGCCCATGGAAGACGTAGCTGACCGTGGGCAGCCAGAAGGCGGGGCGATCCAGGTGAACCAGGGCAACGGGCCAGTGCTGGGCTTCGGCGCGCTCCAGCAGCGGTGTCAGGACGCCGTTATCGGGCAGGACATAATATTGCGCCGCGTCCGGGGCGCCAATGCAGGCCGCCATGGGGCGGCGCTCAGTTCCCACGCCCGGGTCGACCACCACCAGGTGAACAGTTCCAGCGGGGAAATAGGGCGCCGAGCGCGCCAGGATCAGGGCAGCTTCGTTGACATTCTGCGGCTGGATGGTGTGGCTGAGATCGACCAACTGCACGCCGGGCGCAATACTCAGGATAATGCCCTTCATCACACCCACGTTGCCATCTTTTATGCCAAAATCGGTCATTAAAGTTATGATCGCCATGTGCCTATTATATAATGCATCCTGATGAACTGACAAATCTTCCCGGCGCTTTCATCTTAGGCAAAACCCCTATACTCCACGGAGCACACCTGATGGGCGCTTACATTCCAAACAACGCCACGGCCTCTTCCAGGTGTGTTGTCACCTTGACGTCAAACGGGCAGCGTTCTTCGCAGTCATGACACTGGATGCACTCTGAAGCCTTCACAGGCAGTGCGGCATACGCAGCGCGCAGATCGTCTGTCAGATTCAACTGAGCCTGTTTGAACAGGCTCATCGTCTGGCCGATATCAATGTGCGCCGGGCATGGCAGGCAGTGGTTGCAGTACACACATTCACCATTGGCAAACTGCTTGAAGGCCGGCAGAATTGCAGTGTAATCGCGCTCTTCCGCTGAAGCATTCCAAAATTCCTGCGCTTGCGCCAGCTCGTCCAGGTTCTTGCATCCTGGCACAATCGTTGAGACACCTACCTGGTCAAGAACATATGCCAGGCAGTGGGTAGCAGTGATTGTTATTGAAGGCTGCTCGAAGTGCATTGGGGCGCCTGCCAACTGGACCCTGCCGCTTTGAAAATCTTCTATCGTGATGGCACTCTTCTCGCGCAACAGGCTACCACCGCCAAACGGTTTCATCACCACCAGCCCCACTCCACACGCCGCACAGGCACGGTACAGCTCTGACCGCCCTGGCACGGCAAAACTCGCCAGGTTCACCGGGAACATAAGCATGTCGATTGCACCGCTCTCCACGGCCTTGCGGGCGATCTCGGTGTTATGACTGCTCAGGCCAATGAACCGCACCTTGCCTTCGCTTTGATACCGTCGCGCCATTTCCAGCAGTCCACCCGGCATTATTAATATATCCAAATCCTCCTGCGTGTCACAGTTGTGCAGATACAGTGCATCCACATAATCGGTATCTACGCGTTGGAGATAATCAAAAAAGAACTTCTCCGCAACCTGCGGATCACGGCTCTTTCCATACTGGTCGCCAAACATCACCGCACCCAGATGCGCCGCCAAATGTACTTTATCACGCATACCCTTGAAAGCTGTCCCGAGCATGTCGCGGAAGCCCGGCTGCGCCCAGAAGGTGTCAAAATAATTAACTCCCCGCGACACCGCCTCGCGCAGGACGGCGATTGCGTCCTGCGGCGCTTCGTAAATCAAGTATTCTGTACCCAACGAAATCTCGCTCACTTTCAATCCGGTGCGGCCTAATTGGCGATACTGCATAGAGATTCCTCTTTTCGTGATATACCTTCGTGAGCATCAAACTTACATCAACATGATTATACGGCATTCAAGCAGGATTCTACCAATATTCCCCCAGGGTCGGGCCCACAAGCAGGAAATGGTGTAGAATTAATTCATCACAAAGGAGTGTTTCAAGATGGAAAATACACCATTGGTTGAGAATCCAGAAGTTCAACCCGAAACCGGGCAGCCGGATGCACCCCAGGCCGAGGCGGCCCTGGTGGAAAACAGCGCGGTGGGCAGCGTAGCCAGCGAAAAGAACATCCTGGTGCAAGACAGCCTGGTGGGGAGCGTATCCGCCAACCAGGATGTCGAGGTTCACGAAAGCCTGGTCATCGGCACGGTAGCCGGAGGCAATCTAACGATATCCGAATCGGGAGGGGTGGGATTTGTAGCCGGCGGCAATATCAACGTCGAGCAAGGCGGCGGTATGTTCTTCAACGCCGGAGGCAACGTAACCTTCAGGCAAGGCGGAGCCGGGCTGGTGATCGCCGCAGGCGATGTGACGCTGGAAGAAGGCAGCCGCGTGTTAGCCACCACGCAACAAGCATTGGCCTTCGGCGCAGGGCTGGGCGCCGTCCTGGCACTGGCAACGTTTTTGCTGCGGCGACTGAAGGGAAGTTAGAAAACGGCCGCCGGAAACGTTGTTTTACGACAGCCGCTCTAATAAATTGAAACTGGCAAAAGTCTACCCGTACAACTGCCCGGCGCCGCGACCCTGCTGGATAAGGGGAACGTAGGTTTCCAGCTCTTGCAGCACGGCAGGATCGGTCAGGTCGATGACCTGCTTGCGCTCGGCAGACAGGTAAGCTGCCATCACCAGCCGGGTGATCTCCAGACCGTAATCCCAGGAGAGCATGCCATCGCGCCCGGCTAAGAAAGCTGCAGCGGCGTCTTCGTTCTCATCGGTATAGCCGTACAGATCGGCTTCGTTGTGCTGGACGGCTAGCAAGCCGCGCGAGGCGGTCGACTTTTCCAGCGCCGCCTCGGAATTGGCGGTGGCTTCGGCAGCCGCATCGCCGATGAAGATTTGCAGCGAGGAGAGCAGGGTATTCACCTCGAAGGCATAGCCCGGGCCCATACCGTCCATGAACAGGCGCAGGCCCTGTTTCTCAAACATCCAGGAGTCGGTGAACTGGGCTATGACCAACTGGCCCGTCTCGGGGTTGCGGTAGGTAACAATCCCGGTGGCAAAGTCTTCGGCAGGTGTCTGGGCATAATCCACGCCGCGTTCCTTGAGCAGCTTTTCACGCCACTGCGGCAGGCCCCATTTGAGCAAGGCCACGTCCGCACTGACCGAGACGGGCTGCAAAAAGGTGAGCGGTTTGCCGAGAGGCGTGAGCGCATACCAGCCCACGGCGATGCTGTGGCAGCCCATGTCGCACAGCACACCGCCGCCCTGGCGGGTGGGATCCCAAAACCAGGGTTCGTGCGGCCCGCCGTGCTCTTCGGAGGAACGCGTCAGCGCCAGTGGCCCCATGGTGCGCTGCTGCGGCGCAAGTTGGGCCAGTTGAGCCTGGATCGGCTTCATAAAGATTTGGTTTTCAAAGTAAGCCGTCTTGAAACTGGCTTCTTTGGCCAGAGCCACCATGCGGCGCGCCTCGCGCAGGTTGCGCGCCAGGGGCTTTTCGCAGATCACGCCCTTGAGCACCGCGCCCTGCTTGACCGACTCTGCGATCTGTTCCACAATCTCCAGGCGGGTGAAGTTGGGGGTATAGACCGCAATGGCATCCACCTCTTTGGCCATTTCGGCAACACTGGCGAATATCTTGCCTGCGCCCAGTTGATTGGCCTTGACCATGGCAGAGTATGCTTCTGCCCCTTTGAGAGCATGCACGCCGGCGATCTCGACGCCGCGCACCTGCTTCAACGCCCGAGCGTGAAACGTGGCCACAAAACCCGCACCGACCACACCTAACCTGAGAACAGCCATTGAGCCTCCTTTCAGAATTACCAGTAGAAACCTGCTGACGCGTAAATTCTATCATAGTTGAAAAAGCCATACCGAACTTAATCGGGGACTTGGCAAACATTCCCAAATGCGGTATGCTTATACTCTGTTCGAGAACATTGCAGGGGTATGTTCCCCATTATTCGAACAGCCTGGAAATGTGGGAGTGGTTGGGTCCCGGTGGGCTCCCCGGTCTTCAAAACCGGTGGCGGGTCGCGTGGCGAGCCGCGGTGGGTTCGACTCCCATCCACTCCCGCCT
>CAZVRZ010000207.1:0-7849 GCA_964629965.1 uncultured Anaerolineaceae bacterium
TACTTGCCTCCGTACGACAATTTTCTCACACCTATTCCAAATGCGATTACCCTAGATGCAAGAAAAGCTGGCCCAATACGGCGTGGAATAGGATTATAATCATCGATTGTATGAAAAACAAGATCGCTTCCAGCCTGCGCCAGGTAACTTTTTTGTGGGCAAGCATTGTATTCCTGCTTGTACTGATCACGCTGGTGTATTGGCCCGGCTTGAGCCAGGCCACGTACTACCGGGATGATTGGTATTACACGCTGGATCGCCTCAAAGGCGGCCCACAAGCATTCCACATGATGTTCAATATCGACCGCCCTATTCGGGGCTATCTGTTCGAGTTTTATTATCGCTGGTTCGGCGGGCAGCCCGGACCGTACCACTGGAGCAGTTATATCTGGCGACTGTTGACCGGGCTGGTAGCCCTGTGGTTGTTCCGCCGTGTCTGGCCATCGCAGAAACAAGCAGCGCTTTTTATGGCGCTGCTCTTTATCCTATACCCAGGTTACCTGCAATGGATGGAGAGCTTCGAAGACCAGCATAAAGTGATCAGCCTGTTTTGCCAGGTGCTCTCGATTGTCTTAACGCTTGAAGCCATACGCTCCAGGCGCACTGTCGCCCGGCTGGCGCTGTGGACGGGTTCGATCCTAACTGGGTGGATTTACATCGCGCTCGTAGATTATGCCATTGGGCTGGAGTTGTTCCGGTTGCTGTGCATCTGGATGCTGGTCAACCGCCCAGCGGAGCATAGCCCGTGGCGGCAACAGGTCTTGGAGACCGTTCGCCAGGGAGCGGTAGCGTTGATTATTCCGGCTTTTTTTCTGTTCTGGCGGCTGTTGATTTTTAATAATACACGAGGAGACACCGATGTAGCGCTGCAGCTCAGCTATCTGGTCTCAGCACCTCTGTTGACCGGTTTCTGGCACCTGGCGCGCTTGCTGCAAAGCACAGTAAACACCGCCTTGCTGGCCTGGGGTGCGCCGTTGTTTCAGTATTTTTTCGATCTGCGCTTGCGACAGGTTATCGTTGGATTGGCAGCAGCCGCCGCTGTGGGTGTGCTGACCTTTGGCGTTGGTTGGCTACCGACCTCCGGTCTGCTAGACTCCTCGATCGAGAGTGGCGATTCTCAGTCACGCGTTAAATTCGAACCACGTTGGCAGGATCTGGCTATTTGGATTGGACTGATCTGTGTCATAGTAGGTGTGCTGCCGGTTGTTTTGGCAAACCGGTACGCAGAGTTCGACCGCTATTCGCATTATGCTTTACCCGCTTCACTGGCAGCCGCACCGCTGGTGGTTGGATTGATTTATTCTCTAAAATCCAGGCACTTACGCCTGGTCATCCTTTCCATCCTGGTAGCATTGGCTGCACTGACTCATTATACGGTGGCCTTCCGGGTGCTTGATGAAGAAGCCATCACCAACGCATTCTGGCAGCAGGCTGCCTGGCGCATCCCGGGACTGCGTGCGGGTACCACGCTGGTAGTGAGCTATCCGAATGTTGATTTTGGCGAAGATATCGATCTTGTCACCGGGCCGGCAAATTTCATTTATCATTCCGGGCCGGTGGATGAGTTGCCGGTCAAGTACCCACTGTACGCAGTGCCGCAATCGCCCTGGACGAGTAAGGATATACTGGTCGGCGTAAATACTCCCCGTGGATACCGAACGCATATTGGTGATATCCAATACGATAACCTGCTTGTGCTGGCGCAGTCATCGGAGAATTCCTGCCTACGAGCGGTCAACGCCGAGTGGCCATGGTACTCTTACCAGGATCAGGATTACATCCTGCTTTCCGGCAAGTATTCACGCATCGATAACATTCAGGCGAAGGGTGCGTCGCCTTACCTGGATGAAGCAATCTTTGGCCCAGAACCGGTGCACGGCTGGTGTTATTATTTCGAGAAAGCTGAGCTGGCTATTCAAGATGGCGATTGGCAGCGCGCCGCCGACCTGGGCGACGAAGCTCATAGTCTAGAACTGCATGCATCAGATCGTATCGAGTGGATGCCTTTTTTGCAGGCATACGCTTACTTGGGAGATATGGCCGGTTTCGAAATAGCCGCTGACCCCATCATCTACACACCTTTCCAGCAGATGCAAGCTTGCCGCGTGCTGGAAGCTATGCAGCAGAGAGGTTATGTCTTCAATGACGCAATCCAGGAACGCATCGATGCGTTGATCTGTTCGGTGAAGAATCAGTAGAGATGTACGGTGTTGTAAATCATCTTGCTCCTGAGATTGGCGTCAGTTGCCCCGGTTGCTTTATGCGACCAGATGCTGGTGGACATAAACTTATCAGTTTGTGGTAGAGGTTCTGGTGTAGCGATGGTCTTGCTGGACAGGCCAAATACCTCGCTTTACAAGTTCATCCTCTAGCTGTTGTGAACTACGAAAATGAATGGTTTGGAAGCCCAAGGCTAGAGCGGCCTGGATATTGCACGCCGAGTCATCGATCAGCAGGCATTCATCGGCGGGTCGGCTAATACGTTCCAGCAGCAAGTGGAAGATGCGCTCGTCGGGTTTGACCAGGCGTACTTCGCCTGAAATAATAATATCATCAAATAAGTTGAAAAAATCGTAGCGAGGACGCACCAAACGAAACTTTTCCGCTGGCCAGTTGCTCAGCCCATACAAGTTAAAGCCCGCAGCGGATAGATACCGCAGGATGATCACACTGTTTGTAATGGCTCCCTTGAGCGATTCCAAATAGCACTCATCATACAAGCGAATCAGTCGACAGTGTTGGGGGTGAAGGATGCATAGCTCAGCTACGGTCTCGGACATGGGCCGGCCGGCATCATTCTGGATGTTCCATTCGGCAAAGCCAATCTCAGTCAGAAAACGTTCCGCAGCCTGACTATCGTTATTAAATGCTTTGAGATACAGGTAGAGTGGGTTCCAATCCATGAGTACGCCGCCAAAATCGAATATGATGGCAGGCGGGTTGATATTGGATGGTGAAAATACAGGTTGAGATGGTATCATTTCGTTGTTTTACCGCTTCGTTTCCTGGCGTTACGATAATCCTTTCGTCGTGATTGAATCTATCGTCCGATTCTTTTATCTGGCTGATAAATCGGCATATTGTACTACGGTCCGACCGGCTGTGGCGACCAGCTTGGGCGGGCGTTGCTAAATCCGCCGTATGGCACGCCGGCGTAATCGTACGTTAGGTTTGCCGAGATCTGTACTAGCCTGCTGCCATCGGCGTTCACTACGAACAACTGCACGCCGGCTTCGTTCTCCATAGTGATTGCCAGCCGCGTCCCGTCCGGCGACCATTCGATCGAATAGACATTGAAGCCAAACCCCGGCAGGATCACGCGCCGGTTGGCGCCATTGGCTTGTATTGCGCAGATGTCGGATGCGCTGAGAAAAGCGATCTCATCTCCACTGGGTGACCATGCCGGGATATATTCGTCCGTCTCCTCTCGGGTGAGGCTGTAAGTTGTGTCTTTTTCTAGATCTTTCACTACCAGGTTGAAATTACCACTGGCATTGGATGCATATACGATCTGATCGCCCCTCGGGGACCAATCGGATTGCATGATCAGGTAGCGGATACGGTAATTGGCTAGTACCAACTCAATTTCATCTTGTAAATAAACATCATTTTTGACCAGCCACGTAACTTTATCGGTTTCTGCGTAGCGCGTATACGCCACCTGACCACCGGTGGGAGAAAAAACGGGATAATCTGCCTTTGCTATGGTGCTCATGTCACCGCCGGAGGCCGCCAGGGTATGTACGTTGGGCATCTGATATACGCCTCGCTCCCAGAAAGTCTGAAAGAGGAATCGCTCTCTATCTGGCGCCCACTGCAAGTTTCCAATCCAATGCAGTATGGTATTTCCCGGCAATTCAATCTCGAGCAGTTTGCGCAGCGTGCTGCCGTCTGGGGCGATAGTGAAGATCGCCGGGCCTTCATCACCATTGCCGAACATAGCAATCGTATCGCTGGCGAGAGAATTCTCTGCAGGTGCCCAAGCCGGACTGAAGAAGAAATTCGATCTGTCTGTGATGGGTGTGTCTTGCGAACCATCGGACTTTGCCACGTGGATGATCCCTTGAGTATCCGCATAGACCAGCGCATAGATGGGCAGCTTTTCTGGTATGGCAGTGACGGTGGTGGGGGGATGAGTATGGGATGGCGTCGGCGATGGGCCGGGGTGAGTAGGGATAGGTGTCTTGCTTGGGATGAGCGTTTCAGTAGGGTGGTCTGGAGCGATCAATTGAGAGCGATTATCTTCCATCACACAGCGAAAACCCACGTCGATCCAGGTAGTAAGTGGAGAGCACCATTGGCGGTAAGTAGTCCGTAAGCGTTCTGGTGGCGATGTCCAACTGCCGCCGCGCACCACGCGATAAGTACCGATCTTCGGGCCAGTCGGATTAACTTGTCCGGATTGCGCATAGAAATATCCATTGTACCAGTCTAGCACCCATTCGAGGGCGTTTCCGGCCATATCCTGCGCTCCATATGGGCTGATGCCTTCTGGAAAGCTGCCAACGGAGGCCGGGCGGGAGAAATCGTCTCGCAGATCAGGAAAACCTTCGATGAATATGCAACTGAAGCAGTACCAGGCTTTTCGGAAGGGATCGTCATCGTTTCCCCAGGGATACATGCGTCCATCAATCCCCCGAGCGGCTTTTTCCCATTCCGCTTCAGTGGGCAGATTTTTTCCTGCCCAGGTGCAGTAGGCATTGGCATCGTTCCAGGAAACGTTGACCACGGGCGCCTCTTCAACCTCTTTGGCGAAAGAATATGGGAAGCCATTGTAATCGTATTCCTGTGGCTTTTTACAGGAGCCTGCCCGCACGCATGCCGCGTACTCGCTATTCGTTACTTCGTACTGATCAATCCAGAAACCGTCCAGGGTGATTTCGTGCTGCGGTTTTTCGTCTGGGTCAGCGTAGATGTCATCCTCGCTTGCGCCCATTAGAAAAGCGCCAGCAGGTACGAAAACCATGCGGCGCAAATCGCTCAGCGAGAGCAATACCGAGCCCACCCCGATAGTGGGCAGGAGCGTTGGGCTGGCAGGCGACTTCTCGGCTGTGATCAGCGTATTTCTGGGACGAGGCAGGTCGGGTGGTGTGGACGTCGATAGGATCGGTGCTGCTGGTGTGCTCAATTTTGGCGTGGGCTGGGGCGTGAAGGAAATAATGGCAGCCGGCCTGGTGGCGGATGGTCGTGCTTGTGTATGGGTTGACCCTGGCATCTTTACGTTGTTCGTGCAGGCCGTCACGATCAGGGTGTATGCAACCAGTATAAAAATATAGAATGGACGCATGAGGGCCTTCTTGGTAAAAGCAAAAAAGAGCGGAAGAGTTGATGACTGCCAGCGGCCCTTAGCGAATCAACTGAAAACCCTTCACCAGGGTGGCTTTATCAGCCGCGTTAAGACGTGCTTCTGGATGCATGAGTATGTACTGGAAGGGAGGCATTTCACCTTTTTGCAGCACCTCTGTAATTGCATCTGCGCGAATCCAGTATCTATCCCAGTCTGAAAAATTCATAACCAGGCGAGCATCATCGACATCGCGCTGCACCAACCAGGAAACTGGGGCGATATTGCTGTACCATGGCCATGCGGTCTCGTTGCTGTGGCAGTCAAAACAGGCTCGTTGGGCGAGTTGGCGAGTCTGCTGTGAATCCCACTGTGGTTCCTTGACCACAGGCGGGTTTGTATGCTCGCGGCCGTAAGGCACGAGCTGTAGCAGGCCGAAGAATAATAACGCACTAGCTATGACCCAGGCGAGCAGGCGGATAACGTTCTTTTTCACGGTAGTCTCCTTTCGTTGGCGAACCTAATCGGTCAATCGAATTACATCTGTAACCACTCTTCATAAAGGAGCGCATATTCCAACCGGTCGTGCCATTGCCCGTCCCGGAATGCGTGCTTTGTTCGATAAGCCTCCTGTTGCATGCCGCACTTCTCCATCACTTTCAGCGATGCTGCGTTTTCGGACTCGCAGCTTGCGATGATTTTGTGTAAGTTCAAGATATTAAAGCAATAGTCGATCATCAATCGTACTGCTTCGCTAGCATAACCTAATCCCCAATACGACTTGAGCAGAAAGTACCCCAGGTCGGCGATGCCGCCATATTCTGCCTTGCTGGTAATCGTGAACCCTGCCTCACCGATGATAACATCGTTCTCTTTTCGCACGATAGCGAAGAAATATTTAATGCGGGGAAAGACTTCGTTTTCCTGCAGGGCTTCGGCCAACCGTATGAGTGATTCTTCGCGGTTGAAGGTGCGCCAGGTTAGGTATTGGGTCACCACCGGATCCGACAGCCAGGAATGGAAAGCGTCTAGATCATTGGAAATATGATCTCGCAGGTAAATGCGTTGCCCGTCAATTCTTAGTGAGATATCTTTCGATGATTCCATATGTTCGCCCAATATATCTACGGATATACTCATTCTATATCATTATAAACCACGATGTAGCGTCTCAAAGATAATGAGACCGTAGAGGCCAAAATGGGCGTTTGTCTCAGATATCTTTGAGACGCTACACATCTCAAGTGTTTTATGTTATTTCAACGGATAGGTTCAGCCGGGGTGCTCTGAGCGATAAAGATAATGCCATCGTATAGCTGAAGCCAACTCGTGTGCAACGTGTACCAGTCCGGGTTCAGCCGGTAGATTGCGTGAAGCTCTTGGAACTCGTGCGAGCTTTGGGGCGCTTCGAGCCAGGAGCGCAAGGCCGGCGCCTGTGATAGAGTCTGGAAATCCAGGTAGAGCAGCGGTTGGTTCAGCCTGGTCAGAGCATAAGCATAGAAATCGGGAGTGGCTGGCCCCACAGAGGAGGTGTGTACGGTAGCCATACGTGACGTAAAAGACCCGTGATCAAATTCGAAACCCAGTAGATAAGCCTGGTTGCCCCAGGTTTGTTTCAGGTAGTTTCCCATCCAGCCGCTGCCGTTCGATATGTGGGCGTTATGCGCCCAAAGCACGATCTTGCTATCCGGGCCAGATTCCTCCAGGATGTGGTTCACATTCTGGGCCATAATGGGGTCGCGCTCACCCACGATGGGATCAAAGCCATGAAAGGTGATGCGTTGCTCTGGATCCACGCTGGCATTGTAAGTCCGCATCCAGTTGAGCATATCCATCACTTCTTGAGTTGCCCAGGGCCAATACAGCACCCTGGTGGGGTCCGCCTCTTTGCCCTGGATATATTCATCGAGCAGGCGACCATCAGCCGGACTGAGTTCCATGCCGAAATGCCGGAAACCCATCTCGATCACCAGAAATTCCACCAGACGGTGCTTCATGCGAAAAAACTGGCTGGTCCCGTGGGTGGCTTCGCCCAAGGCTACAATGCGCTTCCCTGTTAGAAGAGATGCCACCGGCTGCAAATCGTCAAAGCCCTGCCCGGCATCCACCGATACAAGCGGGAATGTGTTCTCCTGCAGTGCGACGAGAACTTCATCACTGGCGATGTCAGGGTGCTGGCGCACCGCTTCTCGAATGGTTGGGTAAGCGATCAGGCTAACGGCAACGAGTGTAAGCATTAGGCTGAGAGGTAATGCTGCTCGAAGGTGGCGATTAGACCCGATTTTTAGTGAGATCCTCAGCCCCCCGTAGCATATCACTGCAAACACCAACACCGGCAGGGTATAGTCGATGAACAGCGAGGGAGTGATCAGCGCCAGGAAGATGTAAGCCAATGCGCCATCAACCGATGCGATTCCAACCGAAAGGATGGCTACGATAACCATGAGGAGATATTTTTTGAACATGCGTTTATTATAAATCTATCTGCCATATTATCCCCCGCCTGCTGCACTCCCGATCTCAGAAGTCCAACAGGGGAGGGGTGATGCCTGCTCCTGGCGGGAT
>CAZVRZ010000208.1:0-7837 GCA_964629965.1 uncultured Anaerolineaceae bacterium
TGAGTTGGTCTCCCCGTACACGAGTATACCTGTTGGATCCAACTCAGTATAACAAAGACATGCCCGCACGTGGGCGCGGTTAACATTTTCTTGCCCCAACGCTTTAACTAACTGTACTACCCCCGCGGGGGATCAGCGTCTATGGTATAGTCAAGTTGAACGAAGAGGAGGATGGATTTGAAAGCAAGCGAATGGAGCCAATATTGTGCCAGGCTGCTCAACACCCGGGCTTACCAGCAGTACATGGCAGGGAACATCGAGCGGATAATGGAGCGCTACAATGTGCTGACCCCGGCCATGCTGCAGGTGGGGGCCGGCGAGGAATTATAGGACCGGCAGCGGTTCACGTACGTACTGGCGCCATCCGGCTCGCCGGAGTACGAAGGGGGCAGCGACCTGGCCTTTTGGGGCATCGAAGCGATCGAAGGCGACAACGCCGATATCGGCCTGTTCCGCGAATCGAAGTGGGCCCGTGAGCGGAGACTGAAACGGGAAGGGAAGACCGACCCATCGCAGAACGAAAGGAAAGATACCCATGAGCAATGAAAGACCCTACTCAAACCGAGAATTGAAGATCACCGCCGCCATGTATGCTGGCCGGGGCGTGGCAGCGTATGTGCGCAAGCACGGCAAGCTGCCCAAAGATATTCCCATGGGCGGGGCCTCGATCCAACTGCACCACCTGTTCGAAGAGCGCGGCACGGACTTTGACCTGACGCCGGACGAGCAGTTGATCTATGATGCCATCCTGCGGGAAGGAAAGCTGCCGGGCGGCGGGGTGCGGTTGGTGAAGGAGTGAGATGATTTGAACCCGGCGATAATCGTATTGGAAGGTGAAACTATGGCAGACAAACAAAAAAACAAACGAAAAGACAAACGAAATAATGATGATGACAGATTCATGAACATCCTTGTACCGCCAGGCACCGAAGGCGGGAGCGACCTGGCTTTTTGGGGCATCGAAGCCCTGGATAACCCGGACATCGGTTTATTCCGCGAAAGCAAATGGTTGAAGGAAAAGCGGGCGCGGGAAGCGGCTGCCAGGCAGCAGGCCGAAGAGCAAGAGCAAAAAGTGTACCGCGAAGAAGAGCACCCCGGCGCTTCGGATGGCAAATGTACGGATAAGACAGGCAGCGACGCCGGCAAAGATCGTAAGCCGGAAGAGGAAGCGCCTGCCGCAGAGGCGGAGAAGGAAGACAAGCTATCGAAGTATTCACCCGAGGTCAGGGCGTTGGCTGCGAAGATATTAGACCGGGCGCGCTCCGAAGACCCGGAAACAACTAAGATGCTCAAGGAAATCTCAGGCGAGCTAGGCGGCGAAATGGCCGGCCTGGAATTTCGCATAAAAGGCGAAGAGAGTCTATGCCGCAAAATTACCAATGAAGCGGTCGAGGATGGCATAAGCGCAGATGAAAGCGCTGCAAAGGTGACGGACGCGCTGCGCTACACCGTCACCTATGAACCGGATCAGCTTGTCGATAAGTCGAAAGCCATGCAAGCCAAGCTCAAAGAAAAGGGCTTTGTAAAATATGATGACAAATGGCGCAACTACTTTGGGCCAGGCGGTATTTACCACGGGTACAATACGGTTATGTGGAATCCCGACACCGGTCAAAAATTCGAGCTCCAGTATCACACACCCGAGTCGTTCCATATCAAGCATAATATCGTATACCCGATGTATGTACAATGGCAGACGCTGATAGCCAATAATCCGCAGAACGCAGCGCTCAGCAAAGAAATGACGGCGGCGGTGAAGTTTCTCTATGCCATCAAGGCTGATAGCAATCCACAGTCAAAAACGTATGAGCAACCTGTCAGCCTGCACCGCCGCACCCAAGAGTGGAGCATCGTAGAGCGATACGATATCGAAACCGGCAAATGGTTGCACAATCCAAACCTGACCCGGGCTACCGGTATGGGCGGCGATGAAGATTATCAAGAGATCGCGGAGTCCGAAGTGGATTCGATGATCGCAGCTATCAAGAAGCGCCGCCAGGCTTATGATCGGGATTGAGCTCAGCCTGGAAGGATTCGAGGCGCTCACTTTGGCGCTTGACCCGCTGAGTATTCAGAAGGCGTTGAAAAAAGCGGTCACGGAGCTCAAGCGCGAAGCGCTGCGCTTGTATGCGCGCCCGGTGCGCACCTGGAAGCGGAGTGCTGCGCTTTCAGGAAAGATACAAGGCAAAAACCAGGGTTGGCAACATGACCAGCCGGGCCGGCGGGTCGTTTGGGGCGCACGTCTTTCGATCATACGTAATCCACCCAGGTATTGAGCCACGCGGCTTCTCCGATATGATCCAAACGAGGGTCGATCAATGACCGCCGGCGTCGTTAAGACTATCCGAGTCGGTCCACTCCTCGACCGACAAACGGCCTATCCGAAAACAAATAATGCCCGTCAGGGCATTAAGATGCCAAACCTGGATTATGAGGCCGCAGAGAAGGCAGTTGAAATATTCGGTGGGCAAATCACCGAATACGATGAAATCCCACCAGCAGAACAAGACGTAATTTATTAGAAAGGAAAAAGCACAATGTCGATGTTAAATCAAGCAAAATGGAGCCAGCATTGCGGGCAACTGGTCAATACCAAAGCGTATTTCAAATATACTGAATCCAACCGCGAAAGACAGAATGAGCGTGGGGCCGTTCTTGTCCCTGCGATGGAAAAAGTCGCAAAAATGAAAAATCCCAGCATGGATGCATTATTCGCCGTCTTGAGCGGTCGCGATGAGTTGATCGAGGCGCTAAAAGCGGCCGATAAAGAAATAAAATCTCGCTGAGAAAAATACTATGCGCGATTCGATTTTTGATACTATGCGGAAGCGGATGAAATATCTTATCCGAAAACAAATGATGCCCGTCAGGGCATTAAGACCTTGCGGCCATCCAGTCGGTAAACTGCATTGCATCCACTGGGTTACATCGGCTCATATCAGACTATTGCCCGTTATGCAGCTGAATTGCGCGGCCCAGCTTGCAACCACCGGTATGCACTAGCAGCCCAATAAGCTCCCGTCGCGCTTCCTTCATCCACCTTGAGCAAGCACGAATGTTGCGGAAGAGCCACTAAATGGGTAAAGCTCAGGGACAAGGGCGCAGGGCAGAGCGAGCGATGGTGGTGCTAAAGCGCGCCGAGACCGCTTTGGCCGTGATGAGAGAAGAAGTCCAGAAGTTAGAAGCATGATATTATGCGCACATTCAGTGTGCATAAATAGAGGGTAGGCGTGCCATAGCTATTTGGGTACGTGCGCACGAAGACCGTATTAAAAATGTCCCACCAGGCCTGAGGGGGGCAGGTCCAGCGGGACACTTAATTTATACCACAATTTCCAGGAATTGATATAATTCGATCATTGACAATGTGGGCTTGTTTTGAATATAGAACAGTTAGCTACGCCCACTCGTAGTAGAATAGCCAGTAGTTCAGCATTGCTGAGCGAGCCCGGACCAAGCTGGGCCAGGCGTTCACGCGGCCGTTCTGCTTCGGCCAGGTCGGTGATGCGATAGGTGCTGGTAGATTCTTTCATGGGAGTATGGAATGAACCTCGATCCTTTTTCGTTGGATAACTTTTTATTGCTCCTGACAGCCTGGGGTGCGGCCTTTCTGGCGGCGCTCTGGCTCAGCCTGATCATCTGGACGCTGCGCGACATTCGCCAGCGTAGGCGTGATCCGCTGATATGGGTGCTGGCAGCGTTGGTGGTGGCGTTGTTGTTTTTACCGGGCATCGTCATTTACTTGATTTTACGCCCAACTCGCACTTTGGAGGAAGAGTACCAGCAAACATTGGAAGAAGAAGCGCTCTTGCAGTCTGTGGAAGATATCCAATTGTGCCCGGGCTGCGGGCGGCGGGTACGCGAGGGCTGGACTGTCTGCCCCAACTGCCATACGAAGATCAAAAAGAAGTGCCATCTGTGCGGTAAGTTGATGGAGCTTCCCTGGAATATATGCCCCTATTGTGGCACGCCCGAGCCGGGCATGCGGCGTGAGAACCTGACGATGGATGAAGCGCTGCGGCCAATCACGGTCGATGTAGCAGAAGAAGAAAAGAGCGAAGAAACACAAGAGTAAGAACAGGTGAATAAAAACAATGGGCTGCCCCTTACATCAGGACAGCCCATTGTTTTTGGAGATCTTTAGCTTCGCTTGAGTGCAGCCCAGCCGGCATATTCAGAGGTATCGCCCAATTCTTCTTCGATGCGCATGAGCTGATTGTACTTGGCAACGCGATCAGAACGCGCCGGAGCACCGGTCTTGATCTGACCCATGTTCAATGCCACAGCCAGGTCGGCGATGGTGGAATCCTCGGTCTCGCCGGAACGATGGGAGGTCACCGCCCGCCAGCCGGCCCGGTGGCAGGCTTCTACGGCCTCGATGGTCTCGGTCAGAGAGCCAATTTGGTTCAGCTTGACCAGCAGAGCATTGGAAGCCTTTTCCTGGATGGCACGGCGTACACGGGTGGGGTTGGTCACCAGCAGGTCATCGCCAACGATTTGGATGCGGTCACCCATTTCCTTGACCATCAGAATCCAGCTTTCCCAGTCATCCTGTGCTAGGCCATCTTCGATCGAAACGATGGGGTACTGGTCGACCCAGGACTTCCAGAAAGCAACCATCTGCTCTCCGGTCAGTTTTTTACCTTCCTTGCGCAGGTTGTAGGTGCGGGTTTCCTCATCGAACAACTCGGAGGCGGCTGGGTCGAGGGCAATGGCAACATCAGCGCCCACACCGGCTTTGAAACCGGCCTTATTGATGGCTTCCAGGATCACTTCCACGGCTTCCACATTGGCCTTGAGCGCCGGAGCGTAACCGCCTTCATCGCCGACCAGGGTGGTGTAGCCGCGGGCCTTGAGCACGGATTTGAGGGCGTGGTAGATCTCTGCACCCCAGCGGCAGCCTTCGGTAAAGGAGGGCGCGCCGAGAGGCATAACCATGAATTCCTGGGCGTCCGTAGACTGCCAGGCGGTGTGTGCGCCGCCGTTCAGGATGTTCATCATTGGGACGGGCAGCACGTGGGCATACACGCCGCCGATGTAGCGATAGAGCGGCAGCCCCACCGCGTTGGCAGCAGCCTTGGCGACTGCCAGGCTGGTTCCCAAGATGGCATTGGCACCGAACTGGGATTTGTTGGGGGTGCCGTCGGTTTCGATCATGGCCATGTCGATGGCGCGCTGTTCAACTGCATCCCAGCCGACCAGCAGATCGGCGATCTCGTTGTTGACAGCATCCACGGCTTTTTGCACGCCTTTACCCTGGTAGCGGCCTTTATCTCCATCGCGCAGTTCCAATGCTTCGTGTATACCGGTGGAAGCGCCTGACGGCACGGCTGCCCGGCCCCAGCTTCCGTCCATCAAAGTAACTTCCACTTCTACAGTGGGGTTGCCGCGCGAGTCTAGAATTTCTCGCCCGATGATATCTTCAATAAAAGTATCCATGTATATACCTCGCTCAAAAGAATAGGATTGAAATTAATGATCATCCCGCAGGGTGATCGCTAAGCCAAAGTGATGCCTGATATTGTACCCCTTCATTCGGTAGCAATCAACCTTTCTTGCTCGGTTCCATTCAAACCCAGGCGCTCGCACACGGCTTTAACGAAGCCTTTGAACAAAGGATGGGGCCGGTTGGGCCGGGATAAGAATTCTGGATGGAACTGGGTGCCTACCATGAAGGGGTGGTCGCTTAGCTCCGCAATCTCGACCAACCGTCCATCTGGCGATTGGCCGGCGAACACCATCCCGGCGCTGCTGAGAAGGGTGCGATAGGCATTGTTGAGCTCGAAACGATGGCGATGTCGTTCTTGGATCAAATCTTTATTGTATAGACGAGAGGTGATACTGCCCGGCTGCAAGGCGCAAGGGTATAACCCAAGGCGCATTGTGCCGCCCATATCGACTACCCCGTGTTGGTCAGGCATCAGGTCGATCACCGGGTGGGGAGTGCCGCGGTCGAACTCGGTTGAGTTGGCGTTTTCGAGCCCGAGGGCATCACGGGCCAGCTCGACCACCATGAGCTGCATACCCAGGCACAGCCCCAGGTAAGGTATTTTATTTTCACGCGCATAACGGATGGCCTGGATCTTGCCTTCGATGCCCCGGCTGCCAAAGCCGCCTGGAACCAGGATGCCATCGGCTGACCGCACATTTTCCCACTCGCGGTTTTTCTCCAATTCGGCGGATGGTACCCATAGGATCTCTACCTCAACGCCCAGGGAAAAACCGGCATGTTTTAGAGCTTCGCGCACGCTCATGTAAGCATCGTGCAGCTCGACGTATTTACCGACCAGGGCGATCTTAATGGTGGGCTTGGCGCGCTTCACTTCGGCTACCAGGCGCTCCCAATCGCTCAATTGGGGCTGTTGGCGGGGGGTGAGATTCAACCGTTTGATGATGTAATCGGCGATGCCGGATTGGTGCAGCCGCAGCGGCACCTCGTAAAGCACCGGTGCGGTGACCATGGGCACAACGGCTTTGCGATCCACATCGCAGAACAAAGCGATCTTGTCTCTCAATTCTTCATCGATCGGTTGGTCGGAACGAGCCACGATGACATCCGGAGAGATACCGATGGAACGCAGCTCATGTACAGAGTGTTGCGTGGGTTTTGTCTTTAATTCGTCTGTTGCGCCGATGTAGGGCAACCAGGTGACATGGATGAAGAGCGTATTCTCGCGGCCCACGTCACTGCGCATCTGGCGCAGCGCTTCCAGGAAGGGCAGCGACTCGATATCGCCCACTGTGCCGCCAATTTCGACCAGCACGATCTCGGCGTTGGTGGTTTTTGCTACCAGGCCAATACGACGTTTGATCTCGTTGGTGATGTGGGGAATAACCTGGATTGTGCCTCCCAGGTAGTCGCCGCGGCGCTCCTTTTGGATCACTTCGGCATACACTTGCCCAGTGGTAAAGTTGCACACCCGGCTGAGACTGGAGTCGATGAAGCGCTCGTAGTGCCCCAGGTCTAGATCGGTTTCAGTGCCATCATCCAGCACGTACACTTCACCGTGCTGGTAGGGGCTCATCGTACCCGGATCTACGTTGATGTAAGGGTCCAGTTTTTGTGCGGCGATGGTAAAGCCATATTCTTTCAACAAGCGCCCCATGGCTGCAGCAGTTACGCCTTTGCCAACCGAGCTGACTACCCCGCCGGTGAAAAATATGTATTTTGTCTCCATGATGCCTCCTGATGTGTTCTGTTGCCACAAATGAAGTGGGGAGGGCCGTTTAGGCAACCTCCCCACCGTGTTCCTGATTTTCAGAGATTGGAGCGGATATCTTATCCAATCATTCGGGTTAGATCCTCCGCAGCCCGTCTCATTTCAAGGAAAATCAATCCCAGTTTGGCTTGCTCGCGCGCCAACGCCGTCAGCACGGCTTCCTGGCCCACCGCGGTCAATACAACATAACCGTGCCCGCCACGGATGTAAACCTGTTCTAGCGCGCCTCGGCCCAACTCGCTGGCTATTCTTTCGCCCAGGCTGAGCATGGCCGCTGACATCGCCGATACCCGATCGTCTTCCGAACCGCTGGGCAGGGCAGAAGCCATGATCAAGCCATCCACAGAAACCACCGCAGAAGCCTCGATGTCAGGCGATGCAAGCTGCATTTCCCTCAGGCGGGATACCATTATGTCAGTGCGGGATCTGGTCATAGAAGATTTTTGACTGGAATCATTTGTTTTTGGCAGTGGCCTGAAAAAGCTCTGGCCGATTGCTCAACTAAAGTAAGAGTTTACCACAAAGAATTCCGGAATGCAAAGTGATTTTGGAGGCACTCACAGCGGTACTGTATCTTTGAGTAAGGAAATTCCAAAAGTGGGGCAAAAAAGCCTGAC
>CAZVRZ010000209.1:0-7783 GCA_964629965.1 uncultured Anaerolineaceae bacterium
GTTGGCCGAACAGGTGGAAGGCTGGGCGGCCGGACTACAATTGGCGGCGCTCTCACTAACTGGCCGGGAAGACAAGGATTTTCGGATTGCCACATTCACCGGCGGGCACCGGCAATTGGTAGAGTATTTGCTCGATGAAGTCGTTAACCATCTGCCGGAGACGCTGCAAGCTTTTCTTCTCTACTCTTCGATCTTGGAACGCATGTCTGCGCCGGTGTGTGATGCGGTTCTGAGCATGGAGAATAGCGCCGCGCTGTTAAAGCAAATCGAACACTTGAATCTGTTCGTGATTGAGTTGGACGACGAAACACCAGGAACAAATTGGTATCGTTATCACCACCTGTTTCAGGACTTTCTTCAAACCTGGTTGAATCGCAGCCAGCCAGACCAACCTGCTGTCTTGCACTGTAAGGCAGCGGACTGGTTCGCTGCACATGGGTTACTTCGTGAAGCTGCCTACCATGCCTTTCGGTGCGGGGACTGGTCATTTGCGGCGGATTTTGTCGAGAAACACAGTTTTACTCTGATCATTCAGAGCGAGATTGCAACCATTTATGAATGGTGCACTACTTTCCCTGAAGCGGTGGTTCGCAGCCGCCCCCTGCTTTGCATCTTCCAGGGTTTGGCATTGGCCTACCGATTCCAGGGCAAGAATCGCGCGCGAGTGGAGGCGCGCTTACTGCAAGCGAACCAGGCACTGGCAATGATGCGTGACGCAGCCCAGGCGTTCGAGATCAACGAATTGGCGGCTGTGGTACAGACATTTCTGGCGATGATCCCGGACCCATCAGCCGATGCCCAGCGCCTAAGGATTTTAGCCCAAACGCGTTTGGCCGGTTACCCGCCTGGCGACCCTGGCCGTTTCCCCTGGCTGCTGATCACGGGTTATGCTGATCTGGCTTTAAACCAACCCGCCGCAGCATGGGAGTCTTTTGAGGAAGCCATACCCCTGGCGCTGCACTCTGGTTTGTATTTTGGATTCGTGGAGGCCACCTTCCACCTGGCTCGCCTGGCTTACAGCCAGGGCCAATTGCGCGAGTCGCTGGAGATTTGTAGGAAAGCTCAAACTGAATTTGCTGAGATCATTCGGCAATCGGATCTTTCGCAATCCGCGGCACAACCCGCCCCACTGCCTGCGCTGGGCTGCCTGGACATAGCCGCTGGATGCGTCTTTCTCGAACAGAATCATCTCGAAGAAGCCGACCAACTGCTGCGCCAGGGATTAGAGCGCATGGGTTGGGCGATGAACCCGTATTACCTGCTGACCGCATACCTGGCGCATTTTCGGTTGTATGAGATACAGGGGCGTTTTCCAGAGGCCTTTGCCTGTTTGGATCAGTTGGATACTCTTTGGCCAGACATCCAGTGCATCACGCAGGGTTGCAGGGTGCAGGCCAGGCTAAACCTTCAACCGGCCGCCCGAGAAACAATCGAAAGCGCTAGTGAATGGCTCAATTCTTACCCTGGTATTATGGGGAGCAATCTGCCGGTGATAGGCTTGGGGCCAATCGGTACGGCAGAAGCATATTATCAAGCCAATCTCATCTGGGCGCGTCTACAAATTTTGTTAGGGTACCCGCAGGTTGTCCAATCTTATTTAGAGCGGCAAGTGCAGTGTGCCTCAGAGAAAGGGCTGCTTGGCAGAGAAATCGAGCTGCGCTTGATCCAGGCACAGATGTTTCACCAGAGCGGGGAAGAGCAAGCTGCGTTGAATGCGCTGGAAAAAGCACTGGTCATCAGCCGTCGGAGCGGACACGTTAGTATCTTTATCCAAAACGCTGTGTTGGATGATCTCATTCATCGAACGGCACGCAAAGGTTTATACCCAACTGATCTAGAGCCGATATTATTTGCCATTCGAAGAGTCCGAAACCGGACGACTGAATCAATCGCGCCTTATACAGGGATGGTAAGGGAAGCGACGCAGTTGAGCGCTCTGGTGGAGCCCCTCAGCGAGCGTGAGATGGAGATTTTGTGTATGGTTGCCTCCGGGGCTTCCAACCAAGACATTGCTAAGCGGTTTGTTATTACGATTGGAACCGTTAAAAGCCATATTCATCATATCTTTGGTAAGTTGGGGGTTCGGAATCGGACCGAAGCTGTAACCCAGGCGCGGAAATTACACTTGATTGATTGACTCTGGTTCAGTATTCAAATTTTTGTTCCTGGCAAATTGTCAAACCAAAAAATGATGGTTGGTACGAATCTTGATCTTGCCATCTGAGTGGAAAATCACCACAGGAAGGCAAGAGTTGAAGTATCATCAATAGTACAAGTTCATCCCAATAGGCCTCCATCCCCTTAACCCCAGGCCTATCTGCCCACCCTGGCTTTACTTTCCCCCAGACGCCTGCTTTTCCTTGAGCAGGCGTTTTGCTTCCGCATACGGATGCCTAACCCACACCGGATACGTGCTCCAACCGGTTTTTGCCAGTCGCTCGCGCGCAGGTAACGCCCGGCAAGCATTGATATTTCCCCCTTTCAACCACTGCCAGCACAGCCAGTTAACCAACGCCGGTTTCTCGTGCAGCATCTCAAAGTCCACGTTTTTGAGATCGACATCCTCGCGCAGATGCTGGAACAAAGCCGTATCGAGCAAAATCTGGAGCTGGCTGGAAGCTGGAATACTGCTATGCTGGTATCCCTGCTGGTAAGCCCAAAACCGGATGGAAGGCATAATGTTCCCGGCGCATATTTGCAGCGGTTCTGTATGCTTGGGCGCGTTCAGGCCTGACAGGATTTCAGCGGTCAGGTTGTACGCTTCCTGAACGTAGTTGCGATCCTGGAAACGTTCACCCTGGAAAAACTCAACCGAAAGTACCCGATAGCAGAACTCACCGGTGTCTGGGCGCAGCCCGCCAATCACCATCCCGCCCACTGGTAGAAACCAGCCTGCTTCACCGATTTGGATCATACTTCTCCCAAGAAAGTGGATGAGGAGGATTTCCCGCCTCAGGCATCGTCATCCTTTCTCCGCCTGGGCAGATGTGCCTGGGGTTAAGGGGTGACAAGCCTATCTGCGCGACCTGGCGCCCCCTTCATCTGGTCTTTTGATGATAATAAATAGAGATGCCCGGTCTCAGCCCAATAACAGGCGCGGGCGCTGGTGTGCAGCGCGTCGGCCAGGTTGTAGGGTATAGTCACGTGTTGGTGGGCTTGAGACAGAACGTAGGAATAGCCGGTCAGCCGGGCGTCAGCCAGCACCGAGGCGTGGATCGAGTCCACAAGCCGAGGGGCCTCTGCCAGCCAGGCCGGGATCTCCACGCGGGCGATCTCCTGTTCGTTCACGCGCAGGAAAAAGAAATGCACCCCGGCTCCGTGATCTTGAAAAACCTTATTGCGCGGGCTGCCATGCAGGAAAAGTGCAGATCGTTCGCCGGGCCGCACCAGGCGGCGCATCAAAACGTTGTCGGCGATATCGTGGCCGTCCTGTATCCCTTGCTCGACGGTTTCCGCTTCTGCCAGGTTGACCAGCCGCGCCAGCAAGCGGGACTGCGGGCCGGAGATCACGCCAGCAACCAGGCCTGGGCGCAGGGCCAGCAGCAGTTCAAGATACTCATTCAATCGCCGGTGCGCTGAGGATCCACCTACGCTCAACCAGGGCAGCAGGCCGTTATCCAACAATATCACCTCGCCCGGATAAACCTGAGCTGCTCCACAGGCCATGCGCATTTCCAGCAGCGTGCGCCAGGCGTTGGTCAGGGTAACCAACTCATCCCGGTTTTCTAGCAGTTCCAGCGCCTGGCTGCCACCCTGGGCAATCTCCGTGCCGATATCCACGAATTGCGACTCGAACAAGGGCGGGCGCTGCATCCGGTAAGCGACAGCCTGGATGTAAGCCCAAAGAATCGGGCTGCGATTCAGGGGATATATTTGGGAGCCGTCAATGCCTACGGCTTCCACCGCTTCGCCGTCAGGCTGTTTGGCCAGGTCAACCGGCTCCCAGGTTGGGATGGCGCCGGCCCAGCGGTGACCCTGGGCAACGGTGATGCGTTCTGCCAATCCTGGCGAGCTGGCAGCCGCTTTCAGGCGTTCCAACCAGTCATCTATGTCAACCTGGCGGGCGCGTTGGGCGGTCAGTCGGGCAGTCTGTTCTACTTGCTGTCGGAGAGTTGGATCAATCATGGGGTTACCGCCTAAAAATCACCGAGAACTCATCCTGGTAAACCATCTGCCAGCCGGCCAGCTTCAGCGCCTCGGCCACCGGCCAGGTGCGTTCGATCAGCACCAGGCGCACATCCCAACGATTCAGTACTTCCTGCCAGCCTTCCTGAACCAGGGCCACCTGGAACCACTGGCTGATGATCTCATCCTGGAATAGATCTGCGCGCCCATCTACGAACAGCGGATATTCAGGCAAAGCCCATTGGAGATAACCGCCCCAGTTATATGAGTTGAACAGGCGGCCGGTGGGCTGCTCGGTTCCGAGATATTCCAAAGCGCTGGCTGGGGCAATCATGCCGGCTTTCTCCAACTCAACCAGGTTGGCCTCGGTAGGCAGCATCTGCACGACTCTCGCCATCCCCACCAGTGTCAGCACTGCTAGGGTCAGATAAACCAAGACTCTGCGCAATAACGGCTTTGGTGGTGGAATTCTTTTGGGCGACAACCTGGCCCAGGCTTCAGCCAGCGGCATAGCGGAACGGGTCAGCACGATTGGCGCAGCCAGGCCAAACAAGGCCACGTTTCTGGCTGAATAAAGCCCCAGGTAGGCAAAGGAAGCCACCAACAGGAAATCGGTCAGCGCCATGCGTTTGCGATTGGCGCCTGCCGCAGCCAGGGTCAGGAGCAGCAGCCAGATAAATGGCTGGACGAACGAGCGATGGAAATCGGGCGATTGCCATTCCTGGATATGCTGCGCCGCTTCCCAATGCACCGAAGCGGCTTGCAGCGGGTAGAGCAGCAGCGCCGGGCCGTAGGGGTTGATGCAGGCGGCCAGCAGAAGAAAGGGGATCAGGATGTACAGGTTCTTGGTCAGGTTGGCAATCGCCAGCCTAGCCCCGCGCTTTTCCACCTTCGTTATCCCCAGTACATACAGCCCGACCAGGCCAAAGCCGATCACAGCCAGACCGTGGCTGTTGGCCCAGGCCACCATCAACGGCGGCAGCAACTTCAAGCGGTTGGCGCGCCCCCAGCGGTAATCTTCCAGCACCCACAGGAAAATGGCGCTGAACAGCAGCGTAAACAGCGCCGGCCGCGCCGAGGCGTGCAGGGACGAGACCGCCGCTCCCAGGATCAACGCCGATGCCTTGAGCAGCTCACTGCCCGATAACGCCTTGCTCGCGAAGTAGAAAGCCAGGGTAAAGACAACGCCGATCAGCAGGTTCAACCCGCCAATGCCGCCGGCCAGATATACCAGGTAGAGCAGGATTTGCACCGGCCAGCCGGGCGCCGGGTAAGGCTCTCCCAGGCGGGTGTAGGAGAATTGATCCGCCCGGAGCAGCTCGCCATGCTCGATCATCCACTTGCCGGCATTCAGGTGCCACCAGGTGTCTGGATCGGGTGAGACGCGCGCAGCAGACAGTAGAAAAATGCCCAGCAAAGCCAGGTGACTCAGTTCGATTGAAATCCGTAACCGCCTCATGCGCGCCTCGGGGTACTGGGCTGGCAAGGAGCGCGCAGCGCAATCATCGCCTGCAGCGCCGCGCCAATCGCCTGGCTGATCTGGGATTTCTCCAGCGGGGTCAGGACGGACAGAAGCGCCCGCACATCGCGGTTCATCACCGGTTCTATTTCGGACAGGGCATCCAGCGCGCCCCACGGCAGTCCCAGGAACGAGATGTGCTTCAAGTCCACGCGCGATTTCCCATCATGCGAAAGCAGCTTGCCCTGGGCAATCACGTAGGGTCGCCCCTGGCTGACCAGGATTTGAGATTGGTCGGCCAGCGCTCCGGGCAAGTGCACCAGGCTGATCCCCGACAGGTGTGGGTACTTTTCGTTCAGCTTGCGGGTGATGTCGATGATGGCATCCGCCGGGCGGCCGGAGATTACCACCGGATGGCGTTCGCCGAAGAACGTTTCCAGCCCATCGTGGTCGGTGGTACACACCCAACCGTTGACGACCGCCACCGGCAGGCGTTCCATGGTCACCACCTGGACAGACTCGACTTCCAGCCAGCCCTGCAGGATGCTTAAATTGGTGTAAGTCGGCATAGATCAGGCTTTCTCCCCTTCCCCACCGGTCAACTGCGGCTGGATGCCAGCCTTCAGGGTGGCAATGAATTCAGTGACCACTTGCAACCGGCGTGTGGAGTGGCGCTGGCGCTCGGCCATGGCCTGGTAGGCATGGACAAAGTGGGCGCGGTCAGCCACCGGGTTCTCGGACAGGCATAGGTAGCGCCAGCCAAGCTGCTGCACGACCTGTTCTGCCAGTGGGTTCTCAAACTTGGGCTGGCCGCAGTGGCCCACGCGGCGAATTTCGACCTGTACTTCAGCCCAGGCTTCGTAGTCGGTAGGGATCGGATCGGCAGCTTCAAGGATATTGAACGCCGCCGAACGCAACTCTGCAATCGCCGGGAAGAACGTTGACCGGCTGATGTGATCCAGAGCGGCCTGTTCGAGTACCGGGCCAGGAATATCGGTCAGCATTTGCACGTACACTTCGATGGCCGAACTGCTCAGGTGGAACGAGGGGTAAATGTCCCCGAGGATTTTGAGGACGCGCAGGGTTTCAATCTCTGTCGCCATTGGGAAGGCCTCCATGTTTTTCAAGATATTCACGAATGCCGGCGTGGGCGGCCGGTTCACGGCCGGCTGCCGGCGTTTCGCGGCGGGGTGTTTTGGATTTGGTTACTGGTTTGGTCGGTTTCTCGCTGCGTCCGTTGGCGATCCAATCGCTCAACACAGCGTCAGCGTAATTGAGCAGGTTGCCAGGGCGGGCAACGCCCAGAGCGCCGGTCAACGCATCGGCTAGCCAATCGCCGCCAGTGGCGCCAGTCGAGCGGGCGGCTTGGTCGCAGCGGCTTGCCATCAGGCGAAAACGCGCCAGCAGGTCGCCGGTGATCTCTCGTCCGGCGCTGCGGTATACTTCGACGGCGCGCGCCAGCTGGGTCTCGATGACTTCGACCGGCGCTGGCGCTTCTGCGGGCGGCTGATCCGTTTGGTTAAGGGCTTCCGGCTCTCGGATTTCCGGTTGATTACGGGTTTCCGGCATTCGGGATTCCTGCTGTAAACGAACCAGGTCGCGGGCAATCGCCGCGCAGTGGGTGAAATGTTTGGGCTGGGAAGGGCGGGCAAAGGCCGCATCAATCCCGGCAGTGATTTGCTCGAAAGCGAACCCATCGGTAAGCAACTTTTCGAGCGCCACCTGCTCTTTGACGGTTGGGTGATAATCCGAACTGCCCTTGCGTTCGGCGAAATAAGCGAAAACGCGCTCAACCAGGGCGGCGGCATCCTCCTCCTCGTCTTCGTCATCTTTAAATAGATGACCGCGCAGATCTTGCGCGGTAGATAGCCTACCATGCATATTTTGCGCGGTAGGCGGAGGGGGTGTACCGCGCAGATTTTGCGTGGTAGATGGCCTATCGCGCAGAATCTGCGCGGTAGGCAAAGATGTGTTGGCGGGGTCGTTTTGGACCGCTTCCAACAATTCCTGGGCGCGTTTCTCCCACTTTTCAGAGTAGGGGAAGAAGACTCCACGCAGCACATCCACGGCCACTTCCACCGGCAGCCGGACTTCGTGGCTGAAATCGGCAGGGAAGGCATAGACCGGTTTTCTCCCTCGCCGGCTGCCATTCTCCCATTCAAGCTGCGCCTGGCGCTGCCCGGCCTGCCAGGTTTTGGC
>CAZVRZ010000210.1:0-1988 GCA_964629965.1 uncultured Anaerolineaceae bacterium
AGACGATGTTGAATTGTTGTGTCCAGATTGTCATCATCGGGAAGATGAAGTTCGAGAATTGAAGAGCCAGTGTGATATCAGCGCGAAAAAGTTCAATGCCATGTTTGTAAAGGCATGGGAAACAAGGCGGGATAACATCATCTATGAAGCCGACAAGTCAAGATACTACGTCAACGATGATGTTTTGGAATTCAAGCGTAAGAAATTTCGATTGTGGCTCTTCTACAAATATTTTGACCTGCACTCGATGTTCACGATTCAGCTTCCGAGAAGGATTGACGGCGACTTTATCTACCGGGTTATATATCGCTGATTCGTTGGCTTTAAACCTAAAGGAGAGATCGAGAGGGGGCTTGTGGCCCCCTCTGATTATTGATAGCAGACGGTAACGTTATCTGGCAGCCATGCCAGGAATGGTTCAACCTGGCTGCTGTGCAAACCTCCATTACCGATGCCGGGGTAATTCATTCTGATCTGTACTCCCTTATGCACTGTGGCATACAGTTTCAGCATGTGCATTGAGAGGGCGATCAGGCCGATGTCGGCCAGGTCGCTCCAGGCATACTTAACCTGGAAGATGCCGAAGCCGGTCTTTACGCCTAGTCCGGTGGGCTTATGCACAACCAGGAAGCCGTACACGTATGTCCCGTTATAGTGCACCGAGAGCGGGCTGTTGGCGATAGCATGCCCACACTCGCGGTCAATGCCGGGCATGCGCTGGGTGGCCTGGTAGGCCGCACCGCGTCCCATAACTACCGAACCGTTATGACGCAAACTGCCGTTGGTGGTGACAACCATCATTCCGGGATAGGGAATGGGAGTCCATAGATCTTCTTGAACGATGTTTGCCATCACTGCACCAACGCCCATTCACCGCGCGTCACCCGAGTGAAGCGGCGCGGGTTGACTTGCAGCTCGCGTCGCACCTGAGCACGCCAGTCAATGCCTTTGCCTTCAGCCTGCTGGACCCGGGCATGGTCTTGCACCGCCTGGTACAGCTCCGGCAAAGGCGCTTTCCCGCCCAGGGCTTCAAGCCCCGATTGGGTGATTCCCTGCCAGGTCATGTGAGCCATCTGGCGTCCGTCCAGGCTTTCGCGGCTCGACGTGCGGACCGCAACAAACCAGGCATCGGCTTTTTTGGTGACGACCAGATACTCGTGGACGATGGGGATGAAATTCCCACCGTAGGCGACATTATCGCTCCAGCAATTGTGTTGGAGCTTCACGACCAGGTTGACCGGCGTTCCCCACCAGCGCATATCGCGCTGGATCGGATAAAGCTGGCCCTGGCGTTTCAGGTCGCCCACCAGGACGGCCAGGTGACCGCCGCGTCGCAGGCTGTCGTACAGGCGGCGCTGTGCCTCGTCCAGGCGCTGCAGGAACTCGTCGTAGGAGCGACAGCGCGACAGGTCGCGCTCGTCGGCCTGACCCCACATCTGCCCTGAGTACACGATCATATCGTGATAGGGCGGGTGCAGGATGCCAAGGTCGCCGCCGGCCGGGATTTCATCGGCCAGGATGTCGAATCCCCGGCTGAGGTCGCTGCTCCAGCAGCGGATACCGAGGGCGCGGCAGACATCAAGCGTCGTGCCAGAGCCTGCCATCGGGTCAACAACCCAGCGCGGCTTGAACTGCTGCACCAGGTCTTCAACCAGTTGGGGAGCAAAGTTGCCGCGGTAATGGCTATTGCCCCCCTTACCCCTTTCAGGGTACGAAACAACACTTTTCATGGTTACCTCCGTGTGAGGCTCTCGATAAAGAACGGGTCGAGAGCGTAGTTTGTTTTTGGGCTGCGAGGCGACAGGTGCGGGTTCGCAGGATTGCGCTTTGCAATCCCCGCCGACACAAACCCGGCCAGAGCATCGCGCAATGTTTCACGCGAGTTCTCGGCATACCGCACACCGAAGTGCGCGGCGATATGGGTCAGGATGTCATGGGGACGCATCTCGTTCCTGGTCGCTTTTGACCAGTCGCCTTCCGGGCCAAGG
>CAZVRZ010000210.1:1998-7741 GCA_964629965.1 uncultured Anaerolineaceae bacterium
GCCCGCTAGCGCCATCAGCGCCAGCGCTCCCAGCCTGGTTACAGGCACGCCCAATTTTTTGAGTATCGCGCTCGCATCAGCTTGCGCGGTTGTTAGTGGATTCTCTTCGCCAATTCCGTGATCGCTCACGTAGTAGGGAAAGATATTCACGATGCTGTCCGGGTTCAGATGCTCTCGCTTGATCTTTTCGCAGGCAGTTGCAAAAGCATCCCCTGGACACGCCGCATTAATCAGCGGACAAGACTCCACGTACCAGGTGCCATTGTCATCCCCTTTGGGGGAGATAACAACACCCGCTTCCACGATGTATCGTGGCATATTTACCTCCGTTTTTGAGATCCGGCTTAAGCCGTTTTTCGAGACCGCGCCGCATCTTTCAAAGCGGCCAGTCTTTTCTTGCCAAAGTTCACGCAGTAATTCGTCAGAGCGAAATCCAGCTCGCCGTTTGCAACCTTTTGACACCAGACGGAAAAAGCAAAAATCACCTCATTCTTGTCTGAGAATGCCGACGTTTTCGACATCAATGTCAACGATTCCAGCAAAGCCGTTTTTGCAATCTTCGGCAGGTTGAGGGTTTTGATCCCATCTGCCATCTGGATTTCCCAAACTTTATCGGGGGGTGGGGCTACGGTGGTAGTTTCGATGGCACCCAACAACCATGTATGGACAACACGTACTGAAACCGGCGCATCTTCCTTGATGTGCTGAACAGCCAGATCGTAGGCTGTTTCGCAGTCCGGCGCTGATTCGTACCAGTCTTCGACGCTCCATGAGTTGTTGCCTTGTCTATCGGCGATGGCAACCCCCACTTTTACTACATAAAACATTTTGCCTCCGTTTTTGAGAAAGACCCTCGGCTTGTGGTACAAGCCGAGGGTCCTCTTTGGGTCTAGGATAGGTACGGAGCGAGGTTCTCGTCCGTGATGTACTTCGAGCTGGAGCTTCCTCCCGACAGGCTGATGTAGGCCGCATAGCGGCGCAGATCGCCAGTCAGTAAGAAGCGGAACAGGAAGTCAGCCGCTTCGGCGGCGACCCTGGCATTGATACTCAGGCTTTGGAGCCCTTGCAGAGCCAGGTCGGCGCAGGATAGACCGACTTCGTTCTCCACCTCGGCTTGCTCTTCCTTGAGAAGCAGTTCGGGGTGCTGCTCAACCGGGCTGGGCAGCCAGGTGCAAACACCTTCCATCGCTAGCGGTTTTTCATGACTGAATATCTGGCCCCGGCCGAGCAGAACCTGGCCGTAATCGCGGCTGTTGCCGCAATCCAACCACCAGGAACGCTCAGCCTTGAACGCGATCTGCTGTCTGGCGGCGGCGTTGTCCACGCAGCCAACCAGGATGTGGTAGTTGTAGCCCAGGTTGCTAACTGGCCCAGAGAAAGTCTTTATCTCCAGGCCCCAGGCTGCATTCAGCCTGAAGGCCAGCGCCTCAGCCTTGTTAGCCCCGATCTCAGAGTAGGAGAAGTTCTGCCGGTAGCAGTTCTTCTCCAAAACCACATCGGGGTCGCAGAACATCGTCTCGATCTTGCGCCCTTGCTTTTCCTGGGCGATCTTGACCAGGCGGGCGATGTGCGGAGCCAGCCATGAGCCGGTCCCGCCGCAGCCCACCAGGGCGATGTTCCAATCGCGTTGTGTAACCAGCCGGCGAGAGATGGCGAAATCACTCAATGTCTGGGTACTCATATGCCACCTCAACACCGGCGAAATCAACCATCGTGAGCCTTGGCGTCACGTTATCCGGCAGCGCATCGAACAGCCACTCGGCGGGCACTTCCACAAAGTGTCCATACACGCCGATGCGGCAGCGCATTTCCCACAAGCGCTTTCCGTCGCAGTAACCGTAGTTTCCACCGGAAGGCGTACCGATCACACAGAAGATGCGGAAGCCAAAAGCCTCCTCCTGGTTATCGGTATGGGAGAAAAACGCATTGAGATTGCCGTGAGAATGGATCTCAACCAACGCCCGGAGCGCGGCCGGGTCGTCAGGATTGATGGGCGCGCACTCGACCCTGCTTGCGCGCTGTTCGGGTACGGTCAGCTCCCAACTGTTAGCCGTCTCTTGCACGTAGAACAGCATCTCGTTGGGCAGCGCATACTCGGACTGTTCCATGACGTTTTCCAAGATGCCAGCCGGCATCTTCTCAACCTCGACATACTCCGTCAGGGCATCTAGGCCGCGGACAGCGTTCTTGATTGTGTCCATCGGCTGCACTTTCAGCAGCACCTTCAAGCCAGGCTTTTCGGCCCGGATGAACACGCCGTTAGCGGCGACGATGTACTCAAAGAGCATGCTGGCGTCGAAGGATGGAAGGGAGACGCCGCTGAACGCAAACAGGTGATTGATCAGTACCAGTTTAGTCGCCATCGTCGTCCCCTTCGCCTTTTTCTCCCAGGATGTCCTGGACCCAATGCCGCACCGTCTTACTGGTGGGGATCAGGTCGGCCAGCGGGTACTTCCGTTTTCCGTCCAATGCGATCAGCCGTTCTCGCACGTCATCGCCAAATCTCTTTGATTTTCCAGTCGCCAGTTCGCCAGTGAAGGGGATATCAAAGAACTTTTTCCATACGCCAGGCATGTTGCCGGGCTTGGCGGGCTTGGGGGTGTTCTTCGCCCCCCAACAGATGGTGCCGTCCCCATAGACGTTCGGGAACGGGGCATAAGCGGTGACCGCTTTGGGTGAAAACTCGCCGCCAGGTAGCACGGCGATATAGTAGGTTGTCTTGACCCCGACTAAGACCGTGGCCGGGATCGGGATGTTGATGATTTTGGGGTCCCCATTCGTTGTAAGCGTGATGGAGACGATCTGTGGGGGAACCGTGTACACGGCATAATCCCCGCGCTTGCAGCTGCCCGACCGCACGATGCCGACAGGCATCCAGCCGGTATCCATTTCTGTGCCGGTGAAAGCGGCGGCGGCGTCCGCGGCGGTAACGAACTTCGTCGCGACGCCATCCTTCGTGTACCGGCGGTAGAGGAAATGCCCGGCTGGCAGGAACTGCAGTTCTGCCTCGACCGGATAGTCCGGGTGCGGGGGCGGGGTAAGCATTGCTTGATTCATCTTGTTGCCTCCGTTTATTAGGTTGAAGCTGATGCGTACAGATCCATCAGCTTCTTGTAGATTTGTGGTTCGCGCCGGCCTTGATTGCTGGCAGCTTTGATCTGATCGAGTACACGATCCGCGAGTGCGCTTTCCGCAATCAGGGCGTGCATCTCGGCCAGGGAGAAATCTGGGGGCGTTCGCTCCAGGATTTGATCGTCTAAATCCAGGAAGCGACTGCCCGTGTCGAACATCCCCATCTGAAAGGCGGCCTTAAAATCAGGCAGCCCGGCCTCATCCAACGAGGCCAGCAGCCTTTTGTGATCCAGGTGGTGTGACCGCCTGATGCGGAGCGGGACGCTTTTCACCGGCCACCCAAAGTGATCGGCGGCGGGCCCCCAATCGGCATCGTTTACCTCGTGGAGCAGCCAGAGCGCAAAGGCCGCGCTGGCCCGGTCCTCGGAGATCCATTCTGGGTTGCAGACGATATCGCTGAACTCATCCCAGTTGGACGCCAGGTTCAACAGGGCGATAGGGATACCGCGTGGAGGAAACTCATCCTCGTACGCGAACGACTCGACCCAGAATTCATTGATGGGAAACTTACTATCCATCGCCGCAAAGATTGACGCTACTGAGTCTCTCAGATTGGCACCCTGCCCGGCCGCATCGTTCAGGTGCAGATCGGGGATCTGGACGTCCAACTCCTGCGCGATCAGCTGCATATTCACCAGGTGGTGAACATCGCTCAGCCGGTAGATCACTTTCTCCACAGGCTCTAGCTTTGCAGCGCGCAGGCGTTTGATTGTCGACGCCAGTGATGGCATTGGGCGCTGGTCGGCCAGGTGGGCGCAGGTGTTGTATAGGGGGGCGGCGTTCATAGACAGCCACCCTTACAGGGCTACGACCACTGGAGCAGGAATGGGCGCCGCAGCGTCCAGACGTGCTATTGCGCTGTTCATACGCGCCCCTTGCGCCTCTCCGGCATCGATCGCTTCTGCAATCTCCTGGTCGAGGTGCAGCAGGGTTTCAGGGGGGATGTCCACCAGCAAGGACTCCCCTGCTTGCAAACTTTGCCACATTGTGAGGGCGGGGTTGATTCCGCCCTTGCACTCGTCCAGATGCTGCAGTGGGTTCAGGGCGCCATGCGCCCCAGCCTTCTTCTTGATTTCGATGATCACCACGCCGTCTTTTTCAGGCAGCGCGTTCACATCACCGTTGGCCAGCTCTGGCGAGGTGGCGGCGATGGTGGCGAGCAGCATCTCTTTATTGGTCGCGAGTTCTTCGCTGATGGCGATCGGGTATCCGCCATCAGCAACTACTTTGTAAATTGTCATGGTTTCCTCCGTTTTAGAACAGCCCAAGCTGCCCACTTACCTCTTCCTTCCCATTTTGCAGGGCAGGTTTAGATGTGGTGGCATTGGGTTTTTGGAATGTGATGGTGCGCGCGGGGCGCTTGCCCGGTTTCGCTGACTCGTGCAGCAGCACGCTGGCCATTGCCTGACGCAAATCATCGAACAGGGTAGGCAGATCCAGCTCGGCCTCTGGGAAGGGGCCGATGATCGCCAGGGGCAAACCCATCTCGTGTCGGATGGCGGCGACAACCTTGCGGTGTTCGCCGGGCTCCTCTGGCTCGGGCAGGAAGGTGACGGTGATGGACACCGTACCTTTCATTGCCTTGGCCGGGTCGAGCTTGCCGATAGAGGTCGCTTTGGGGGTGTCGCCGGCCGGTGCGTCTGGGGCAGCAGGAGCAGGTTCTGCTTGCTGTGCTTCTTCTGCAACCGGGACCGGTTTGGGCTCCAGGGCAACCACCTCGGTTTCGCCTGTTTCGAGATCGTCGATCTCGATTTCTTCAGTCATAGGATTACCTCCGTTTATTGGATCACGCTCGTGATGCGAGCGCGGTTGATTGTGATGGGGTCGCCCTTGCGCACGACCTTCGGGTCATCGCTCAGCTTGCGGCCCTTCTTGTTGTAGAGCGTGAGACGCACGATGCGCGGGTTATCCAGTTCTTCGCGGCTAACCCTGGCGGTGTGCCCACGCTCATCCTCCACTACAATAAGCGTAGTCATTTCGATTGCCTCCGTTTGTCTTAGATTTGGGGTAGTAACTCCCCACCTTCGAGGCCATCCAGTCAATAATAGATAGCCGCGCAGGTGGGGAGGGGAGGCGGGGTAGCCTCCCTCCTTGTTTTAGTTCAGGGTAGGTTCCAGCACAGGAACGCCGGTCATCTCCTGCATCCGTGCCACGAGCATCTGGTAGTTAGCCAGGTGGGCGTAGCACAGGCGTCGAATGCCGCGCTGGCGGGATTCGAGCTGCGCCAGCAGCATGCGGTGATGGAGCGTCTTGGCGGCGGTAACCTGGTCGGGTTGCAGCCAGTCCGGGTTGGCGCTGATCAGCGTCGAAGCCGGCCAGCAGCATGCCCTGCATTTGGGATCAAAGGGTGCGATCTGGGTATCGGGGTGAACCTGGTACCACTCGTCCAGGTGTTCGGCGAGCGCAGCCAGGTTGCGGTAGAAGGGGCTTTCATGGTTGGCCCAGCCATCCATCGCCCACTCGACCTCGACCGTGCTCAGGCTGCCCAGCGGCAGCCAAAGGCCTTGATCGCACAGGTGAACGGCGTACAGCTCACCGGTGGCGAGAATCCAGCTCACGCGCCACTTGGGTGCGGCCTGGGGGTCGCCCAGCAGGGTCCACCAGACACCGT
>CAZVRZ010000211.1:0-7557 GCA_964629965.1 uncultured Anaerolineaceae bacterium
TGGAGAAACTGCGCCCGGTCCGAGATCGGGTTCTCCGAAGAGCACAGATGCTTCCAGCCGATTCTTTGCACGGCCTGCTCGACGAGCGGGTGGCTGAAACGCGTCGCATAACCGGGCTGCCCGTCGAAATGACCCACCCGGACAATCTCGGCCTGCACATTCGCCCAGGCAGCGTGGGCATCCGGGAACGGGCTGGCAGCTTCGAGAATATCTAAGGCCGCCTGGCGCAGTTCGGCGATCTTGGGGAACCAGGCCAGGCTGGCGATGCACTCGTCGGTCGCCGCCGCCAGTGTTACATCGGGCAGGTCTGAAAGCATCTCGACCCACAGGTCAATCACCTCCTGCTGCGAATGGTGGACGGCTTCTTTGGGGTAGGCCCGCCCCAGGCGGAGCAGGCAGGCCAGGACACAGTTGCGATCAGCCATTGGCATCTCCTTTGAGCGCGGCGAGCAGCACGGCCTGCTTCAGCTTTTCGAGACCGCTCTCGGCGGGCGCGCCCCTGCCGCCGGACGTGTCCGGGATTTCGCCCTTGATGGCCCATTCCAGCCAGGTCAGGTCAGAGCGCTTCCGGTCGCGCCTGACCCACTCCTGCCAGTAGAAGCGCAAATAATCGGCGGTCAGGTTGTATTCCTGGATGGCGCGGACCACCCACTCGCGCTGGTCTTTGAGTGGGCGGCGCCCGGTGGCGTCGAAAAAGACCTGGAGTTCAGGGACAGCAGGCGCATCGCTGCCGTTCTGGGGGGCCGCCACCTGGGGGCGTCCGTGAACGGTCCAGTTCTCCAGGATTTTGCCGGCGTAGGCCAGCAGGCTTTGCGGCTGCGCCCGGCCCAGGGCGCTGGAAAGCGCATCGGCGACCCACTGCGCGCCGGTAGAACCCGCGGATTGCGCGGCGGCGGCGCAGGCTTCGGCCATGAGCGCCAGGCGGGCCACGACATCTGCCCCAGGGTCGCCGTTAGCGCTGGCGTAAACCCTGGCTGCCGCGGCCAGTTCGGGGGGGATTTCCACGGGCTGGGGGGCGGGGTCGCTCTTTTCGGCCTGAGCGTCAGCGATTCCGGATGCCGGAGGGCGGTTTTCGGGATGAGCCTGAGCTCTGGCGCGGGATTGGCGAATCACCCGCTCGCAGTACGTGAAATAACGGACCGGCCTGCTGGAACGCTCGAAAGCGGCCTCGACGCCGGCGGCGATCTCTTCCACCCCGAAGCCGTCGGCCAGCAGCGCCTGCACCGCCCGGATTTCTTTGGGCAGCGGCTCGTAGCGCGGCAGGCCGCGTCTGGCAGCAAAATGCTTCAAAACCACCAGCGCGGGGTCTCCGGCGGCGAAGCCGCCGTTAACTACAACAACAGAATCTATAGAATCTATATTTATGCGGAAATTTTCCGCAGGCATGCCGGATTTTTCCGCACGGTCCGTGCGGAATTTTTCGGCACGGTGGTCTGATTCCGGTGTTTCCACCGTGCGGAATTTTTCCGCACGGTGCTCGATGCTCTTTTGCAGCCTGGTCTCCAGGTCTCCGGCCACCAGATACACCTTGGAGCCGGAGAACTGGCCGTGCGAGTCACGGAAATCCATCCCATCGGGGATTTCGACGATGGTGATCAGTTCCAGGGATTGCAGCCTGGCGGCGCAGGCGGCGACCGTGTCGCGGTGAAAGCCCAGTTCGTCCGCCAGGCCCATGTCGGTGACCCGGGCATACAGGCGGCCCTCATCATCCGGTGCGGCCATGCGCAGCCGCACCAGCAAATCCAGGTCTTCGCCGCGCAGCGGCCTGGCGTGCATCACAATTGCCATCAGCACCAGGAAGGACTTGGCGTCCTTGCCGAACATCTCCCGGTACCAGCCGCTGGAAAAGGCTTCGGCGAACAGGCGCACCGAGATCGCCACCGTCTCGCTCCAGGCTTTGCCGCCGGGGACGATGGACAGGCTCTGGTGGTAATCGAACTGGATCACCTGCTGTGCATCAGGCGCCATTGGATAGCCCATGCCAGTTCTCCTTCCGCGCCAGGTTCTCGAACTTCGTCAGAGCCGGACGGTAGACCAGCTGCGCCAGTCCCACCGGCCCGTTGCGGTGCTTGGCGATCTCGACATCCACCAGCCCCGCTGCGCCTTCCGGGCGTGACAGGAAGATCACCACATCGGCGTCCTGCTCGATGCTGCCAGACTCTCGCAGGTCGCTGAGCATCGGGCGCTTGTCCGCCCGGCCCTCCACGGCCCGCGACAGTTGGGCAGCCGCCAGGATAGGGATTTCCAGTTCTTTTGCCAACGCCTTGAGCTGGCGCGATACGTAGGCCACTTCTGCCTGGCGGTTTTCGAAGCGTCCCCCGCCGGCCATAAGCTGCAGGTAGTCCAGGATGACCAGGTCCAGGTTGTTCTCGGCGTGCAGCCGGCGGCATTTGGCGCGCAGTTGCATTGGCGTCAGCGCTGGCGTGTCGTCCACCCAGATGGTCAGGTCACTGGCGCTCGCCATCGCTTCGGCAAAGAGCGGCCACTCGGCGCTTTTGAGCTGTCCGCTGCGCAGGCGCTGGCCATCGATGCCGGATACCTGCGCCAGCAGGCGGTAGGCCAGTTCTTCTTCCGCCATCTCCAGCGAGAACAGGGCGATCCTGCGCTGCACCCGGGCGGCGTTGTGGGCGATGCACAGCACCAGGCTGGTCTTGCCCGTCCCCGGCCTGCCGGCGACGATGACCAGGTTGCCGGGCTGCAGGCCTTGCAGGATGCGGTCCAGGTCAACGAACCCGGTGGGCAGGCCCAGCATCTCGCTCCCTGCCCTGGAAGCCTCAGAAACCCGGTCATACAGGCCGGAGAAGATTTCTGCCAGGCGCCTGGCGCTTCTGGTAATGACCCGCTCCCCGGCGGAGAGCATCGCCTTTTCAGCCTGCTCAACTGCTTCTTCCAGGGGAAGCTCGTTCTGGCAGGCCAATCGGGCCGCCTGGTTGGCGGCTTCCAGCATGCGCCTCCGCACGGCCATCTGCTCGATGATGCGCCCGTAGGCTTCGGCGTGCATGGAAGTGGGCACAGCATTGATGATGGCGGTCAGGTAGGCTGGCCCGCCGATCTCGGCCAATTGCCCCCGACGCTCAAGCTCCTGGGTGACGGTCAGGAAGTCCAACGGCTCCTTGCGCTCGTGCAGGCGGCTGATCGCTTCCCAGATGAAACGCAGGCGGTGGATGTAGAAATCGCCTGCCTGCAGGAACTGGGCCACGTCAGCGTAAGCGCCGGGGTTGGTCAGGACGGCCCCGAGCAGCGCTTCTTCAGCATCGCGCGAGTGCGGAGAAAGCATGTCGCTCATTCCTGCTCCTCGCTTCGCTGCTCTCCCCAGAGATGCTCGAGCTGTATAAAGTGTGGAGAAAGCATGTCGCTCATTCCTGCTCCTCATCAGGATGCTCATGCGGGATGCGGCTGAACACCGTGCGCAGGCTGTTCAGCCAGCGTCCGGCCGCAGTAGCAAAAAAGATGTCCAGGGCGTCAATGACGCCATCCTCATCAGCCTGCACCCATACCCCGCGCTGCTCGCTGAAAACCTTGCCGATCACCGGCAGCAGCGCTTCGGGCGGCGGAGCCTCAGCGCGCACCTGGATGGATGAGCCGTCGCCAAAAGTGACTGTAAGCTGGTGGGCCATTGATTCGCCCCCGATCTCACCGGATTCGTCATAATCAATGATGCAGGCAAGACGGCTTTCGCCTTTCGAGCGCCTGGTTTCGCGCTCCTGGAAAACGGCGTCCAGAAGCGTGTTGATGTTGGCGGGCAGCTTCCCTTGAATTATCCCGACCATCGCCATCCGGATATTTTGATCCTGGGCGTTGTTCAGGGCGAATGGCGAGATCGTCTCGATGATGTTTTGCAGGCGTTTGATCTCGGCGACGGTTTTCTTTTTCTGGCTCATTTTGCTCCTTTTTTGCTTGCAGGTCTGGTTACACAGGGGCGTTGTTTTTCGCTCGTCCTGGGGCTTCCTGTGAGTCCAAACGCCGCCCCTGACGCCAGCGATTACGCCAGCCTGATGCCCGGCGTCTGCGCTGGCGCTAACGCTTCCTTTCACGCTGGCGTCTAATCCTTCCATTTCGCATTCTCGTCAAAGGCGTTCAGGTCCAGAGAGTAGTCGAAACGCAGCGACCTGGCCGGAACCCGGTAGTCGTACACGTTGACCTGCCCGCTGCTCACCGCCTGCAATCCCACCTTCACCAGCAGGGCGGCCAGGTGGCTGGCCGGGCAGCGGTAGGCTTCGCGCGCCAGGGTGTCCACCTGCTCGATCAGTTCTGCCGGGAAGTCGTAGGTCACCTTCGTTCTGGCGGCATCCCTGGCCGCCTTCTTGCGCTGGCTGGGCGTCATCTGGCGCCGGCGGGCGATCTGCTCCAGCGAAGAAGTGATCGCCGCATCTCCGCCCCCCAGGTGCAGCGACACTGCCGCATCGGTGGCGCTCAGATCGTTCATCGGGTTTCGTCCGCTGTTTTTATTGACTGTCATATGGGCCTCACTTGAGAACGGAGATTGTCTCCAGGGTGATTTCTGCGACGTGCAGGTATCCGCCGACCAGCCCCCTGGAATTGCGCTGTTTGGAGCCGTTGGCATAGCCGATGGCTGCCTGGCTTTCAGGAGCGTGCTCCCAGATCGACTGCCCGCGCGAAGACGCTTCGCGGATTTTGGTGTCACGCGGGATGGGGGGCAGGATCATCTTTGCGCTGATCGAATCCTGGAGATGGCGCGCGTTATGCATCGTCTCATTGGTCACCTTGTCGAACATGGTGGGCAGAACGCCGATGATGACCGGGGGGGTGACGTTTGGGAACCGGCTCATGCTCTTCACGGTTTTGAGTAAGTGGGCGACGCCATCCATGGACAGGAAGTCCAGGTTGGTCGGGATGATCGCCAGGTCGCTGGCCACCAGCGCCAGCATGTGCAGCACGTCGGTCGAAGGCGGGCAGTCCATCAGCACGATATCGAAGCTGGCAGCGTCTTCCAGTATCGTCGCCAGCAGGTACTCCCTGAAGTTGGCTTCTTTGACCGCGCTCTTCACCGATTCGGCGGTGTGGTCGTTGCTGATGATCCACAGGTTGGGGCGCGCTTCGACGGCCACCTGGGGGATGAGCTTGCCCTGGACGACCAGTTGGAACAGGCCGTCCGACTTTTGCAGGCCCAGGCTGGGCGCCACATGCCCCTGTCCGTCCAGGTCGAGAATGAGCACCCGCCTGCCCTGCAGGGCGAAATAGTGCCCCAGGTTGATGGTCGTGGTGGTCTTGGCCACCCCGCCTTTCTGGTTGACGATGGCAATGCTTTTCATGCGCTTGCATCCTGGTGAAAATTCGCATCGTAGGTCAGCCAGATCACCCGCGGGGCGATGTACCTGACCGTAATGGTGCTGTTTTCCTGGCTTGAAATTGTCCTGGAGACCACCGCAACATCCTCGGCGGGCATCCGGTCACTTACCTGCGCCCGGTTCGGTCTCTGGCCGTGTTTGCTGTGGTAATGGGCAACGGCTTTGTGGATCGAGTCATTCAGGGTCATTCCTGGCTCCCAGAACCACATCATCCATTCCTTTGGCCTGCCCTTGCTCTGATTGGAAAGCGGGAGTTCTGCCTGGGCATAGTCCCTGTCTCTTTCTTCTGAGTCCGTCATATAACGCCTCCTTCGCCAAGGATTGCTTCCACCCGGCGGATATTTTCGTGGTCGGCGCCGTCCAGCAGCCTGGCCAGCCGGTTGACCGGCACGCCCCAGGTGGTGTATAGCTCGCGCACCATGGCTGCTTCTTCCCGGCTCTCATGCATGGGCTTTTCGCCCTGGGCCGTCCGGTTCATGGCCACTGCGGCAGTGGCGCGGGCGTCTTCGGCGCGGTAGGGGAGCAGTTCGCCGATCTTCTTGCTCCCGTATCCATGTTCCACCAGGTACACCGCCAGATCATAGGCCGCCCGTGCGCCTTTGGCATACCGCTGCTCGAAGGGGATCGGTGGCGCTTCTGGCGGCTGCCCGCCGGTGTCCTGGCCGTGTCCGGGTTCGATGGCCGCGCCGGACATGTCCGCGGACATATCGCTGGACACCCCGGACTTGCTCAGGATGCGCTCCAGGTCCGCCGGGGCAACGAGTTGGGGTTCGCCCTGGTAGATGGTCGGGGGCGGGATCAGGTAGCGCCCGTCTGGGGCCGTGGATTTGAGCGGGTTGCCAAGGAACACGTCCACGATCCTGGGCTTGTGCTCTTCGCCCGGGCGGATGCGCGGCATGCGCACGAACAGGAACGAATCCCGCATTCCCCCGGCGCCTTCCAGGCCCATGGCCCGCACTTCCACAGAGTGGGGAGTGAGCACCATGAAGATGTTGTACTTGCGCCCCTGGCGCACGATCTCGTAAATCTTGCGTATCGTTTCGTCCGAGATGTCGCCAATCAGGTTGGACATCTCGTCAATTGCCACGTGCAGCGGGTGGTGGCTTTCCTGCGGGGCGGCGCTGCGGATGCGCCGGATAGTCTCTGCATGGACGATCTCGATGATGCGTTCGATCTCATCGAAGCGCCCGCCCGCCCCGCCGATCAGCCAGCGGCTGTTCCACTGCCCCGCTCCGCGCTGGTAGTGCGGGTCTATCACGACGATTATGCCCTGCCGCCCGGCCAGCAGGTGCTTGATGGTGGTGGACTTGCCGCCGCCGGTGCCGCCGTAGATCACTACCTGGCGGCCATCGAAACCGGGCATCACCTGGAAATCGTTATGGTTGATCGCGTATGCGATCTGGAACACTGCCACTTTGAACTGCTGGTACTCGCGGTGGATCATGCGGCGGTTTTCCATCTCGCGCTGCACCAGGCTGGCGAACTTTGGCGAGACAAACCCGCCGACCAGGGCCAGGTTGATGATGAACAGGCAGCGATCGGGGTATTCCACGCACATGAAGCGGTTCTTCTCTGGCAGGCTGGGCAGGTATTCCGCCAGCGCCTTCTGGAAACGGTGCACCAGGAACTTCAGCAGTTCGTTATTTGTCTCGCCGCCCCGCGCGATAACCGGGGCCGGTCGGATCATGGTTTGCAGGTTAATCGCTGCCATGGCCGGTCTCCTCCCGCCAGTCGGCGTCAATCACTTCCCGCAAACCCGATGGCAGGATCTGCTGCGCCCGTTGGGCCGAGAGCACCTGGAAGGGTGCGGGCTTTGGGGCGGCGTCCGGCTGCGGTTTCTGCGTCGCGCTCATGGCGTTCTGCACCCGGCGGGAGACCTGCGCCGGGCTGCCGTTCCCGGCGGCTATGGCCCGCACCGCACCCACCTGCGTATCTGTCACGGCAATTCGTCCCTGGATGGTTTCATCCTGGGGCATGGCTGGATTGATTGGATCCACTACCGGCCCAAACGCTCGCTGAGCATTGAGCAGGCGGCTATCGTCATAAACGATCGGGTAAGCGCCCTGGGCGTTGGGATGGAGTATTTTGACTTTATTGATCCGCCACCAGAGCCAACCGACTACATAAATGATTGCAGCGAAAATAATTACGGCCAGGATGGGCGCTAAGGCCTGCATCCAGGCCATGAACTGGTTGGTCATTTCGACCCGCTCGGCGGCGGCCTCGGCGTTCCTGGCGCGGGCAGCCT
>CAZVRZ010000212.1:0-7533 GCA_964629965.1 uncultured Anaerolineaceae bacterium
CAGTTGCAACAGGCTGGAAGTGGGCAGGTTTGCCATCTGCAAGGCCAGGTAGAGCAGCGACACGGCCGAATTGGTGAAGGTTTTGGTTGCCGGGACGCTGATCTCGGGCCCGCAGGCGATGGGCAGGTAGCGCCGGGTAACCCGCGGCAGCGAGGAGCCCAGCACGTTGATCAGCCCCAGCGTACCGGCGCCTTGCAGGCGGGCAATCTCTTCGGCGTCCAGCACGTCTTTGGTCTCGCCGCTCTGGCTGACGAACAGCACCACATCGTCTTCCTGCAGCGCCGGAGCATATTGGGCGATGAACTGCGGCGCCAGTACCGGAATGGCGGCCCGCCCGGTGATCGCTGCCATGTAGATCGAGCCCAGCATGCAGGCGTGGTAGCTGCTGCCGCAGCCCACCAGGTACAGGTGGCGAGCCTTTTCCAGGTAATCTACCATCGGCAGCACGTGCGGAGAATCTTCCAGCAGGTGCAGCAGCTCGCGCACCGACTGCGGCTGCTCGTAGATTTCCTTGAGCATGAAATGGGCATACCCGCCGCGCTGGGCGGTTTCCAGGCTGATATCCACCGTCTCCGGCTCGCGCTCGATCAGCGAGCCGTCGCGGATGCTGCGGATCTCCACCCGGTCGGCCCACAAGATGACCATCTCGCCGTCGTAAATCGGGATGATGCGCCGGGTGAAGGGCAGGATGGATGGCAAGTCGGACGAGACGTAGTTGGCCTGCTCGGAGACGCCCACCACCAGCCCGGAGCTTTTCTTGACCGCGCACAGCATATCGTCGTGGCTCCGCCCAATGATGAAGGCGAAGTCGCCTGCCAGGATGTCGTATGCCAGGCGCGTTGCCTCGACCAGGTCGTGCCCCTTCTTGATGAAATATTCAACGGCGTGCACGCAGGCTTCGCCATCGTTTTTGGAACGGATGGTCAGTCCCTCTTCCAGAAAGCGGTGGCGCAGCTCGTAGTTGTTGACCACGTTGCCATTGTGTGCGCCCACCATGCCGCCATCCGAATCCAGGTGCGGTTGGGCGTTGTTCAGCGACGGCTCGCCAAAGGTTGCCCAGCGCAGTTGGATCATGCCGCGCGTACCGATCATCTCGGCAAAGTTGAGCCGTTTGGCGACCTCCTCCATCTTGCCCACCTCTTTGCGCAGGTCGATGGTTCCATCGGCGCGCAGCGTGGCGCAGCCCACCGAGTCATAACCGCGATACGAAAGCCGCCGCCCGGCCTCCACCAGCATGGGTCCCAGGTTGGTTTGCTGCTTGGTGACAACGCCAAAGATGCCGCACATACCTTCCGCCGGAACGAACGAATGTTTAACGTATCAGACCCGCCGTTTGAGGCAGCGGGTCTGATCAATTGAAACGTAAGAAACTACGCCTTTACGATGCACTCAACGGGGCAGTTGTCGACGCACTGCGGAGTATCGAAGTGGCCTACACATTCCACGCACAAATCCGGGTCGATGACGTAGATCGTATCGCCTTCAGAAATGGCCGAAACGGGGCAGACCGGTTCGCATGCACCACAAGAGATGCAGTCTTCTAAAATTTTCATTGCCATGGTTTTATCTCCTCTAAATAATTTGGCTCTCTCGGATTCCCCTCGAAAATCGAGAGGAATCTCACACTCAGAAGCTTACTACCAGAACAAGCCCTGGTCAAGTGACAATGATCACTTGTGAAATATGATAAAGTCATTAACGTTCGAAATGGCCGATGGTCGCGGCCGTCACCTGGTCCGCACGCAGCGCCATGCAGTTGACCCCTTGCACCACTCCTTCTTTGGCGGGCACTTCGTCACCCATGAAGCGGATGATCTTGCACAGCCTGGAAATCATGAAGATGTCCTCGCCCTGAGCGACGGTGTGCGCGGCCACCACCTGGTCGCTCTTCATCGCCAGCTTGCCTCCGCCGCCCGCCGATTTATTGGCATTGAAGGAGGCCATGGTGCGGATGGTGCCTTTGCCGTCGGCTTCTGCCAGGTACACCAGGCTGTCATCGTCCACCGCCGCGATCGCTACGGGTGTATCGCCCTCATCCAGGCGAATGCCCGGCCCACCGGTGGGCGGCACCAGCTTCTCTGAAAAGCGGATGGCTTTGCCCAGGCGGGTGACGATCAACAGGTCGGCGTCGCCGGGCGTGCGGCAAGCCGCCACCAGCGACCCAAAGCGGTTGGGTTCGAACAGGGGCGTGCCGGGCTTCATATAGTCGCCGAAGACATGGTGGCGCAGGTAGCGCACCATGCCGCGCTCGCTCACCAGCGCCACTGCACCCCTGGCCTGGTCGGGCAGCGCTGCCGCCAGGAATTCGCCGGGCAGCAGGTTGAACTTGCCGCTGATGTACTCACCCTTGCTGCGGATGGGCGTCTCTACGATGGCGCTCACTGGCAACCGGAAGGCGCGCGCCAGGTTGGTGAAGATCAGCAGGTGCTGGCCGGGTTCGGCGGTTGCCAGGATGGCAGGCCGTTCTTCTTCCGGCAGATCGATGTCGAATATGCCCATGCCGCCGCGCCGCTGGCGCTGGTACAGGTGGCGCGGCGTACGCTTGGCCAGCCCGCTGGCGGAGATCGCAATCAGGTTGATGGCGGTCGGCTCTTCGGATAAAACCAACGGCGGCAGAGGCGCTTCCTCTTCGGCGGGCGCGGCTTTCCTGGGACGAGGGCGCAGGCGCTCAAGCTCGGCTTCGAGCGCTTCAATATAGGCGCGGATATCGGGATCGATGTGGCTCAGGTCAGGTTTTTGCATGGGGTAATTTTAACACATCTCGCATGCCATAATCGCACTAGTGCCTATCTCACCGCCATGGGCAGGAAGATCAACGCCGCGACGCCTATTTCACCGCCATGGGCAAGAAGGTCAACGCCCAGGCAGTATAATCCTGGTTCACCTGGTCGGTGATCACCGCAGTGTAGGTGATAAAGGCAGGCGTGAAGAGATGGTATTGAAAGTACGGCCTGACCGTGCCCGACCAGTTGTAAGGCACGGCAAACGAGTAGTTCCCGCCGGCGTCGGCCGTGGCCGTCTTGGTGGTGACATCCGTATAGCTCAAGGTCGCCCCGCCGATGCCTGCATTGCCCGAGATGGTGACGTTCCCAGCCGCCTGCACCGTGACGATGACCGAGTCGGCGCTTTGAGACAGGGCGTTCGTGGTGCTCGCCGCCGCCAGGGTGGTCTCTTCGGCGCTGCCGGCCGCCGCGCCGGCAGGCACGTTGACCGGTATCTGCAGATGGGCGTCGGCGCCCGCGGCCAGCGTGAGGGTGACCGGCAAACTGCTCAGTACGGCCCATCCCTGGCTCGAAGTGTACGTCAGCGAGTACGTGTCGCTGGCGCTGCCCAGGTTGGCGATCACGAAATCGTGCAGCACAGCGCCGCCGGCCGCCGCCGGCAGGTCGGCGGGCGCCTTCACGCTCACGCCCGGCGAGGTCACGCTGACCCGGTAGCTGCGCGCCGCCGAAGAACTGGGGTTATCGGCCGTCTGCGATTGGTTGGTGACCACCATGGCTACGGCGTTGCATCCGGCGGGATCGAATGCCTGCAAGACGGATGAAACGCCTGCGCCGGCCACCCCCGGCAGCGGGCTGACATTCAAAGCCGCGCCGGTATCGCAAACCACGCTGCCGCGTAGTTGGCCACCGGCAGAGAGATTCTTCATTATCACTTGATACGGCCCGCCTGTCTTCGGCAGATCGACCCAGTTGAGCGCATAATTGTCTCGCACACTGCCGCTGTAGCTTTCGCCCACGTTGACGAGCTTCCCCTGTACCAAGGGCGAGCCGGCCATGGCAAGATAGTTGGCAGCCTCTTCAAAACAATAGGGGTATATGTACGCCCCGCCGCATGGCTTGACAAACCGGGCGGCGATGGCGTAGGCATGGTAGGCATCGGCCAGGCTGCTGCCCTTGTTTGCCAAAGCCGTGTTGAGCGCTGCCAGTTGGTTGCTGTTTGCGCTCTTACTGGTCTCCTCCCAAAAATCCTGCATGATCTGCTCTCCACCGCCGGGCGTGCCCGTTCCATACCTCTCGGTCAGACCGCGAAATGTGATCCAGTAGGCGTATGGGAAATCCACATACTCGCCCATGGATAAAGTGAAATCGGGCCACAGGTATTGGACATTGTCATTGGCGTAGTCGTACACTTCATCTTCCATCCAGGTAGCGCCGCCTTCGATGAAACTCTCATCGGGATAATTGGCGCCTTCCAGCACCCCCAGGCCGAACTGGATGGAATGGTTGAATTCGTGCGCTACGGTTGCATCCAGGCTTAATTGCGCCGGAGGGCCAAATTCCGAATAATCGTCATGCAGCGCCATGCACGAAGCGTACGCATCCAGGTCGTTCCAGCTCGTATTCGGATTATCGCCTACCAATCCCGCATAAGGGCCTTCCGAGGAAACGAAGCCGTATAGGCCTCCGCCCAAATCTTCGATGCTGACGTAATAGCGGTTGCCGGGAAGAGGGTTAACCGTCACCGCGGGCGGAGCGGCCCAACCGAATTGGGTGATCTCTTGGCCCCAGGCGCCTTCCAGGGAATTGACATAGCTGTCGATCGTCAAGCCGCCTCTGATGGCGCCATATTCGATGTGGAAGTGGGCGGTTTCGCGCACGCTGGGCAGGATGGCAGAGGCGGAATTGCAGGTGCCGGCTGTGGCTCGTTCGACCGCCTGGCGCACTTCGACCGAGGCGATCGACCCGCTCTCGCGCCGCAGCTTCAACAAAGGCAGCGTGCCGTCCCACGGCTGGTTGCTGCGGTATTGCGCCGGCAGCTTCTCGTAATCGGACAGCGCATAGGCCAGGTAGAGCAACTGCTGCTCGGGGCTGATCAGGCCTTGCGCCAGGTCCTGGGCGATCAATTCCGGCGTGGTCAAGGCCTGCATATTCGTGTGCGGCGAATTCGTGGGCAGCGTATTCGTGTGCGGCGGAGCGCCTGCCGCCACGGGAGTGGCCGAAACGGCGCTCACGTGGGTGGAGGCCAGGAAGAAAACGATCAAAATTGACAAGCGGAATGCGATGAATAGTTTTGATTTTGAGTTCGTCATGGCAGGTTGCTTCCTTTGCTGTTCGTGTTGTTTGCCGCCGGGCAGAATCGTTCCGGCCGGTTTTGCCCCGTTCGGGTCGGTGCGCAGGTCAGCACGATTTTACCTTGACTTTAGCCATTCGCGCAATGACCCGGCGATATGAATCCAGGGTTTTTGTAAGGTTGAATCTTTGATCGGAAACTGGTTTTCGGGTTTACAATGATAATGATTCGATCAAGGATGAAGATCATGAAAAAGAGTGGTTACGGCAAACTGCGCTTATTCGCATTACTGCTCCTGTTAGCGACCGGATTGACCACGATTTCCGTATCTGCTGATACCCTCCGCCAAACGGCGACCCAACCGGTTTATTTACCGCTGGTGATGCGCTTTGACCGCGACCTCAGCGACATGATCCTCATCCCTGCCGGCAGCTTCCAGATGGGCTGCGACCCGGCACACAACGGCGGCTACTCGTGTTATTCCGATGAACTTCCTCTGCATACGGTATACCTGGACGCCTACCAGATCGACAAATACGAAGTCACTAATGCCCAATACGCCCAGTGCGTAGCAGCAGGAAGCTGCACTGCGCCGTATAGCGTCGAATCCTATACACGCCCATCATACTACGATAACCCAACCTACGCCGACTACCCGGTGATCTACGAGAATTGGAACCAGGCTGCCAATTACTGCGCCTGGGCCGGCAAGCGCCTACCAACCGAAGCCGAATGGGAAAAAGCAGCGCGGGGCAGCGCGGACACGCGTGCCTTCCCCTGGGGCGACCAGGCGCCGACCTGCTCGCTGGTCAATGGGTATATCAACGGTTACTGCGTAGGCGACACTTCCCAGGTGGGCAGCTACCCGCTAGGCGCCAGTCCTTATGGGGTGATGGATATGGCCGGCAATGTATTGGAATGGGTCAACGACTGGTATGATAGCGGTTACTACAGCATCTCGCCAGGCAGCAATCCGCCTGGCCCGGACACGGGCTCTTATAGGGTGCTGCGGGGCGGCTCGTGGAACTTCATCGACTCCTGCTTGCGCTCTGCCTACCGGGGCTTCGGCAATCCTTCGGGTCTGTTCAGCGACGTTGGTTTCCGCTGCGTTGCCGAACCGTGAGGTGGGATTGCCTGGGTATGTGCAAGACAATTCAGGTGACTTGGGTCGGCGCTGGATCAGTGCTCTTCTTCTTACCAAACAGCGTGGTCCAAGTCAGGCCCTCTTGCCGCATAATCCGTTCGAATAGAACATAACCAATCATATAGAACACCACTGCATACAACGTAGTGCCCCACAGGCTGGCGGCGTAGCCTACCAGCAGCACCATCATCCCATCACGGGCCATGTCATACCATTGGTGGAACCATCCCACCAGGGGCAGGCTGTGGGTGCGATACCAGACCCAGCCAAACACGCAGCCCATGGCAAAGTTGGAGAACACCAGGGTGATGATGATCAGCAGTACATAGATGACAACCTGGCCGATGCTTCTCTCACCCGCCAGCAGGCCAAGAATTTGGGGACTAACCATCATCGGCCAGTGCCACAGGCCGCGGATGGCTCCCGAAATCATCAGCGCCCGGCTCTGGCCGATTTCTTCCACCGGACGTGTCATCCAGTAACCGCACCAGCCGATTTCCTCACCTGATCCGGATATCCAGCCGAAGACCAGCATACTGCCTAGCATGACCCACATGTACGAGTAGATAGGGTCTTCGAATTTGTCGCCCATGGCCAGCCCGATCAGCCCTGGCACAACCCAGAAGACCACGGCGAAGGCAACGATAAGCAGATAATTGCGCGGGCGATCCCATTTCAAAGGAGGGGGAGCCTGTTTGTGTACCACTCGCCACATAAAGAATGCTGCAATGGCAGGCCCCAGCATGCCCAGCATATGCCCACCCAGCATGACGAGGCTGGCTGCGGCGCGGTTGTCCTGCTTCAAGAGCATCGGTACCAGCCAAACGTCCACGATAAAAAAGATCGGCCAGGAATAGCCAAAGCTGATCAGAATAAATAGACCGATGTCACGAAGTAGATTTTTGGATATGTTCATGTGTAATCTCCAAATGGGGATTTTATACCAGGAATTTCTTAATGCATTGCTCGCAACTTATCAGACTTTGCTGAAATTGAATAGGCCAACCTGAGATGGATCAGCCACGCGCCGCGGCTCGTTGGTGGCAGTAACGCCTGTCACGAGCGATTCGAGCAAGGATTTAAGAGCCGGCCGGTGAGTATGTTCGGTGGCGTTGCCTGCTTTGAGATCGTTTTCCAGTTGTTTCAGGTAGTCGGTGATTGTATACATAAGCAATGCTCTCTTTGATGATATTATATAGCAGATTCCTGATAGGGCGCTCAACTCAACAAAGTATAATAGGGTAAGCTTGCAGTTAGTGGAATAAGTTGGGCGGCAAACTGTGAACGCAGAAGGATCATAGATAGAGCCAGACAATAGATTTGGGCTTTACCCCAAAGAATGGACACCAAGTTAAGGAGAATGTAGAATCAACTTG
>CAZVRZ010000213.1:0-7524 GCA_964629965.1 uncultured Anaerolineaceae bacterium
CCGGAAGCAATTTCCGGCTTGTTCGGCTAATTGTTTTTAGCGGAAACTAAAGTTTCAGCGTTTGTTAAAAATGATCACACCAGCCAGACCGGTGATGTCCGGGTACTGCGCAACTTGCTCTTCCCCCGTTTCATCACTAAAGTGGAGCTGGGGTACGATCAGGCGCGCATCTGGTACTCCTTTCCGCTGGATGCGCTTGCGCCCGGCGGCGTTCGGGGAGCGACGGCAAGCGGCTCGATCCTGACGACCTTCATGATCGAGGGGAAAAAGACGCGCCAACACCTGAAATCCGAGCCGAAGGGACCGTCGGAAAGGGATGTGAAGATCTATGAACTGCATAAAGAAGGGAAGACGGCGAGAGAAGTGGGGGAGATGTTTGGGATATCGGAGTTGAGGGTGTGGGCAATTTGCTGGGGAATGAGAAAGCAGTAAGATCAAGGTGACTGTTTCTGTCCAGGGGTTTAGCCTGAAGCGGTGTTTGAGAGACTAAAATAATGATCTCGGTTACAAATACATCAAGATGATTTTCGCCCCTTTCAACAATTAAACATGTAAACAGTACTCCCGTGGGGGCACAGGACAAAAGAGGCCGCCAGCGTTACCCGGCGGTCTTGCTTTATGCATTTTTCTAAATGTGTTCGTTGGATAAACACTCTACCACCTTCGTTTGGTGCTAAAATTACATCATGATCGTACTGACTGATCTGCAAAAGGTACATGATCAAACCACGGTAATTGATATCCCGTCACTGCAAGTCAAAGGTGGGGAAATTGCCGCACTCTTCGGGCCGGTGGATAGCGGCAAAGATGTTTTGTTCCAGTTGCTTACAGGGAGCGCATACCCAACCAAAGGCAGCGTACTGCTAGCCGGTGTAGATCCTTACCATGATCGTGAGGCTTTCAGCTGCCTCGTAGGGGTATTGTTCGCAGAGAATACGCTTTACAAACGACTGTCGGTGATCGAAAATTTGCAGTTTTACTGCCGCTTATACCGCTTGCCCAAAACACGCGCGGTTGAGGTGCTCGAACAGGTTGGCTTGGCCGATCAAACTGGTGTGAGCACAGAGAAGCTCTCTTCAAATCTGTCTCGGAGGCTTGCGCTGGGACGAGCGATGCTCAATAATCCTAAGGTACTGCTGCTGGCGGATCCGTTTGCGAGCTGCGAGCAGGCCTCGATCAAGCTGATCATTCAGGTTGTTCGCAAGCAGGCTGATGCTGGCACGGCTGTGCTGCTCTTCACCCAGGATATCACCAATCTGGAGAATTTTTGTGACACGGTCTATCGTATGGATCAGGGGCAGATTATCGAGGCGTATGACCCTCGACAGGAACAGCAACGCCAGCGGCCATTTATGGTCCCGGCCCGCTCGAATGACAAGATCGTTCTGGTTGACCCGGCTGAAATCCTGTATGTCTTTGCTCAAGAAGATCACGTATATCTCCAGACACTTGATGAGTGTTTGCCAACCCAGTTCACCCTGGCCGAGCTGGAAAAACGCTTATCGCTCAGCGGGTTCTTCCGTGCCCACCGCGCTTACCTGGTTAACCTGCAGCAGGTCAAGGAAGTGATTCCTTATACCCGCGACAGTTTCAGTCTGCGGTTGAAGGATGTGGCCGGTACAAAGATTCCCTTAAGTAAATCCGCTGAACGCGAGCTTCGTGAGCTTTTGGGATATTAAGCCGCGTATTCGCCTTTTCATACGCATGAAATAATCCTGAGTTTGAGCCATTCACCCCTATTCCTGGGCCTCTTACCGCCCCCCTGCGCCGTTTGCCAGTTTTTTGTTGCACGGCGCATTTTCTTTTCATATAATTTGATTGTAGAAATACAAACGGGCGCCGAACGATTGGTGGATGGGAAGCAAGAAGGAGTGCATGATGAAAGCAATCGAAGTAAGCAACCTGACCCGAAACTATGATGGCCTGCATGCTGTGGATGGGATTACCTTCAGCGCTGAACCTGGCGAGATCTTTGGCTTCCTGGGACCAAACGGCGCCGGGAAGACCACTACCATCCGCATGTTGACCGGGCAACTGCTGCCTACTTCCGGCTCAGCCAAGGTAGCCGGCTATGATATCGTTACCGAACGCCAGCAGCTCAAACCCAGAATCGGCGTGGTGTTCGACAGCCAGAATATCTATGAGCGCATGTCTGCCCGCGAGAACCTGAGCTTCTTTGCCCGCCTGTATCGTGTTCAGAAGTCGCGCGTGGATGAGGTTCTGGCCCAGGTTGGGCTGAGCGTGCGCGCCAATGATAAGGTCCAAAAGTACTCGAACGGTATGAAACAGCGCGTGCTGGTTGCGCGCGCGCTGCTCCACAAGCCGGAGGTGCTGTTCCTGGACGAACCGACGCGCGGCCTGGACCCGCATATCGCCCGCGACATCCGCGGCATCGTTGCCGGCCTGGCGCAGGGCGGCATGACCGTCTTCCTGACCACGCATTACATGGAGGAGGCCGATCAACTCTGCCAGCGGGTGGCGTTCCTTGACCGGGGGCGCATCGTTGCCCTGGACACCCCGGCCCGCCTGAAAGCGGAATACGGCAAAGACGAAAAAACAACCCTGGAAGACATCTTCATCCAACTCACGGGGAATGATCTGCGAAAAGGAAGCGAGGAATTATGAAGACCCTGTTGGATAGCCTGTATATTGCCTGGACCATCGGCACAAAAGATATCCTGGACGCTTTAAAAAACAAGAATAGCAGATCCAATATCATTGTTATGGTTGGCATGGTGGTGTTTTTCTATTGGATGGGCATCTTGCGCCCTTTCGACAAGGATGTGAGCGTTGTTGTCTACGACAAAGGCGATACCGCCTTGACCATCGAAGCGGTCACGCTGGCAGATGGGACTAAATATGCTTTTCGGGAGGCATCTTCACTGCAAGAGATGGAAACCAAGATGGCCTATCAAAACCTGGGCCTGGTACTCCCGGTGGATTTCGATCAGACCCTGGCCTCTGGCGGCACACCTACCCTGAGCGGCTACATCTTTTGGGCCGACCGTTTGAAAGTGACCGAGCTGGAAGCCAAGTACAGCCAGGCCTTCAGCGAAATCCTCGGCCAGCCGGTGCGGGTAGCTATTGGTGAAAACATCCTGATGCCTCAAGCAAATGCAGATGGGATGCAAACCAATGTGACCTACCTGATGGTTTATTTCGTTTTTTCTACGGCGCTGCTTTTGATCCCCTATCTGATGGTAGAGGAAAAACAAACCAGGACACTGGACGCGCTGCTGACCTCCCCGGCCAGCCCCGGACAGGTTGTGCTGGGCAAGGCGCTGGCCGGGTTTTTCTACATCCTGATCATCGGTGGACTAGCGCTGGCCCTGTTCTCACTATATATCGTCAATTGGGCCTTAGCGCTGGCTACCTTCCTGGGATATGCCTTGTTTGCCATCGGGTTGGGGCTGGCAGTCGGTAGTTTCATAAAAACCATGAAACAATCGGGGATCTGGATGGTGGTGCTGATCCTCTTTCTGGTGATCCCGCCGCTGTTTTATATGGAACCAAACCTGAAAGCCGGCATCAGGATGATACTGACCTGGTTCCCATCTTCGGCGCTGGCCAGCATCTTTCGCTACTCATGCTCCATTGGCTTTACTCCGGCGCAGTTCCTACCGAACCTTGCTATTGCTTTAGTGAGTATCGCGGCGGTCTTTGGCCTGGTCATCTGGAAAGTGCGGCGGTCCGACCGGTAAAGGCAATATGTTGTCAGACGAGGCGGCAGTCGCAAGGATAACAATGTGGGTCATTGGGAGTCGCCAACAATGCGGTCTGGCTGATTTTTAAAAATGAAAGGATACAACGATGGAAGCAATCCTCTTACCAACCAAACGAAAGTTTTCGTGGATAGTATTCTTGATCGTGCTTGCTCTGACACTTGTGGCTAGCTTGCTGAAAGCACCTATGGTGATTGCAAACGGGTATGCTGACCAGCCGGGGCTTTGGACGAGCATTATCCTTCAGGTCACACTGTCAAACTTCGTCCTTTTCGGGCTACCCGGTGCAATAGGGTTACTTCTGGCAAACCAAATAGGGTTGGGGTTACCCTTCATCGAAGGCTGGGTCAATAAAAAGCCCTTGAAGGGTAAAATAGGGAAGATTGCCTTGATCGCGTTGTTGGCTTCCGCTGTGTTGACAGTCATCGGTATTGGCGTTCGTTTCCTGACTTTGCCCATGATCCTGGCAGAGTTCGGAGCTCGGAACATCCCGCTCTCCGCGCTGGGCGAATCGACCCAGGGTCCCTGGTGGACAATGCTGCTGGCGGCGCTTTCAGCCGGGATTACGGAAGAGGTGGGATTCCGGTTAGGATTGCTGACCATATTGATCTGGGGAATAGGATGGATCTGGCATGACGAAACCGGCAGGGCTAAGCCGATTGGTTTCTGGCTCGCCAACTTGCTCGTGGCTGTTTTGTTTGGTGCCATCCATTTGCTCAACCTATCCGCATTGGGGTTGCCGTTGATGTCTGGTCTGCTGATTCGGGCGATCCTGGGGAATGGACTGTTAGCTCTGGCGTTTGGCTGGCTGTATCGGACCTATGGGCTTGAAAGCGCTATGCTGACCCATTTCTTCTTGGATGTACTGTTGTATGTTATCCTTCCATTAACGGTATAAAACGGGATTGAACAAACGACCGGGATGGGCCTTTCATCTGCGTCATGTGGAGAAATATAAATGTCGAAACCAACCGTAGAAAGCCTCCGCGACAGCGTGAATATTATCTGGACGATCGCTTCCAAAGATATTGTTGATGCGCTGAAGAACAAGGTAGTTGTCTCGATGGTCATCATGTTGAGCATCATGCTGCTCGCGCCGAAGATGCTGCCCCTCATCTTCGAACAGCCAGAGATGGTGCTGCCAGTTTACGATCTAGGCGACTCGCGCTGGGTAGCAGAGCTGGAAAACATCCCTGATATCTCGCTGCAACAATTGCGTTCGGAGCAGGAATTTAGGCTGGCCCTGTGCAGTGCACTATATCCTGAGATTGGTCTGCTGCTCTCGGCGGATTTCGATCAGGTGGGTGTGGCAGGCGAACCGGTTGAATTTCAGGGCTCTGTGTGCTGGGGCAAGCGTTACCAGGTTTCGGATTTGCGGCCGAAACTCGAAACAACGCTTTCTCAGTCGCTGGGCCGGCCGGTAACCATCCATGTGGAAGGGAATATTGTCTATCCTCCTACAGATGGCGTGCTCTCCCTCAGCCTGGCAACTGTGAATTCGGTGCTGATGATCCTGATGATGGGCATTTTCCTGGTGCCAAGCCTGCTTTTCGAGGAGAAAGAGGCCAAGACGATGCAGGCCCTATTGGTCTCTCCAGCTAGCATTGGCCAGGTAGTGGTCGGGAAAGCCGTGGCAGGCTCGTTCTATATCCTGGTGACGGCGGTGATGATATTTGCCATTTCCTGGGCGGAGGTGAACCACTGGGATATGGTGATATTGTTTGTAATCAGCGGCGGGCTTTTCTCGGTGGCAGTGGGGCTAATCCTGGGTAGTTTCTTCGAGAAGCAGCAGGATACAGCGGGATGGATGACTGGCCTTCTGCTGCTTTTGGTCGGCGCAATATTGGTTCATATGCTGAGCCTGGAACTGCCGGCGCTGGCAGAGAACCTTCTCCCCTGGGTGCCTTCTGTAGCTTTGGCAGAGGTTTGCCGCACCGCATTCTCTGAAATTGTTCCTACAACTCAGGTATGGATCAACCTGGGAACTGTTCTGGTCGTTTCGCTGCTGATGTATGCGCTTGTCATCTGGAAAGTGCGGCGCTCGGATCGTTAAGCAGCCGTCGGGGTACGGTGCTTGATGCGGCCAATGCATTCTTCATCTTCCCCTTTCCCCAGAGTGGAGATGCCCAGCATATCCAGTTCCAGAGAATAGGCACATCCGCCTCTGCACTCTATGCCCTTTCGCGCCTAAGACACGTTAACCTACTGTACCCCCGTGGGGGCACAGGAATCAGATAAAACCAGTCAGAATTCCACGAACATTGAGGAATTTCTGGCTGGTTTACGTTTTGAACAGAGGGGTAGATTAGCGGAATTACCTTTCAAGTTTTGCTAGTGTATTTTTTGGGTGCGGGGTTCTCTTTGGGGCACAGTCTGGTAAGACTCGTTTGCGTTGGGGTATTTCGCATCGAAAAACTGTCGACCTGATTTTGTAGGTACCAATCAAACTTGAAGCATGCCAATATTAGTGATGGATCGTTACTCTTCAACCTCGATGCGATCCACCTGGATTTGCGAGCCGTTGTAGTCGGGCACATTGCTCAGTAATGTTCCATAGAGATGAACGATCTTGCCACTGTCGCGCAGTGCCTTGATCTGCGCTTGTACCGCCGGATTCATTGAATCGATGCCAAAATAGATGATCTGCCCGTTTGTCCACAATTCAAAGTAGTCATCATACTGTGCGCCGGGCTCCGTACTCTTGATGACGCCCCGCCAATCTGCTATTTCTTCTGAAGTACCTGGCGGCATGTAACCGCCTGAGGCTTGTTCTTGGATCCGATCCACCAGGATCTGCGAGCCATTGTAGTCAGGCACATTGCTCAGTAATGTGCCATAAAGATGAACGATCTTACCGCTGTCGCGTAGTGCCTTGATCTGCGCTTGGACCTCTGGATCCATTGAATCGATGCCAAAATAGATGATCTGCCCGTTGGTCCACAACTCAAAGTAGTCATCATACTGTGAACCAGGCTCGGTACTCTTGATGACGCCCTGCCAATCAGCTATCTCTTCCGAGGTACCGGGTGGTATGTAACCGCCCGCGGCATCTCCTACTGAGCTACTTCCCCCTCCTGGGCCACCGCCACTTGCTTCTGTGGTTGCCTCAACGATCAAAGCAGGCGTTGGGCTTGTTTGGGCTGCGGGACCACACTCCCCACGTAAATAGGCCCACTCATCACAGCTGCTGCCATCCGGAAAAACACACACTCCGGATTGGCTGCCATCGTTAGTAGTTACGATTTCAAGCGTATACCCATTTTGCTCACAATAGACCGAAGCGGGATTTGGTATATTTGCTTGGGGTGTTTCCGGCGTCATCGATTCAGGTGTCTGTATACTGGAAGTGCAGGCGGCTAGTGTTGTACAGAAAAACAATGCAATTGTAATAGTCAGCATTCGTAACTTTTTCATTTTTTTCTCCACTTCTTGATTATTCATGGACGCAATAATTCCGATAATTGTTCCTTGGCAATAAGCTTTCCTAAAGTCTCAAATTTCTAAAATGGGGAGCTTGAATTTGGCATTCGTTTCCCTGAAACTGAAGACAACATCAACCAGGGTTCGATGATGATATTGATCAGCACGTGTGCAAATATACAGGGTCCTAAGTTCCGCCCGCCCATGAGATAGATAATAGCCAAAAGTATGCCTAAAATGGATGTTGAGAGAATGGCCGGAAATGTAAACTTGATGTCACCCTTGAAAAGAATCCATGCGGTGTGGGCTAACCCAAAAGCAAAGCCGGAAATGATGATCTGGAGAATGAGACCTACATCTCTTGCCATGAGCATATCCATCA
>CAZVRZ010000214.1:0-7503 GCA_964629965.1 uncultured Anaerolineaceae bacterium
TCGCTCTCAACCGCCTGGGAGTAAAATCACTGGCAGTATTTGGTTCGACAGCCCGGAATGAAGCGTCTCATTCCAGTGATATAGATATTCTGGTAACTTTTGTGCAGTCTCCCACCTTTGACCAATACATAGAAACAAAATTTTTCCTAGAAGATCTGCTTGGTTGCAAGGTCGATTTGGTGATGCAAGATGGTCTTAAGCCTTTGGTGCGTGCCGAGGTTGAAAAAGAGGCCGTTTATGTCTCGTAATCCACGCCTATACCTGGAAGACATACAACATAGCTGCGCCAAAATATTGCGTTTTACGGCCGGGCTTTCTTTTGAGCAGTTCAAGCAAGATGACCGCACATAGCACATCAGTACTTTAGCATCAGTGATAGCATCGCTTGGGACATCATCCAGAATAAAATCCCGCAGTTGGGCGCCCAAATCACACAAATCTTGAGTGAGTTATCGAGATGAAAGTCCCAGCTACGAACGGCCGTAATCTGCTGCATGCCGTTCGATCAATTCCACGGCCTGGGCCACGCCGCTTTCCGCCCGGATGCGCTCACCGCAGGCAGCGGCCCGGTCCCGCAGCGCCGTATCGGTCACGGCGGTGTGGATGGCCTGCGCCAGTTTTTCGGCTGTGAGTCTTTTGCTATCGACCAAGCGGAGCCCAACACCGGCTTTCACCACCCGATCAGCCCAGGAATATTGGTCTAAAAGAAAAGGAGTGATGATGCTCGGCACCCCGGCGCGCAAACCCGCGGCGGTGGTTCCGGCGCCCCCATGATGCACGACCGCCGCCATACGCGGGAACAACCAACTGTGGGGCACGTCTTCGGCAGAGAATACACTGGCAGAGGCAGGCATGTGGGCCAGTGCGCCCCAGCCTTTCAGCAGCACGCACCGCTGCCCGCTGAGTTCCAGGGCGCGCAGAACCAGGCGGGTTCGATGTTCGGGGTCTTTGTCGCTCATACTGCCAAAGCCAACGTAGATCGGCGGCGGGCCGCTCTCCAGAAAGCGCACCAACTCCGCCGGCGGCTGCCAATTCGGTTGGGCATCTAGAAACCAATAGCCGGTGACATGCAGATTGTCCGACCAATCGGGCGGCTTGGGCAGTAGCTGGGGACTGTAGGCATACAGCCAGGGCGTGCCGCGGTCGCCGAGAGTGGCAATCATCGCGCCCATCGAGCGCCAGGGAGGCAGGCCCAGGCACTTGGTGCGCCAGTGGTTGAGCAGCCCGCCTACGAAGAGCCAGCCCGCACGCATGTACAAAGAAGACGTCAGGTAGTTGTAAGCGCCACCGAACGAAAAGCGAAACGGCAGCATGAACATGGGAAAAGCGCGCGTGGGTGGAAACAAGGGCTGCAAAGACACCACCGCCAGCGGGATGTTGCGTTGTTTGGCAATATCCACGCCAATGCTGGCGATGGAACTAAGCACCAGAAATTCAGCATCCTGCGCCGCTTGCCAACAATCGTCCATCACCCCCACCAGGTAGTTCTCAAACCCAGCACGAAAATCACGCAAGACGCGCAGCATATTGCGACCCTTCAAAGCATCTTGCTGCCCCGGCTTTTGCGTAAACTCCCGCAGGCTGAAACGCAACGGGTACACATTGATACCATAGGAGCGGATCCACTCCGCAAGATCGCTCGAAGCCACCAGTGTCACCTGGTGCCCCGCTTGCTGCAGCCCGATGGCCAGGGCCACATAGGGTTGAGTATCGCCACGCGAGCCGAATGTGCAGATCGTGATCTTCATAGCCCCTCCCCAGAGAACGCCGCTCAAAGAGATGGATGAATGTACCCGACTCGTTAATTATACCCAGAACTGCTTGCCACCAAGCGGCTAGCTCAGCGACCCAAGGGTAATCGCATTGCCAGGCGCACCCCAGGGTTTTAACAAAGTGTAAAACTCTACTTTTCCTATCTCCTGGCCCCGCCTCAAGGCGGGGGAACAAGAAGAAATTAGGGGGTGGGGCTGTCCAAAAAGAAGGGACAGCCCCTTACGCGTCTTAGAGAACTATGATTCAATATATGTATTATATAATAAACACACCGATTTAGAACCCAAAGGCGGCCTTGAGCCATTCCAGGGTGTAGTATCCCTTAAAGTTTGGCACTACCCTACCTGACTGGTAGGGTAGGTTTTTTTGCAGCGGGAAAATCCAAATCATGCTAAAATCATCGTGGCACTTCTCAACAATCTATCATACATTACATAATTTATCCGTGATGGAAATGCTTGTTCAACCAACATTTCATCAGAAATATAGATGGACGCCTCTAGTTACTAGCTGAATGAGGCACGGACACCTCGACTAAAGCATTTTGCTAATCATCATAAACACAATAATCAGGTAGGTAAATTTATGGCAAACAGCAATCTCACGGAAGCAAAAAGGGCGAAGAACGATGAGTTCTACACCCAGTACCACGATATTGAAAAAGAAATTTTGGCATATTATGACTATAACCCCGATGTATTTCGGGACAAGACGGTGCTGTTGCCTTGTGATGACCCCGAATGGAGCAACTTTACCAAGTTTTTTGCTCAAAACTTTGAGCGTTTTGGACTGAAAAAACTTATCAGTACCAGTTATGCGGAAAATAGTAAAACCTATAAGGGTTCCTACCAACCAACCCTCTTTGAAATCAATGACCAGCAGTATGACAAAATCAAAACCACGAAAAATGGCAAGATTTTCACCTTGACACACGATAAGACGGGCGACAAAAAAGTAAATGTAGATGATTTGGAGTGGCACTATTTAGCAGGCGATGGTGATTTTAGAAGTGCAGAGATAACTAAATTACGCGATGAATCAGACATCATTATCACGAATCCACCTTTCTCGTTGTTCCATGAGTTTTTAGCGTGGATTATTGAGGCTGGTAAGCAGTTTGTGATGATCAGTAACTTAAATGCCATCACTTACAAAGATGTTTTCCCGTTGATAAAGAACGATAAGATGTGGTTGGGGAATGGGTTTCAGGCTGGCAACGCTTACTTTTCTACCCCTTTTGCCAATTATTACGGAGAAGGAGTTTATTACCCCGAAACAGGCTTGGTGAAATTTCGGAATGTTTGTTGGTTTACTAATCTGGAACATGGACGACGCCATCAACCTCTACCATTAATGACATTGGCTGATAACTTGAGATATAGCAAGCATAAAGAAATCAAGGGAAAGCAATCTTACGAAAAGTACGATAACTATGATGCTATCGAAGTGCCGTTTACCGATGCAATTCCAAGTGACTATGATGGTGTAATGGGTGTACCAATTAGTTTTCTAGATAAATATTGCCCTGAGCAATTTGAAATAATCGGAGGTACTGCGAATGGGCAAGTGCCTGATGAATTTAAGATTGGAAATTTCAATGTTTATAACAATCCTATTTCAAATGGCAGGAAGATATATCAACGTGTACTCATTCAGCATAGGAGACCCACAAAATGAAAACAACTCTAAAAACCGATATATCAGTCGAGGATATTTGCAAAGGATTTGTCTATAACCAATCCCAGAACAAGGGGCTGTTTGGTTTGTCAGGCAAATTAACCATTCAGCCAGAATATCAGAGAAATTATATTTATGCTGAAACCAAAAGAGATGTCGGGGTTATTGAATCTGTTTTGAAAGGCTACCCTTTGGGGTTGATTTATTTTAACAAAAGGGCAGACGGTCAACTAGAAGTTCTCGATGGACAGCAACGCATCACCAGTATTGGACGGTTTGTAACCGACAAATTCGCGATTAAAGAAAACGGCATGGAGCAATATTTTAGCGGTATTGCAACAGACAAGCAAAAGAAGATATTGGACACGAAATTACTGATTTATGAATGTGAAGGCGTTGAAAGTGAGATAAAAGAGTGGTTCAAAACCATCAATATAGCTGGTGTACCCCTCAATCACCAGGAGCTACTGAACGCCGTATATTCAGGGCCATTTGTCACACTTGGAAAAACTGAGTTTAGTAATAGTCAGAATTCCAATATACAAAAGTGGAGTGCGTATATCGCGGGGAGTGTTAATCGGCAAGATTATTTTGAACGCGCTCTCGAATGGGTAAGCAAAGGTAATATTGATGCTTATATGGCTCGACATCGGAATGACACCGATATAAACGATTTAAAGAAATATTTTGATAGCGTAATAGATTGGGTTTCCAGCGTATTTAATGATGTAGAGAAAGAGATGTGCGGGTTGGAGTGGGGAAGGATGTATGAACAGTATCACAATACACCCTACGACCCAACGAGGGTTTCCCAAGAGGTGCAAAAGCTATATGGCGACCCGTATGTAAAAGACCGAAAGGGTATTTTTGAATACGTCCTTGGTGGTTGCAATGATACCAAATTATTAAATGTCCGTATCTTTGATGATGCGACCAAAAAAGCTGTTTATGCAACCCAAACATCTGCTGCTCAGGCTAAAGGCGAATCTAACTGTCCTCATTGCGCGATTGGCTCTACTGCTAATAAGAGTAAAATCTGGAAGTTGGACGAAATGGATGCCGACCATGTAGAGGCGTGGAGCAAGGGTGGTGGAACGAACATCGCCAACTGCCAAATGCTTTGCAAGACCCACAATCGAGCAAAAGGCAATCGGTAGAGTAGGGTAGTGCCAAACTTTACGGGATACGACACAGGGCGAGCTTCCGTACGGCTAACCAGCGTGTCCGTGAACATATCCGGCAAGGGAATAAATTGTGAGCAGTTTCGTAATTGTTTAAACCCCCTGCCGTGGTGCAAATCTCCCCTTGTATCTTCCCGATTTCACAGGTAAACTTATAGCTGGAGGTGACACTATGAATGCTGGTAAAATTATCGCTTTTATTATCGCCGCGATCTTGATCTTCTTTGGGGTGATCTTCTTCTGGGGCGCGTTCAGCCCAGATGGTTCGGCCGGCTGGATTTTCATCGGCCTGATCACCATTGCCATCGGCTTCGGCATCATCTGGTTCGCGGCGCGCAGCAAGCCGGTTGGCAACACCCAGAACGTCACCCTGAAGGTCGATCTGCCCGCCAACGTCAACATGGACACCCTCAAGTGCAAATCTTGCGGCGGCGTCCTAAAGATGGACAATATAAAGATGGTCGCTGGAGCGCCGGTGGTGGACTGCCCCTATTGCAAGACCACTTACCAGCTCACCGAAGAACCCAAGTGGTGAGAACAGGCCCCTGATCCCCTCAGAACCCAAATAGAAGGAGCATCACTATGAAACGTGTGCTTGTATTGTTCGCCCTGCTGCTGGTCATGCTGGCGACGCCGGCGAGCGCCCTGGCGCAGGATTACTACTTCGCCGTCCCCGAGATGAGCATCGATGTGTATTGGAATGCCGACGGAAGCACCTCGCTCCAGTACGTGTGGAACTTCAAGAACGATGCATCGGGGCACGCCATTGAATATGTGGATGTGGGCCTGCCCAATGGCTCTTATAACACCAGTACCATGTCTGCCACCGTCAACGGCAAAAAGGTCCAGTCGATCACCACGTCCGACTACGAGGGCGACGGTGCTTACGGCGTGGGCATCGCCCTGGGCAGCAATTCCATCCAGCCGGGCCAAGCGGGCATGGTGCAGTTCCAGGCCGGCGTGATCAAAAACGTGATCTACAAGGACGACGAGGACGATAACTACGTCAGCGCGGTGTTCAAGAACTCTTACTTTGGCAACCAGTATGCGCACGGCTACACCAACCTGACCGTCACCTACCACCTGCCGCCCGGCATGGGCACCGAAGAGCCCCGCTGGCACGAAAAGACCGGCCTCGGCTCAGCGCCGGTGACCGGGCTGGATGGCGACGGGCGCATCACCTACGCCTGGAGCAGCAGCAAAGCCAATCCCTACACCTCATACACCTTCGGCGCATCCTTCCCCAAGAGCTACGTGCCCGAAACCGCCATCGTCAAACCGAACCCGTTCGCCTTCCTGAACCATATCGATCCCGGGTTAGCTTTTGGCGGGTGCTGCGCCGGCCTGATTGTGCTCGGCGCCGTCTGGAGCGGCATTTCGTCCAGCAAGCGACAGATGAAATACCTGCCTCCCCGCATCGCCATCGAAGGGCATGGCATTAAGCGCGGCCTGACCGCCGTGGAAGCCGCCATCCTGATGGAACAGCCGCTGGACAAAGTGCTCACCATGATCCTGTTTAGCGTAATCAAAAAGAACGCGGTCACGGTCTCTCAGCGCGACCCGCTGACGCTCAAGGCCGAAGACCCGCTGCCCGAAGACCTGCATGCGTACGAGACAGAATTTATCAAGGCTTTCGAGCAAGGCGGCAAAGAGCGCGAGGGCGAACTGCGGGCCATGGTCGTCAACCTGGTGAAGGCGTTGGATATCAAGATGAAAGGCTTCAGCCGCAAAGAATCAGTGGATTATTACCGCTCGATCATGGATCGCGCCTGGAAGCAGGTGGAAGCCGAGAACACCCCGGAGGTCAAGAGCCAGAAGTACGAAGAGGTCATGGAATGGACCATGCTGGATAAGAATTACGACGATCGCACCCGCGATGTGTTCCGCCAACAGCCCATCTACGTGCCCACCTGGTGGGGGCGCTACGACCCGGGTTACCGGCCCACCGTCTCCGCGCCCAGCATTGGCGCCGGCAAAGTTGCTTCCCCTGTCGCCACTCCTTCCATGCCGCACCTGCCCGGCTCTGACTTTGCCGCCTCCATCGCCGGCAGTGTGCAGAACTTCTCCGGCAAGGTGGTCAGCAATATCGGCGACTTCACCAGCAGCGTAACCAGCCGCACCAACCCGGTGCCGGTGACCACCAGCAGCCGCAGCGGCAGCTCGCGTGGCGGCGGTGGATCGCGCAGCGGGGGCGGCGGAGGCCGTTCCTGCGCCTGTGCTTGCGCCTGCGCCGGTTGTGCCTGTGCCTGCGCTGGAGGAGGCCGCTGAGCGTGGCTAATCGCTTGCAGGCTGCCCTAAAACGCCTGACGGGGCAGCAACAACCTGCGCATACCGTCCCCAACCGCCCCCCTGCCGCGGGCCTGTACCATTTTACCCACCAGGCGGAAGGCGAGCGCAGCCGGATCCATTTGCGCGTCGATCCCGGCGGCGAAGGGCTGCTGATGATCAACGCCAACCGCATCCTGCACCTGAACCCCAGCGCGGTCTTCATGGCTTACCTGGCACTCAACCAGGCTACGGAAGAGCAGGCCGTGCGGGCACTGCAGAAAAGCTACCGCGTCGACGCGGCGCAAGCCCGCCAGGATTACCTGCAAATCGCCGGCCAAATGGATGAGCTGATCCGCCCAGACGGCGCCTGCCCCATCCACGAGCTGGACCTGGAGATCGCCGCGCCTTTTTCCGCCCGGCCTTCCGCCCCCTATCGCATGGACCTGGCGCTCACCTATCGCTGCAACAACGACTGCGCCCACTGCTACAACGCCCGCCCGCGCGATTACGCCGAGCTGCCCACCGCAGATTGGCTGCGCATCCTGGACAAGCTCTGGCAGTTGGGCATTCCCCACGTGGTTTTCACCGGCGGCGAGCCCACCCT
>CAZVRZ010000215.1:0-7489 GCA_964629965.1 uncultured Anaerolineaceae bacterium
CCCCGGGCAGTTGGTAGGTTATCCGCTGCTGCCGCTCGGCCCTGCAACAATTAGGGAATCTGCTTCAGGTACGATATCTCGCCTGCCCCAGGCCGATTATGTTGGCTATGTACGGCACCTGGAACGGACGATCATCCTCACCCTGGCGCAATTCGGCCTGAGAGGCGAACAGAAAGCCGGCCTGACCGGCGTTTGGGTCGACCCGCCTTGCCCAAACCTGGCAAGCAGCACTCTCCCTGCCAAGATTGCTGCCATTGGAGTGAAAGTAGACGCACGCGGCATCTCTCGCCACGGGTTTGCCCTCAATGTCGCTCCGGATATGAGCTATTGGGATGGCATCATCGGCTGCGGTTTAGCCGGGTACCGGGCAACCAGCCTGGCGGAATTACTGGCCCCTGCCCCCGCAATGGCACAGGTGAAGAAGGCAATTTGCACGGCCTTTGGTGAAATTTTCCATTGCCAGATGTTTTCCACGATGCCGATTGAATAGAATTGGATATTTCATGATGAAATCTAGCTTAAATTCGTTGACACGTTCGAGAAAAGTCAGTACACTATGAGAAGATTCTGATCATGAGCGATCAACCATCAAGGAGGATGATCATGGCACAATATCAACTGGTAATGAAATCCGGCCCCACTCCCGGCAAAGTATTCGACTTGAATCTACCGGATCTCACCATTGGCCGGGAGGCCGGCAATGCCATCGTAATCAACGACGCAGAGATCTCGCGCCGACACGCCCGCCTGCACCTGGAAGGCGGAGGGTACATTTTGGAAGACCTGGGTTCTACCAACGGTTGCTTTGTGAACGGCCAGAGACTGATGGGCCCCCACGTTCTGCGCCCAGGTGAACTGATCATGTGCGGCGAAAACGTGGGCCTGGTCTATGAAATTGTGAATGCTGATGCAGATGCCACCATAGCCGCCGGACCCGGGCAATTTGTCGCTCCATTCCCGCAGCAGCCGGTTTACACACCGCCCACGCCTTCTGCACTGCCTGCCTACAGCGAGCCCATTGAACAAGCTCCTATACCTGAGTACAGCGAGCCCATACCTGTCGAACCCGCCCAAAAGAGCAGTTCCCGCACCTGGATCCTGGCCGGCTGCGGCTGCCTGTTGATCTTATTGTGCATTTGCGGTATCAGCGCCTATGCTTTCGATGCCATGGATTTATACTGCCAGGCGCCTTTCGACACGATCTTTCAAGCAGCCGGATACTGCCCGTAGGGGCCTGCGCGCCTGCTGAACAGCACCTTCATGCTTGAGCCCTGCTAAAGGGGCCTTCTGTATCTCAATCGCCACAGGTGGTACGAATCGCACTGATTCGTCACTGCTTGTGGCGATTAGTATCCATCCGAGGATTTACTCTTCTGGAACCACTTGCCACCCTTGTAAGACGGCACGTACCAAATCCACCCTGCGCAGAGGCTCATTACCTAACCCTACCCAGGCAATGGCGCTATCTTCCCCCAGAGCAACACGCTGCGGCATCATTTGTTGAGACTGCAAAACCTGCACGATCGCCAGCATATCCTCCGCCAGCGGCTCACCCACAAACGCATCTGCCGGGTTCAAGGCATACTGATCTAAAACCTGGTTAACCGCTGCCAGGTTGCGCCTGGCATGAGTATAATTTCCCTGCACCAGATCCCGGTTTGCCAATACTAGCAGCAGCTCCAAAGCAATATTTTTTACACTTTGGGGATGGCGCAGGTAATCTGCTGTAATACCCCGGCGGCGCATCTCATTCGAATCTGCCAGCCAGGCCGTTAAGAAATAAGCGGATGGGTCAAGCGCTTGTTGATAACGCCGCACCGCATCATAAAAGCTCACTGTCAGGCGTACATCTTCCTTCTCGTCAGCCGTCACATAGATATGCCGCAGTTCTTCAACGAAAGCGCCTTCCAGCTCAGACAAAGTCAAGCCAAAATGTTCCTGCAAAGCAGCCTCAATGGCCTGGGTCTGGCTGCCGGTAGCATGGGGGTGAATATCACGATAGAAAGCAGAAAACGCTTCCCATCCCCAACGATGAACCATGTATTCGATCAGAGCCCCGGCCTGAAGATAACTTTGCTCGTGTTGATAATGATAAAAATCATTCGCCAACAGCTCCAACGGCGTATACCAGCCCAAACTACCTGGCATCTGATCATCTGGCAGGTACAGCATGGCGGCTGCCCGCGGCAGCAGAGGCTCCGGCTTAAAATGACCGCCGCTCATATAGACCGCCAGACCCTCTACAAACATGCTGGGGCGCAATTCTCCTCCCAACCGGCTGTCCAGGATGTGGATCATTTCATGGTGCAGCACCATGGCCTGGCTACCGCCGGCGTAATTCCGGTCAAGATAGGACACATGGATAATATCACTGGCAAAGCCGCCATGCCCCAGCAGGCGCGGCGCCAGCGTCACCGTGATCGGCTGGCTGAACTCCACCCCCATGCGAGCCACCGCATCTTGAGCCTGGGCATCCATCTCATCCAACAGTGCTCCGATATCACGTTCGGCAGCCGTTTCCGTCATATAGTACACCGCGCAGCAATTGGAACGCGCCAAAGTCCAGGAGGCCTCCCTTTCGTCAGCGCGTAGTGCAGATGCCGGCAGCAACGTCAGCGTCTCGCTCCAGGTTAGGTTGCCTGGCTGCACAGAAAAGATCATTTGCTGCTCTCCCGCCGGCGCATCTTTCGTATCCCAAAGCCACAAGAAAGTAGCTTGGGAGCGTCCTTGGATGCCAAAAAAACCGAACTGTGCTTCACCCAAGAAAACCGGGGACTGCCCATCCATCCGGGATATGCTCACAGTTTGTTCATCGATACCTTCACCGGACGATCGAATCACTTCAAAACTGACCCAATCCCCTGCGTAAAGTGCACCATCTGGATGAACACGCACCTGATAACCGTTTGGGATAGCGCCGGCTGTAACCGGGGAGGTCACACTGGCTGCTACAGGCTGCGGCGCATCTGTAACCTGGAGAAACACATCCGGGGTCAGGATGGGAGGCGCGGCAGTAAAGGTCGGCAGCCTGGATACATCCGTCCCGGCAGGCAGCGACGGCAAAGGCGTCTCGCTAGAACGCAGTCTTTCCAAGGGATATTGAATTACCTGGCAGGCCAACAAGGCCAGGGCAACGATTACGAATAAAAATTTGTATGAACAACTTCTCATAAAGTGGTTTACAAATTCAACATGAATGGTAAAATAGCCGATAATTTGCAGGCAGATTTTATCCCATTCTTAATTTTTCTGGAGGTTCGTTATGTCACCAATGTTCGTCCCTGGCCCAGTCGATGTAGCACCAGAGGTTCTCGAGGCGCAGGCCAAACCTATGATGCCGCACCGCAACAAAGATTTCGAAGCAATGTTTCAACGCGCAGGCGAGAAATCCAAGTTACTCTTCTACACCCAATCGCGGGTATTCATCGTAACCGCCTCCGGCACAGGTTGTCAGGAAGTTGCTATTCGTAACCTGGTGAATGAGCGCGTGCTCAACTGTGTCAACGGAGCCTTCTCGCAACGCTGGTATGAGGTTGCCACCACCAACGGAAAGATCGCTGATAAGATCGAAGCGCCCTGGGGCCAGGCAATCCTGCCAGACATGGTTGCCGACGCGCTCAAAAAGCAGCACTATGATGTGGTCACCGTCGTTCACAATGAAACATCCACCGGTGTCGCCAATCCGATCAAGGAAATTGCCCAGGTTGTGCACGAAATCAGCCCAGACACTCTGGTCTGCGTGGATGCTGTTTCATCCCTGAGCGGCGCCAAGATCGAAATGGATGCCTGGGGCATCGATCTGCTGCTCACATCTTCGCAAAAGTGCCTGGCTCTGCCCCCCGGCCTGAGCTTGTGCGGCGTCAATGATCGCGCCATGGCACGCGCCGAGCAGGTGCAAAACCGTGGCTGGTACTTCGACTTGATCCGCATGGAAAAGCATCGCACCAAAGACTCCACCCCCTCCACCCCGGCAATGTCCCTGATCTATGCGTTGGATCTGCAACTGGATCGTATCCTGGCCGAAGGCCTGGAAAATCGTTTTGCCCGCCACGCTGCTATGGCAAAGCGTTCGCAGGAATGGGCCGTCAAAAAAGGCTGGCCGCTTTTTGCCCAGGAAGGTTATCGCTCACAAACGCTGACCGTAGTCGAGAACCCGCCCACCTTCGACATCGCCGCCTTGAACAAATTCATGGCCCCGCGCAGCATCCGCCTGGCGAACGGCTATGGACAGATCAAAGGCAAAACTTTCCGCATCGCTCACATGGGCGAAATCCAGATGAGCGACCTGGAAAACCTGCTGGCAGCGATGGATGAATTTTTAGCAAATTCCTGATTTTTTACCAAACGTAATTCCTCAAAACGGGGGTTGGGGGATGTTACTGGAACGCAGTTCCAGCAACATCCCCCATTTCTTCCTCGAGCAGGGGTAATCGCTCACAATGCGATGCCCCCACTCCAGGGCCGGTATATCTGAAAGGATCGGTTATGTCCACTGTGGGCCAGGAAGTTGAACTGACACTGACCGCGCTGGCTTATGGCGGCGAAGCAATTGGCCGGCTGGCAGACGGGCGCGCCGCCTTCGTCCCATACGCACTGCCTGGCGAGCGGGTACGCGCCGGGATCGAAGAGGATAAGCGCGGTCATGTGCGCGCGGCCCTGCTCAAAGTATTAGAACCGTCGCCAGAGCGTATTCAGCCGCGCTGTCCCCACTTCACAGTGTGCGGTGGATGTCACTATCAGCACCTATCATACGAGCGGCAGTTGCAGGCCAAAACCGAAATCTTGAAAGACCAGCTCCAACGGATCGGAAAGCTGGCCGACATACCGCTTCACCCTATCATTGCTTCGCCCATGCCCTTCAATTATCGCAACCACATTCAATTTCACCAGGCGTCCGATGGCAGGCTGGGTTTCCAGGCTGCGCGCAGCGGCCAGGTGATACCTATCCAGGAATGCCACCTGCCCGAGGCGCTTCTCAACCAGCTCTGGCCTTTGTTAGATTTAGAACCCATCCCCGGCCTGGAACGCATCGCCCTGCGACTGGGATTGGAAGATGAAGTGCAGGTGATCCTGGAAAGCAGCGATCCTGAACCATTCGAATTCAGCGTAGAAGATTTACCTTTATCTGCCGTACATCTGGGCCCCGGCGGCAGCCTGGTGCTGGCCGGCAGCCCATCGGTGACAATGGAAATATCCGGCAGGCCTTTCCAGGTTTCGGCCGGTTCGTTTTTCCAGGTGAACACCCTGCAAGCTGCGGCAATGGTGCAGCAGATGCTGGAGCACTTGCCATTGGGGCAGAACGATACTCTGCTGGATGTTTACTGCGGCGTTGGTTTATTCAGCGCCTTCCTGGCCCCCAAAGTGCGCCGCCTGGTCGGCATTGAAGTATCGCCTCCAGCTTGCGCTGATTTTGCAGTAAACTTAGATGAATTCGATCACGTTGAATTGTACCAGGCGCCAGCCGAAGATGTTCTAACTTCTATCCAGTTTCACCCGCAAGCAATCATCGTCGATCCGCCGCGCTCCGGACTCGACCGGGCTGCATTCGATGGACTGGTTGCGCAGCAAGCGCCCTGGTTGGCATATGTTTCCTGCGATCCAGCCACCCTGGGACGCGATGCACAAAGGCTCATCAAAGCCGGTTATCACCTGGTAGATATCACACCTTTCGATCTTTTCCCGCAGACCTATCATATTGAAAGCCTCAGCCTGTGGCAGCTCCAGCCATAGAGCTATCCCGGGCGACGATACCTGGCTAGCGACTGAGGCAAGGCAATTCCTTCTGCCAGGTTGGGATCTGGCCGCGGCTCGAGCGATTGGAGCGCCAAAGGAATTTCGCCCGCCCAGACAGGCAGGCCAAGATCTGCCTGGTCGTCAACCGACGGACCGCTGCGCACCTTGGCGGAGGCGCTTTCGATCCGGATGGCAACCACAGTAGTCGCGCTCAATTCGCCGGCATTTGGCTGGCGCACCTCCTTCCACCGGCCTGGAGCGACGTGTTCTGTCAGCGCTTCCAGCGCCAACAGTTTCTCCGCATCGCTTTCCACCAGCCGGCCGCGTCCAAAGACCACGGCAGAGCGATAATTCACCGCATGGTGAAAGGCTGAACGCGCCAGCGCCAGGCCGTCTACCAACGTTACTGCCAGGCACACCGCACAACCTGCCTGGATATGTCGCAGCAGCCGGCTTGGGCCTGCGCCATGCAGGTAAATAACATCACCAAAGCGAGCGTGAATGGTAGGGATCACAAAAGGCTGGCCCTGCTGCTCGAAACCCACATGGCAGATTAGCGCTTCATCCAGAATAGCATAGATGCTCTCTGCATCGTAGCATGCTCGCTTGGGCAGGCGTCGCACCTGGTTTCGATCGGTTTTAGGATAGTGCATCATTCAACCTCCTGGTTGAGGATCTCCGCAACTTGGAACAAGGTTTGGCAGAAGTATAGTACACCGGGCTGGGGTTTGCGTACTAGGATAGCCGGAAGCCCCACCTGGTTGGCTCCCACGATGTCCGCCTGCAAGCTGTCACCGATCATCCAGATGCGCTCGGCGCCTGCCAGATAAGTTAACACCGTATGGAAAGCGACGGGGTTGGGCTTTTCGTAACCCAGGCGCGCTGAATTAAAGACCCGCGCCAGGCGAGGCAACAGATTCAGATGTTGGAGAATGCGTTCCAATTCCGGCGCGTGATTTGAGAGGAGCACGTGCTTCCAACCCGATGCAGACAAGCTGTCTAGGGCAGGCAGTACATCCTCGAAAAGCGCCCAGTGCGCCAGATCGGTGTAAACCGGTCGGACCATCCTAGACAGAGCGACCACCTGGGGTCCAGCCAGGCCGACCCCTGCCAGGGCACGTTCGAAAACAGGATACAATCTTTCCCACCATTGATCATCCTTCTGGATTTCCAGGTGCGGCTGTTCGGGTGACTGCCAGGGGAAGCCGGATTGGAGGTAAGGGCGGATTTGATCCAGAGTCACAACAGCGCCAGGCACGTTTTGCTGGATTATTTCGAGCAGCGCAGCGCTGTACATGCCGCCCTGCCGATAGCCCAATGTGCCGTCAAAATCCCATATCAAGGCCTTTGTCACGCATTCATCTCGCTTTCACCATGCCGCATGAGATACAGTTTCATTGCATTCATGGTGTGATTATAAAGCAGTTCCCCATGTAGTAGGGGGTTGGTGGGTGACTTCGCCGACCGCGCCCCCCACAAATTCCGCCTTGCTCCCGTCGGCGGGTGGGGCATCGGGACTTCTTGACTTTACAAAAGCCCTGTGAACCTCGCGCTGAAGTATTGACGTATTATTGGAATCCTGATAAACTCCAACCCCGCCAGAGTATAACAACCGCTACAAAGTGGTTTGTAAATCTTGTCTGGATAACATCCCTCTGGTATAATGCTCTCGCTTTGAGGCTGGTACATTTACAATTTACCCGCCGACGTAGCTCAATCGGCAGAGCAACCGCCTTGTAAGTGGTAGGTTACGGGT
>CAZVRZ010000216.1:0-2610 GCA_964629965.1 uncultured Anaerolineaceae bacterium
GAAACCCCGGTGATATCCACCGGCATATCCCCTACTTGGCGTTGGCTCTACCGGCTTACGCCCATTCCCACGCGCCTTCTCCCTGATTTTTCTGCACTCCCCGGCCAACGCTTGCTGCTCACCCAGGCCGTCATGCCGACTTATTGCGCTGTCATACCGACTTGTTGCGCTGGAAACCCCGCCGTTAGCCAGATTTTGCCCAAAAAACTCGTTCAACCCAGTTTTTCTCCCCAACTGCCCTGAACTGCCCCGTTTCCTCATTATCGGACTTGTTGCAGAATCCCTTTGTGAAAGGCACTTGCAGTATAAAAATTCCCATGCTATAATGCGGGTAGTGATTCCCCATTCTTTTAGTTTGAATATGAATATGAATTCTATTGCGGTTTCACCGCGGTTTATTGCACCGTAGTTCCCTTACACCATTTTTCCATTAAAAAAAGAATACATTGAGAGATATAGAATATGAAAGTTGTTGAGTTAGAAAGAACTCCTTTGGCTTCATTGCGACAGATGGCCAGAGATTTGAACGTGCCTAGTGCGAACCGGCTGAAGAAAGAAGACCTGATTTTACGCATTCAACAAATTGAGGCGGAACGTGAAGGCGTTGAACTGCGCGGTGGCACCTTGGAAATTATGAGCGATGGCATTGGTTTCTTACGCTCTAGTCATTATCAACCTGGGCCTTATGATGTGTACGTCTCGCAATCGCAAATTCGCCGGTATAGTTTGCGTAATGGGGATTTGATCATTGGGCATGTCCGCCCGCCACGCGAATCGGAACGGCATTACGGCTTGTTGAAAGTTGAGAGCGTCAATGGGGTTGATCCGGAAGAGGCCAAGAATCGCCCATCTTTTGAATCTCTGACACCCATTTTCCCGGACACCCGGTTTGACCTGGAGACGGATCGCCATACTTTGGCAACTCGCCTGATCAACCTAGTGACCCCGATTGGGCGTGGCCAGCGTGGTTTGATCGTTTCGCCTCCGAAAGCGGGTAAAACCACGATCTTAAAGCAAATGGCAAATGCTATTTCCACCAAGCATCCGGATGTGCATTTGATGGTAGCCCTGATCGGCGAGCGTCCTGAAGAAGTTACAGATATGGACCGCTCTGTAGACGCGGAAGTTATTTCGTCAACATTTGACGAGCCGGTAACCTCTCATGTACGTGTGGCTGAGATGGCGTTAGAGCGTGCAAAGCGGCTGGTGGAAATTGGCCGGCATGTTGTAATTTTAATGGATTCTATTACTCGCCTGGCGCGTGCCTATAACCTGGTAGTAACACCCTCGGGCCGGACATTATCTGGCGGTATCGACCCGTCTGCTTTGTATCCTCCCAAGCGTTTCTTTGGCGCGGCGCGAAACATAGAAGAAGGCGGTTCATTGACAATCGTGGCTACTTGTTTGATCGATACCGGGTCTCGTATGGATGATGTGGTTTACGAAGAATTCAAGGGAACCGGAAATATGGAGTTGCACCTGTCTCGCCGCCTTCAGGAACGGCGTGTTTTTCCTGCAATTGATATTGAGCGTTCTTCCACTCGTAGAGAAGAATTGCTGTTAGGCCCAGATATTACGCCGCGCGTTTGGCTGATGCGACGGATGTACGATCAAATGATTGCAACGCCGCCGTATGGTGCGGGCTTGGATCCCACTACTGCTGCGGAAGCCATCTTGCAAAGAATGTCCCGTACAGAGGATAACATCGCCTTCCTGGAAACATTGAACGAGGATATCTAGTGTCCGATCAATCCGAAAAGCAGGTAGCTGTGAGCGAGGCCGAGGCCGTGCCTGCAGCTACAGATCTCGCTCCTGATGCTGAGCATACCTCTTCAGGGCCCGGGAAAAATGTAAAGATAAGGAATACGTTTGCTGAACACCTCATCGTGCTCGGTGTTTGGTTGATTGCAACCAGCCTGGTGCTCCTGGCTTTATATATGGCCTGGCAAACAAAGGTGGCAGTGGCTGCCACGCCGGTGGCAGTAGGTCAACCAGTCGTAACTTTTACGCCAATTCCCGCAATAGCGGGCGTAGATCTGCCGGAGTTCATTTCGAATCCGATCGGTGAAACACTTTTGCGAGAAAATAAGTTGCACACGATCATTCCCAGCCGGGCGCGCGAATCCGTGATCACGTATACTGTACAGAAAGGCGACTCGATTTTTGCAATCGCTTATAAATTCAATATCAAACCGGAATCTGTACTCTGGGCAAATTACGATCAACTTCAAGACAGCCCGGATGCCATCAGCATAGGCATGGGATTGAATATTCCTCCTGTCGATGGTGTCTATTACCAATGGTCCGAGGGGGATTCACTGGGGAGCGTTGCAGAGGCGTATAAAGCCGAAGCCAGGGATATCTTAAGTTGGCCTGGCAATAAGATCGATTTGACGAATCCAGAAATACCAAAGGGACAGTGGGTGATGATCCCGGGTGGAGAGAGGGAATTCAAAAGCTGGGTTGTGCCTCAAATTGCGCGCGGTAAAGCCGGGGTGAATAAATCGGTCTATGGCCCGGGAGCTTGTGAAGGCAGTTATGAGGGGGCTTATGGAACCGGTAGTTTTGTTTGGCCTGGCGTCAACCACCATCTTTCGGGCAATGATTTCT
>CAZVRZ010000216.1:2620-7458 GCA_964629965.1 uncultured Anaerolineaceae bacterium
GGGATGGGTGATCCGATTTTTGCTTCGGACAGCGGTGTGGTGGTGTTTGCCGGCTGGTCAACGGGTGGTTATGGAAACATGATCATGATCGACCATGGGAATGGCTACCAGACATTATATGGCCATTTAAGTGATTATTCTGTTCACTGTGGGCAAAGTGTTTACCAGGGCAACTTTATTGCAGCTGCTGGCAGTTCGGGTTATTCTACCGGGCCCCATTTGCATTTTGAAATTCGCTTGTGGGGTGACTTCGTGAATCCCTGGCATATGCTACCCTGAAACAGTCATTTTTGCTATAAAAGAGAGGAGTGGGTTTGATGGCTAAAGATTTTCCAGAACCTGAGACGCACGTAATCGCAGAAACTGATAATTATATTGCCTGGGTCGCAGAAGAACCCGACGGCGAGACAACTTACCACCTCGAATTAAATAATGTTACCTTGCATTTCTTCAATGAGGAATGGCAAGAATTTCTCAAGTTGGTGCGTTTATTAGAAAAATAGGAACGAGTTGTAATTCCAGACCGGCGATACTGTTAACGCGTCACTTTGTCTACGTAGGGAATGACACTTTGGCAGGCTGGTGTCAGGTAAGTGGACACGTGTTCCCAATCCATTGTGTCGTGTCTTGTCCAGGCGCCATAGATTGCATAGGAAAGACAGCCAGGCCCAACATGATAATTGGCTACAGTGAATCGCCATAAATTCTCATAATCGGTCACAGAGCCTGGCGAGCGGTTGGTCGCGTTATAAATGATCCGGCTGACCTGTGAGCAGTTCGCCAACAGTGTGTTGGCGAATAAGTTAATGCTAAAATCCACGCTGGAAAGATCGATACCGGTCAGGCAAGTGGGGCAATCCGATTTAGCTTGCAGCGCAAGGGCGCCCCGGATGATTGCCTGGTTTTCTTTGCTCAAATACACATAGCCGCGTTGGCAATTGCTTGAATCGAGTATGAGCGGGCAGAATTGTTCGTAAAAGGATGCATCCCACATTAATAGCGCTTCAGCGCCTGAGTCGGTAATCTGACCCAAGCCGAATTCTTTAGGATCCTTAAATGCCCCTGGCCAGAATTGGCTTTCTTGAGCAAAAAGATTCTTCATGAGCTGTGCCGGGACACTCGTTTGCTGGGCCACTTCAATGATCTTGGCATCAAAACGGTTTTGCCATTCTTGCACCAACGGCAAAGCTTTTTCCAGGCCACAGGCATCTGAATAGCCATTGGGCAGTAAGCCGTTTGACGGACAACTCTGGGCATCGACAATTCCTTGAGAGATCAGTCTTCCTGCCAGGTAATTGTAAGAGACTTGGCTGGCCAGCACCGAGGTCGAATCAGGAGTCGATAGCCATGTGGGAACGCCACCCAGGGGAGGAAAAGAATCCCATAATTGGGCGCAGGTGGATATTTGTTTGCCTCTCCACTGCGAGCTAAGTACATCGACATACCAGGCTCCTGTCGAGGCCGTGCTCGATACGCCTGTATCTACGACACGTACCAACGCCGTAAAGTGATCGCTCGCATCTCCAAAGCTCGAATCGGCCCAGAATTCTACTGATGCTCCACTCATTGTGGTAGGTTGCAAAGGTACTTCACAGGAACTGCCAGGACATCCATAATCGATGCCCTGGACATTGACATGAATGGCAGTAATTTGTTCATTGGGCAGAGGTTCTTCGCCGTTCAAGATCAAAGTAGGAAGGCTGGTGCAACGGTTGTCGGTTGCGGTTTGGGTGCAATTGCCCAGCGTAAGATATACCTGTGGTTTGGGCAAATCAACCAGGATCGTTTTTTCTGAAGGTGTGCTGCTGACCTCATGAAGATATAAACCAATACACCCAGACGTATCCGTGTTGCTCTCGGTCAGTGTAGAGCAGGACGGTGTATTGACCCATTCAAGGTAAACTTTACTGCCGCAGCTATAATAAACCTCATTCTGTGTGGGCCAGCCCTCATGATCGATATAGATCTGGCATTGAGGGCTGTTATCAGACCAACGTAATAACCACCATTCATAACTGGTGTAAGATACCACAATCTCGGTTTGGCGAAGTATCTCATCGGGGCCGCCGTCAGCAGCACGAACAGATATTATCCCTTGTGATAAAATCATAAGAGATAATATGAGAAGTGCTACGTATCTGCGAGCACATATATTTCTCATCTTGACTAAAAATATCATGTTCGCTCCAGATTGTCAATGTATTCTTGATCATCCTCTAACCACGTGATACACTTTTGATATGAAACCTTCCATTCTTGTGGCGACTTCTACACTGGGATTTGGGGAATTGATTACGCAAACCTTCAATGAGTTGGGAGATGTGCAGGCAGTTTTAGCCGTAAGCGCCGCTGAAACCTTGAAATTCATCCAGCAGAAGAATTTTGAGGTTGCTATTCTCGATGTGGAAATGGAGGATCTATCGTTTCTAGAAACTGTCCAATACCTGAGAAAGAATTCTCCAGATGTTCGGTTGATTGTTATTCCTCCAGATAATGATGTAAACCATCCTTTGCTGACCGGTCTACAGCCAGATGGCTTTCTTTCTAAACCGTTCTACCTTCCCGATTTGGTGGATACGATAAAAGATGTATTAAAAGCGAAAATGATCGCGAAAAAGCCGATCCATCTTGGTGTTCCTGATCAGCAAGTCGATGTGAATCATTTGGTGAAAGAAAACCTGGCTTTGCCGGCATGGTTGAGTGATGTCTCCCGTGCTGCGCGCTTGTTGGCAAGTTTGTCGCTAGAATCGTCTGCCCAGGCTGCCTTGATCATCAGGGATCAAACCCTATGGGCTTATGCCGGACACTTGTCGCAGAAAGAGGCGGATGAGCTCGTTCAAACGATCAACATCTATTGGAGCCGTGACCTGTCCTCAAAGAACAGCAAAGGCGATCTGGCGCGGTTTGCACGCTTGAGCTTAGGGGGTGAGTATATGTTATATGCCACCAGCCTGGCAAAAGGCCTGGTTCTTGCCCTGGCTTTTGACGTTATGACGCCTTTTAGCCGGATTCGCGCCCAGGCTGGGCAATTGGCCAAGGCGTTGGCCTCTCCTCCCGATAGTGTAAAAGAGCAGGCGCTCGCAGAGCCTGTCAAAATAGTGGATCACCCTCAAGCCGAAAATACCCTGCCTGACATACCTGATTTTCAACTGGTTCTGCCAGGCAATGATCCGCTTGGTCAATTTCTTGAACAAGAAGTTGATGGAGCAGCTCGCGAAGATGCTGATCCTGAGGCAGCACCTGTAGAAGAGATTTTTGAACATACTGAGAGTGGAGAAAGCTCGCACAGGGTGCTCAGTGAATGGGTTCCGTTATCTGAAACGGGAATGGCTCAAAAACCTATGGGGCCCATGCCGATAAAACCATTCAATCGATATACTTTAGATCAACTGGATTTCCATTCTCCGACACCGACCCTGGCTAATCTAGCTTATGCAGGCATGATCATTCCTCGTATGCCGCAACACCTGATTCGGGGCGATCTGGCTGAAAAACTCACCGCATGGGTCTCTCAGATTTTTCTGGCATTTGCCTGGAAGCTGGATTCTATCCGTGTGCATGAAGAATACTTGTTGTTTGTGGCCAAAGTCTCGCCAAGTACTTCTCCCAGCTACCTGATGCGGATCATCCGACAGCATACCTCGCAAAGAATTTTCTCGGATTTTCCAGGGCTGGCGGACGATAATCCTTCTGGAGATTTTTGGGCTCCTGGATATCTGATTATGAGTAGTATGGAGCCGCCGCCACAACCAGTGATTGAAGACTTCATCCTGCAAACCCGCCGTTATCAGGGAATTTCCGATTGACAATCATTCAATACCTTGAGGTGAACAATGCCCCCTGTTTTATATTTGCTTGATGGACATGCCCTGGCATACCGTACATATTACGCGCTGACGCGTGGCACCCCTGGTAGCTTTACAACTCGCTCTGGTGAACCTACTGCAGGGGTCTTTGGCTTTACGAGCGTTTTGCTGCGAATCCTTGAACAAGACCACCCCGACTATTTAATGGTAGCCTTTGATACCGGAAAGACATTCCGCGATGCTTTGTTTGCTGATTACAAAGGTACGCGTGCCAAGATGCCGGATGATCTACGCACTCAGATGGAACGTATTCGCCAACTGGTAGATGCATTTAACATTCCCAGATTGGAAATTGAAAACTATGAGGCTGACGATGTGCTGGGCAGCGTTGCTTGTTGGGCCGCTGCTCAGGGCTACGCAGTCAAGATCATTACCGGCGATCGTGATCTGCTTCAGCTTGTCAGCGATCGCATTTGGGTACGTTTGCCAGGCAAGAGCCTGGCAGATGCGCGCGATTTTCGTCCACCAGATGTTCTAGATTTTCTCGGTGTGCGACCTGACCAGGTGGTGGATTTCAAGGCGCTTACCGGCGACAAGTCAGATAATATTCCTGGCGTCCCAGGTATTGGTGAAAAGACAGCCATCACTTTGCTCCAGACGTATGATACGCTCGAAGGCGTTTTTGCACATATTGATGAGATTGGCGGCGCAGTGCGGAAAAAATTAGAGCAGGGACAAGAATCGGCCTGGCTCAGTCACAAACTGGCAACGATTGTAACCTCGTTGGCTATGCCTCTCGACATGGATCGGGCGCGGACTGAGCATTTTGATCCTAGTATGGTTGAGGCGCTTTTTCGTGAGTTGGAATTTCGTTCTTTACTGGATCGCCTGACTGCTCTATATCCGCTTTATGGCAAGAAACCTGATTCGAAAGGACGCCAGCTTTCCCTTTTCGAACAGAATCCTACGTCGAGCAAGCTCGCAGGATCAGAAGAACAGGCAGCACCGGTGCCGGAGACCGCAGCAGCCGCC
>CAZVRZ010000217.1:0-7419 GCA_964629965.1 uncultured Anaerolineaceae bacterium
TTATATCACTATTTTCTCGAAAGCAGGCTTTCCTGCCCTTGCTGCTGAGGCTCGTTTGTTTCGGCGGCAGCGGCAGGAGATTTCTCCTGCGCAATGAAATAACACGGATCGAACAACCACCCATCTCACACGGGCGCGTGAGGCGTCCCGTGTGGGATGCCCGCGCGCCTCCACTCATCTGGAGGCAACATGAACGACTTCTACTTCCCCTCCGCCGCCGCCCTCGATCTGGGCGGGCCGGTGGAGAAACAACGCGGCAACCTTGCCGCCATCCGCATCCTCAAGCCGGATGTTCTTTATCCGCAGTGCCAGGCCGAAAACTGCCCGGCAATTGCTGAGGAGCAAAACACCCTTTCAAAATACGTCGGCTGGGGCGACGCAGCAGTGCTCAAGGCGCTGCACGAAAACGCCGAACTGCGGGCGCTGCTGACGCCGGAGGAAATGAGCGCGGCGCGCAGCTCCTCGCTCAACGCCCACTACACTCCTTTGCCGGTGATTGGCGCGATCTGGGATACCCTGCTCCACATGGGGTTGGGCAGCCTGCGCGGCGTGCGCATCCTGGACCCTTCCGCCGGCATCGGGCACTTCCGCAGCCTCACGCCTGAAGCGCTGCGCAGCAAGGCCGAATGGGTCGAGATCGAGCTGGACATCCTGTCCGCTGCCATTCTGCGGCTGCTGCACCCTACCAGCAAAGTCTACGCCCAGGGCTTCGAGACGGTCAACCTGCCCTCCGGCTGGTTTGACCTGGCAGTGAGCAATGTCCCCTTCGGGGACTATGGAGTGGCCAGCAAGGCTGTTCCTGCCTTCGCAGCCAAATCCATCCACGATTTCTTCTTCGCCAACACTGTCGCGCTGCTGAAGCCGGGCGGGGTGATGGCCTACATCACCTCCCGCTTCACGCTGGACAAGAAGGACTCTGCCACCCGCAACTGGCTGGCGCGGCGCATGGAGCTGCTGGCTGCCGTCCGGCTGCCGAGCACCGCCTTCAAGGCCAATGCCGGCACGGAGGTGGTCGCCGACATCCTGATCCTGCAGAAGCGGGAACGGGAGCGGGTCGAGACCCCTCCCTGGGCGGAGGTCAAAGCGACCCACCGTGCGGGGTACGGCTGCCGTCGCGACCCTGTGTACACCAGCCGGTACTACGCCGACCACCCCGAGATGATCCTGGGGAAGGCTGCGCTGACCGGCACGATGTACCGCTCGGACGGCTACACCATCGAGCCGGATGGACGTGACCTGGCCGAGGCCATCCGTTCTGCGCTGGCCGAGGCCATCCCGGCCGGCTGCATGGCGGAACCGGAGGATGGTGAGCGGGCTGCCCTAACATCCGCCATCATCACCACCGCGCCCAGAGCGCGCACGGCGGAGGCTGATCAGCGCCTGGAAGCGCTGCACGAGGTCTACCGCCTCGCCAAGCGCCTGCTGGCCGCCGAAACGACAGGGGCCTCGCTCGTCGAGACCTCCGAGCTGCGCCACCGGCTGAACCAGGCATACGACCGCCTGGTCGCAGCGTTCGGCCCGATCAACAAACCGGCCAATGCTAAACTGCTGGATGGGTCGGTCGAAGGGCCGTTCCTGAAGGCGCTGGAGCAGTACGACCGCCTTTCGGCCACCGCCAAAAAAGCCGCCATCTTCAGCGGGCCGCTGGTGCGCTCCATGAAAACAGCCGAAACGCCCACCGTGACCGACGCGCTGCTGGTCTGCCTCGACCGGCTGGGCCGTGTTGACCTCCCGACCATCGCAGCGGCCTGCGGGCTCTCAGAGGCCGAGGCCACCCGCCAGCTTGGCGACCTGATTTTCCAGGAGCCTGGCTCCGGCAGATGGCTGACGGCCGATGAGTACCTCTCCGGCGATGTGCGCCAGAAGCTCAAGGCGGCGCTTGCCGCAGCAGAACTGGACGGCACTTTCGAGCGCAACGCTCGGTCGCTGGCAGCCGTACTGCCGCCCTCGCTGAAGCCCGGTGAGATCCGCGCCCCGCTGGGGGCAGGCTGGGTTCCGCCGGAAGTGGTCGAGGCCTTCCTGCGCTGTCTGCTGGAGGCCGGTCACTATCAAGTCAGCTACGTTCCGCAGCTTGCCCACTGGGAGGTGGCCTGCTGGGATGCTTACCGCATCCCCAACGGGCTGGCCTTCGGGCGCTGGGGCACTTCCCGCACGAGCGCCCTCGACCTGGTACGCGACGGGCTGAACGCCCGCATGCCGGTGGTGTACGACAGCATCGATAACGGTGAGAAGACTGTGGTCAACCAGAGCGAGACGGTCGCAGCCCAGGTGAAGCTGGCCGAGATCAAGGCCGAGTGGGAAACCTGGCTGTGGCGCGAGCCGGAGCGGGCCGAAGCGTTGGCGGCGATCTACAACGAGCGCTACAACGCCCACCGCCTGCGCGGCTACAACGGCAGCCACCTGTCCACGCCGGGGCTGAACCTGGCGATCACCCCCCGCCCGCAGCAGAAGGATGTGGTCTGGCGCATTTTGCAATCCCAGGCCACCTTCGTCGCCCATGAAGTGGGGATGGGCAAGACGCTCTCCGGCGTCATGGCGGCGATGGAAGCCAAACGGCTGCGCCTGGCGCACAAGACGGTCGTGGTTGTCCCTAACCATTTGACCACCCAGTGGTACGCTCAGGCGTTGTGGGCCTACCCGAACGCCAACCTGCTGGCAGCGACCGCTCCAGACCTGGCGAAGGGCAGGCGCGGCGAGTTCCTCAGCCGGATCGCCACAAACGACTGGGACCTGGTCATCGTGCCGTTCTCATCGTTCAAGCTGCTGCCGGTCAAACCGGAGACGATGGCCGCTGCCTTCCAGGAGCAGATCAACCAGTTGGAAGACTACCTGGCCGAGCTCAAGGCGCAGGAGTCATACTCCCGGGCCGTCAAGGAGATCGAAAAGGCCAAGAAGCGCCTGCTGGTCAAACTGGAGCGCTGCGCCGACATGGCCAAAGACGCCCTGGGCACGATCACCTGGGAAGAGCTGGGGGTGGACATGCTGATCGTGGACGAGTTCACTGCGTTCAAGAACCTGTTCTTCGCCACCAAGATGACCCGCATCGCAGGGCTATCCAACTCGGACAGCCAGCGGGCCTTCGATATGTTCGTGAAAGTGCGGCATATCCTGGGAAAGGGCGGCAAAGTCGTTGGGATGTCCGGCACGCCGGTCACCAACACCATCGCCGAGATGTTCACCATGCAGCGCTATTTCCAGATGCAGACGCTGGAAGACCTGGGACTGTCGCACTTTGACGCCTGGGCTAACCAGTTCGCCCTGGCCGAGCCGGGGCTGGAGATGACACCGGATGGAGCAGGCTTCCGCATGAACACCCGCTTCCGCAAGTTCGTCAACGTGCCCGAGTTGATGACGCTGTGGGGGCAGGCAGCCGATACCAAACGGATCGATGATACCACCGGCATCGAGCGGCCCGCGCTGTACGGCGGGAAGCCGGTCCGGGTGGTATCGGATGGCGGGGAGGCGCTCAGGGACTATGTTCAAGAGCTGGCTGCCCGCGCCGAGCGCATCCACGCTGGGATGATCGATCCCAGGGACGACAACATGCTCAAGGTGGCGGGCGATGGTCGCAAGGCCGCCCTCGACATGAGCCTGGTCAAGGAAGCCCTGCCGGGCGCGGCGATGCCCAAGATCGACACGCTGGTAGACCTGGTCACCCAGATCTATGCGGCTGCCTCGGAGGTCAGCGGGACGCAGCTCATCTTCTGCGACCTGGCTACACCCAAGGCCAAAAGCTGACAGGGATATCCCTGTGAATTTCTTTTCCTTTCGGGAGGGCGCAAGAAATCGCCCTCCCGATTTTTGTGAGGTAATCATGATGAAACCAATGTTTGAACCCGACATCGAAGCGCCGCTGTTTGACGGGGAACCGATCCCGATCGGCTGTGAGACCGCCGAAGAAGCTGCGCTGACCACGAATATCTACCGCGAGATCCGCAGTCGTTTAGCCGCTCGCGGCGTCCCGCCGGAGCAGGTGGCGTTCATCCATGACGCCAAAACGCCTGCCGAGCGGGCCGCCCTGTTCAAGGCCGTCAATGACGGCAAAGTGCGCGTGCTGATCGGCTCGACCGAGAAGATGGGCACGGGCATGAACGCCCAGGAGCGCCTGGCGGCGATCCACCAGATCACCCCGCCCTGGCGTCCGGGCGACCTGGAGCAGCAGGCCGGGCGCATGATCCGGCAGGGCAACCTGTACCCTGAAGTGTTCCAGTTCGTACACCTTACTTCCGGCAGCTTTGATGCCTACACCTGGCAGCTCCTGGAGAACAAAGCCGGCTTCATCGCCCAGATCGCCAGCGGGGAGGTCTCTGCCCGCGAGGTGGATGACCTGGCCGAGAACGTGCTGACCTTCTCAGAGATCAAGGCACTGGCTTCCGGCAACCCCCGGATCATGGAGAAAGTGCTGGCCGATGCCGAACTGGCCCGCCTGGAGGCGGTGCGTAGCGCCTGGCGCTCGGCCCAGCATGCGGCCAAGATCAGCCTGAGCAGCCTGTCTGCCCGGCTTTGTGTTCGCCAGCAGGATGCGGCTGTTTTCGCGGAGGCGATCCGGCTACGCGATGCACACCCGACCGAGAAGTTCAGCATCCTGTTGAAGCGCAGCCTGGAAAGCGACGACTTTGTTGCGATTGCTGAGCGCGACCAGGCCGGGAAGCGCATCCGTGTGCTGGGGGCTTTTGCACACGAGGAGCTGCAGGAGATCGGGCGCTACCGTGGCTTTGCCCTGGTGGCGTCCATCGCCCGCGCCCCGACCGGATTTGCCCCGCAGGTTTATCTCCAGGTGGGAGACCGCCGATTGGCGATCAGCATCGGCGAATCGGATATCGGCATCACGCTGAGCCTGGACGCGAAGCTGCGCTCCTTCGAGCCTGAGCTGCAAAAGGCGCAGGAAGAGATCGAAGTCCTTGGTCGCAAGCTGGCCTCACTGGAGGCCGAGATCGACCGGCCGTGGGAGCATGAGGAGCGCTACACCCTGCTCAAAGCGAAGGCTGCTGAGCTGGAAAAGGAGCTGAACCTTTCAGAAAGAGGGGCAGGAACCTCCGCGGCGCTCCCGACTGCGGCTGCGGCCGTTGACACCAGCGAGGAAGTGCTGGCGGCGCTAGAGGCCATCCGTGCCCTGCACGCCGACCCGGCCGTGCTGGCCCGCTTCGGCGGGGAAGAGCCGCAAGCTGTGGATATCGCCAGCCTGGAACAGGCTGCTCAGCAGGCTCAGGCCCAACTCGAATTCGCCCAGGCGATCCTGGCTGCCATCCCCGCCGGGGAGACGGTGCAGCTCGGGCTGTTTGGCGATTTTATCGCCGTGGCGCCCAGGAAGCGCCGGCGATGAGTGCTTTCTGCTTTAGTGTGACCTGTAACACGATAGCCCTGGCACACCCCGCCAGGGCTATCTTTCTTAGATATGTTAATTCACATCTCCCAGGAGACCTGCGCGTTTTAATGCGACAAACATGTCAACTGTCCAAACCGGACGCCACCAAGGAAGCTGTGCATACCTCTCGATGCACATCCCCCCATCTTCTTGTAGTGTGGCAATTGCCTTTTGCGCTTCTGTTTTCCAAAGAGCAGCAGAAATCCCATCGAAATTCCAGCGATCATGACAAAAAAAGAGCGGATGGTGCCATGCATCTGTGCTAAGCATGTTTACAAACGCGACATCAAGGGCAGCAATGTAATGATGATGAGCTCCTTCAAGGTCGCCATATCGAAGATATAATGCCACGGGATAGGAATAAACCTTGAGTTCTCCAGGAAAAGGGATGTATGTCTTTTCAAATATCGCAAATGCTCTTCGGCTAACCTCTGGGGGACATTTGCCCACCTTCCCCAACAGTCCGGAAAGAGAGAGTATTCGACCTTTATCCTCCTCCCACCAGGCTCCATGCGGATACGCTTTCACGGTTTCAGCAGGATGGGGAAGGTCACCATTTACTGTTTGGGTTGATACTACCCATTGCAACCCTCGGTCGAAAAGGGCTCCTTCCCACACCTCAAGCTCGACCAGATACCCAAAGGCGATTTCTGTACAGATACCTGAAGAGTCTGGACACAATATATCTAGTTCAAGTCCATTCCCAAACCCGCCATCATCATTTTGATAGCAGGCCAATGCCTCAAGTACTGCCTCCTTGCGACCACGCTCAAAATGATAGGCAAACCGTCTGCGTGTCAGTAAATCGCCGTGGCGATAAACGAATTGACGTGCTTTGTCAAATTGCTCCGCTGTCACCATAATATTCCTCTTCTGTCGTTCTGTTTTCAACGTACTCGAAACAGCTTGTTGTAAGCAGAAAGCGGCCTAACGTGAGCGTCAGCCGCCTCTAGAGATCACTTGGCGTTGCTTTGGATCTCTTTGCCATCGCTACCGCGCTTTGGTTCCCGATCCTTCAGGAATTCGTTCAGTCGCTCGACCTGAAGCTGGAGCCGCTTTTCCTGCTGCTTTTGGCGTTGCACTTCAACCTCGGGCTGTTTGTCTGCCAGGGTGTGTTCTGCCATGACGCGCTGCAGCTTTTCCTTTAATTCGACAGTTTCAACGGCTTGCGTTAGCGGCGGGTGCGGGAATTGGCGGGAAAAACTCAAAGTTAGAAAATGCTAAAGGCGCTGAATCCCTAAGGGCGAGGCGAAAGCCCGCCCTTGTCCGCTGCATGCAATGTCGGCTTGCTTTTTGAACGCGAGACTCATGGCCGAAAAAGATTTTCATTTTGAAAATTGTGAGAGTATGACAATAAAAATACATGGAAGCGTGACAGCTAAAACCATTATCCAACACCCTATATGTTGCATTGCAGACCCAACGGCGTTTGTTTTTTCCGCCTGAATAACTTTAGGATTTATATTGCGCCCACAATAACGACAAACTTCTGCCTCTGCCAAGACCATTTCTGCACAATAAGGGCATTTTTTCATGGCTGGATTTTGGATTTCTTGGAGGCTGGTTTGAACAGGCTTTACAGGTAATTCGAGGGGAGGTTCTAAATTAGTTAAATCATCAAGTAATTTCTTGGCCTTCTCGTTATTAGGATTAATACGCAACATTTGATTAAGAGAGTAAATACGCTCCTGCTCGTTAGCCGAAATGTTATACATCCATCCCCAAGCCTTTTCACTGTTGGGATTTTGCTTAATAGCAGCGGCGATAAGACGCCGTGCATCATCTCGTTTCCCCGCTCGAAATGCTTTTACACCTTGTTGCAATAAATCATCCATAATGAATCCTTTTTATAGCAAAGACAGCAAGCCAACGAATTAATTATCCGGACTTCCGCTATACAGCATCATCACGGTTTATTCACCCTGACTAAGGTGGATATACAGCATACTTGCGATGATTTTGGAACCTAATCCGCGAGTAAGATGTACCAGACTCTTTAATTTTACACCGAACTGCTTACAGCACACAATTTTCTACCCTACCAATTCCGGCCC
>CAZVRZ010000218.1:0-7408 GCA_964629965.1 uncultured Anaerolineaceae bacterium
CAGAATTCGCATGGATTTTTTCATGCTGCCGCATGGTGGCAACTTGGGTTAATTAACCTATAGTAGTCTTTCTGTAATTATCGGTCTTTATCACCTCCTTGTCAAGTTATTCGGCTCGAAGACTAAGCTTCACACCTGGTTGTACGCCAAACCTTTTTGCGTCCCATTGGCCCGAGGCGGACAGAAAAAAGCATGATAGACCAGAAACATTTACTACCTGTAGTAGCTGGGGTGGTTGTGAGACGAGGTCGAATCCGTACCCGTTTGTTATAATGCTCCTTGCACATGCGAGAGACACTTGTGAGAAACCTGGACGAAATCAATCGCTTGATCGCTGCAACTGAAGCAGAAATGGTAGCACTAAACACCCGCCGGGCCGAATTGCAGACGCGAGTAGCAGAGCTGCAGCGTGAAAAAGCGGCTTTGCTCCAGCCAACAGCAGCATCTGGCCTCAATGATAGCCAGCCAACTGTCACCAGCCAATCCTCGCAGGAAGAAAAGATAGCTCTCTTTCGCAGCCTGTTTCGCGGGCGCGAGGATGTTTATCCCAGGCGTTTTGAAAGTATGAAAACGGGCAAGAAAGGCTATCAGCCAGTTTGCCGTAATGAGTGGGTCAGAGGGGTCTGCGAAAAGCCAAAGATTCGCTGCGAAGATTGTGGACATCGCGAGTTTCTCCCGTTCACAGACATGGTAGTGCGCAACCACCTGCAAGGCTTCGATCCACAAGACAGACCTGGGCGGGATTTCACCATCGGTGTTTATCCCATGCTGCCAGATGAGACCTGCTGGTTTTTGGCAGTGGATTTTGATAAAGTATCCTGGCAAGAAGATGCGAGAGCCTACCTGGAGACCTGTAAATTGTTGAATGTTCCTGCTGCGTTGGAGCGGTCGCGTTCTGGCAATGGCGGGCATATTTGGATGTTCTTCGCAGAGCAAGTTCCGGCAGCCCTGGCGCGCCAGATGGGGACTTTCTTGCTTTCTCAAACGATGGAGCGCCGGCCGGAGATTGGGCTAGACTCCTATGATCGTTTTTTCCCCAGCCAGGATACACTGCCCAGAGGCGGTTTTGGCAACCTGATCGCCCTGCCGCTGCAAAAGAAACCACGTGAGAGCGGCAACAGCCTCTTTGTGGATGAGCAGTTCGTTCCGAATCTGGATCAATGGGCCTTCCTTGCCACACTGCGCCGGATGAGCCAGTCAGACATTGAAGCCGTGGTTAAGCGGGCAGAGAAGCAAGATGAACTGTTGGGCATCCGACTGCCCGTGGTGGATGAGGATAGCGATCATCCTTGGGCTGCGCCGCCTTCCAGAAAACACAAGGATGCACCAATCATTGGGCCGCTGCCTGAGCAGCTCGATCTGGTGTTGGGTAACCAAATCTATATTCCCAAAGCAGATTTGACACCTTCTTTGCGGAATCGCCTGATCCGGTTGGCCGCTTTTCAAAACCCAGAATTCTACCAGGCGCAGGGCATGCGGTTATCCACCTTTGGTAAGCCACGCATCATCAGTTGCTGTGAGGATTTCCCAAAACACCTGGGGCTGCCACGCGGCTGCATGGATGAGCTGATTGCCTTGCTTGAATCGTTGCACATCAAAGCGAGCCTGACGGATGAACGCTGTTTTGGGACTCGGCTGGATGTTCAATTTCACGGCGCTTTGCGCGACGAACAGCAGCAAGCTGCCGATGCTTTGCTGCAACACGAGATGGGCGTTCTAGCAGCCTCGACCGCTTTTGGTAAAACGGTAGTGGCCGCTTACTTGATTGCCCAACGTCAAGTGAACACCTTGGTGATCGTTCATCGCCGCCAACTGCTTGACCAGTGGGTTCAGGCTTTGAGCCAGTTTCTTGGGCTTACGCCGAAAGAGATCGGCCAAATTGGCGGCGGCAAGCATAAGCCGAATGGTCAGCTTGATGTCGTCATGATCCAAAGCCTCAGCCAGGGTGGGGTGGTGAATGATATTGTCGGCAATTACGGTTACCTGGTGGTTGACGAGTGCCACCACATTTCGGCAGTCAGTTTCGAGCAGGTGGTCCGTCAGAGCAAGGCCCAATATCTGACTGGTTTGTCAGCAACCGTGACGCGCAAAGACGGGCACCAGCCGATTATCTTTATGCAGTGCGGCCCGGTGCGTTTCAAGGTGAGCGATCGCGCCCAGGCAGATAAACGGCCCTTTGAACATAAGGTTATCGTTCGCCCAACCAGCTTCCGCTTGCCGTATCATCTTCAAAATGCCGCCGCCCAATCTATTCAGGAAGTGTACACACTGCTGGCCAGCGATGAGGCGCGCAACCTGCTGATTATTGAGGATGTGGTGGCAGCGGTTCAGGCCAATCGCTTTCCGGTGCTGTTAACCGAACGCCGGGAGCATTTGGAAACGTTGGCAGCATTACTGGCCAAGCGGGTTTCGCATGTTTTTGTGATGAAAGGGGGCATGGGCAAGAAGCAACGCCGGCAACTGGTAGAGCAGATCGCAAATGTTCCATCTGGTGAATCGCGTGTAATTCTGGCAACCGGGCGTTACCTGGGCGAAGGTTTTGATGATGAGCGATTGGACACGTTGTTCCTGGCTTTGCCAATTTCCTGGCGCGGCACATTAACCCAATATGCCGGTCGTTTGCATAGGGTGAACGCGGCCAAGAAAGAAGTGATCATCTACGACTATGTGGATTTTGAAGTACCGGTGTTAGCCAAAATGCACGCCAGGCGGAGAACTGGATACAAGGCGATTGGTTATGAGATTGAGTTGCCAAGCGCCAATAAACCGGTACAGCTGGCTTTTGGTGACTTATAGTGCCAGACACTCCTTTCGTCTCCACCTTCCGCATCGTGGTACAAATCCTCCATACATGCTTCTCCAACAATTCATATCTTTGTGCCAACTGACGCACCGCTTGGGTTTCCTGGTTGCGCCGGTTGTATTCCTGCTGTTTATAACGGAGCGAAGCTGCCATGGGCGCTCTTCGCGCGTAGCAGCTTCTTCATCTCCGCTTAATTACTAGATTCGAACCCTGTGCAAGATTCAAGACGTTCGGTAGAACAACACCAGCTTACAGCAAGCCAGTTAAAAGACAAAACTCCCTTTCCTTGCAGATTGGGAGTTTTGCATCAAAAAAGCCTCTTGGCAATGACTGGTTAGAATCTCCCATGTCTCCTACTTCCGCAAGTCGGCCAAGTTCTTGCGCCCGGGCTCCAGCGTCGGCTGCCCCAAGAACTTTAGGAGAACCTTATCTCCTGCTTTCCCTTCGATCCGCGTACTCGGTGTGGGTGGAGGGGGAACGATAGCGAACTGGCGGTTTTAAAATACCCTTTTTAGGGGATGACAAACTGGTGCGAAAGCGGTAATCTATTACATAAGGAGTAAAATTAAGCAATTATTAAACCGTATTGTGTGGAGGTCTATCGATGAAAGATGCCGCTGTCCAGGTAAGGAATTTTCGAAAAACATACGGCGACTATGTGGCTGTGGATGACATCAGCTTTGAGATCCTGCCGGGAGAGATATTTGGCTTGCTGGGGCCCAACGGCGCAGGCAAAACAAGCACCTTAGAATGCCTGGAGGGCCTGCGCCAGCCCAACGGCGGCTGGCTGCGGGTGGCGGGCATTGATCCGGCCAGCCAGTCGCGCAAACTCCGCAACGTGATTGGCGTGCAGCTGCAATCGGCTGGTTTGCCTGAAAGCATCACGCCGCGGGAGGCAATCCGCTTTTTCTGCGCGTACCATGACATTGCGCCTCGCGATGATCTGCTGGAACGCCTGGGCCTGTACGAGAAGCAAAACACCCAGTTCTATGACCTATCGGCTGGGCAGCAGCGGCGACTGGTTTTAGCGCTGGCGGTGGCGCACAACCCCCAGGTGCTGTTCCTGGACGAACCCACGGCAGGGCTGGATGTGGCTTCGCGGGTTGAGCTTCACGAACTGATGACAGAACTTAAAGCGAAAGGCACAACCATCGTTTTAGCCACTCATGATATGGCTGAGGCGGAGGAGATGTCAGACCGGGTGGCCATCCTGCTCAAGGGGAAAATTGTATCTGTGGGCACACCGATGGAAATCACTGCCACCGGCTCCGGGCTGACCAAAGTATCCGTGCACACGCAAAACGCCTGTTTGTCAGAGGCGGGCATTGCCTTGCCGGCGGTCAGCCAGCATGTTTATAAGGATGAATACCACATCTACTACAGCTCGGATATCGGCCCTTTGCTCGCGGCGATTATCGCAACCATCCAGGCGCATGCCGATACACTGATTGATTTGCGCGTCGAACGGCCTTCGCTCGAAGATCGCTTCCTTGAGATCACCCATACAGGAGCCTCGCAATGAACGCGTTTTTGCACCACTTTGCCTTTGAATTTCGCACTGGCATCCGCAACAAGCAGTTGCTGTTGATGAACTACCTGTTCCCCCTGGGCTTTTACCTGATGATGGGATTCATTATGCCCGAGATCAACCCGCTGTTTCGGGAGACTCTGATCCCCGCGATGGTTGTGTTCAGCATCCTGGCTGCCACCTTGTTGGGGATACCGGATCCGCTGGTGAATGCCCGCGAAAATGGGGTTTTCCGCAGCTACAAGATCAACGGTGTGCCATCGCTCTCGATCCTGGTAATCCCGGCCCTGACAACCATGCTGCATGTATTGATCGTGGCCTTGGTGATCACGGTAAGCGCTCCCTGGCTGTTTGATGCTCCCTCACCAGAGAACTGGCTCGGCTATGGGTTGGTATTTGTCACAGTTGCCTTTGCCTGTGCAGGGATCAGCGTGCTGATCGGAGTGATTTCTCCCAGCTCGCGCATGACGGTGCTGTGGTCGCAGATCATCTTTGTCCCTTCCATGCTGTTGGGTGGGCTGATGCTGCCTTACAGCATGCTCCCAGCCATCGCCGGGAAATTTGCGCAGCTTTTACCTGCCACGCATGCCATGAATGCCTTGAACGGGTTGGCGATGGGCCATACGGCGGATTTTTCGCCCTGGGGCTCGGAGGTGGTTTTGTTGGCCAGCGGTATTCTGGCCTTTGGGCTGGCAGTGTATCTGTTCAGTTGGGATAGTCGCAACACCACTCGGCGTGGGCATCCCTTGTTGGCATTGCTGGTATTGCTGCCGTTTATTGTGGGTATATTCCTGTTCTCATAGCCATAGCGAATGCAAACGGAGAATCGAATGCTCATCCGCCCATTTGTCCCTGAAGATTACCCCGCGATGGTTGAGATTCACAACGGTCTGACCATTGTGTGGCCCGAACGGCCGCGCACTCCAGAAGCCTGGGCGGAAGTAGACCGCAACCGCAGCCCACAAGCCAGGTACCAACGTTGGGTGGCTGTGGAAGATGGCCGCGTGGTTGGCTTCTCGTCGTACAGCCAGGGCCCGGGGGCTTACCCTCCGCAGAGCTTTCATGTAAATGTGGAGGTTGCCCAGCAGTACCAGCGCCGCGGCATCGGAGCGGCGCTGTATGCGCAGGTGATACAAGGCCTTGTCGGGTTCAACCCGCCGACCCTGCGGGCAGATGCCTATGCTAACCTGCCGCAAGGTTTTGCTTTTCTACAAAAGCGCGGCTTTTATGAGGCTTTTCGCGAGACGCCCGTTCACCTGGATGTGATTGCCTTTGATCCAGGCCCGTATGCGGGCCTGGATCAAAGGCTGAGCGCCCAGGGCATCGTGATCAAAACGCTGCGCGAGCTGGAGGCTGACCCCGAGCGTAACCGTAAACTATACGATCTCTACTGGGAGGCCAATGGTGATGTTCCCCACGAGGGCGAAGGGGAGGAGAAACCGGATTTTGATGATTGGCTGGCGTGGGGCATCAACGACCCAAACCTCTTGCCAGATGCATACTTTGTTGCTGTGCGTGGCGATGAGTACATCGGGCTGCGGGAATTGGGAAAGTACCCCGGCAGTGATCTGCTGATGGGAGGGTTGTTGGGCGTGTATAGGGCGTACCGCAAGCAGGGTGTGGGTCTGGCGATGCAGCTGCGCGGCATCGCCTATGCTCAGGAGAATGGTTACCGGGTGCTCAAAACTTGCACGGCGGTCCAGAATGCTCCGATGCAAGCGCTGTTCAATAAGCTGGGCTATGTGCGTGGCCCCGAGTGGCAGCAATGCCAGAAAGACATCCATGAATAATAGCGGTTTAAGAGGCATCCCTATGGAGAGCAATCGTTTATCGCCCAAAGAATGGGGCGCGCGCGGCGCCTTGGCACTGGTGTTTGTAGCCTTGGGTTTGTTGATCTACGTTGTTTTCAGCCCACTGCGGCCGATGTTGGAGAAGGCCGATGATTACCTGGGCCGGATTGGGCTGGCGGCTGGGTTGTTGGGGGCGGTCTGGCTGGCAGGAAGGAGTGCGCGCGCCAAACCATACCGGCCGCTGTTGCTCGGCCTGCTGATCATGGCGATGGCGGTCTCGCTGGACTGGGTCTTCGCGATTTATCTACTGAAATACGTGGGGCTGAACAGCCATACACCATTTGGCATCGCTCTGCTGAAGCTGAATGAATTTTTCGTCGTTGCCAGCACCATCATTGCCATCACCCTGCTCTCCGGCGGCAGCCTGGGCTCGATCTATATCCAGAAGGGTAACCTGAAAGTGGGGCTGCTGGTTGGTGGGGTCGCTTTCTGCCTGGCTGCGGCGGGCTCCACTTGGATGGCAGGCTCTTTGTTCAAGGGTCAGAATCTAACCCTGGATCGGATCATCGCCTGGCTTCCGTGGGTGTTGATCTTCGTTCTGGCAAACGCCACTCAGGAGGAACTGTTGTTCCGGGGGCTATTTCTGCGCAAGCTGCAGCCGTTCTTTGGTAAATTCCTCTCGAATGCCTTGATCGTCTTTGTGTTCACACTGGTGCATCAGGGCGTCAATTACACATCCGATCAACTCGGCTTCCTGGCTGTTCTTGCGCTGCTGGCATTTGCCTGGGGATACCTGACGCAAAAAACAGACAGCATCTGGGGATCGATTCTTTTCCACGCCGGGATGGATATCCCGGTGATCCTGGGGATTTTCTCGAACCTGTAAGGAAGGGGATGAAACCCGTTCGCTCTTCTGCGTAGCGTCCATCACCAAATGCTTCGTCGCTGCGGCCGTGATAAGGCCATTCGAGTTGTAGGAGAAACATGACGATACAAAGATGACTTTACCCCCGCGCTCTTTCAAGTTCGGGGGTTTCAAAAATAGCCTCTTGGCAATGACCTGACAGAATCTCCCTGCCGCCCTACCCTCACAGATCAGCCAAGCGTTTACGTCCGGCATCCATTGCCTGGCGCCCGAAAAATTTAGCATCATCCTTTATCATGCATGATGGCCAGAAAAGGATCCGCCTTTCATAGCGGATTTTTTTGCGATCCCAAAGAGGGTGCTATTCATGGGTGTGTTTCAATTTTTCGGGGAAGAAGGATGCTGGTAAAGGGCCTTGCCGC
>CAZVRZ010000219.1:0-7292 GCA_964629965.1 uncultured Anaerolineaceae bacterium
CCGTCGCTACCAAGCGTCCTTGTGTAGCTTTATTATCATACAAGCAGTTACAAAAATACTACCAATTTAAAAAAAACGGGTATAGAATGAACCCATCGTGCGTGAATTTAGAGACCAAATAAAAGATAATACAGCGCAAAAAATAGCTTGCATTTCTAAAGCCAAGCTTGGTGCAAATGCAGGTACAGTCAAGAGGAACAGTAGCAATGAGGAGGTTCTATTCGAGATAAAAAACTGTTGATGAAACACCACCTATTGTTATCAAAAAATTTCTGTTCAATCATATGAGGAGACATTATGACCACCGCTTCACCCGCACCACAAAGCGCTTCAGCGCAGCCCGCCGTTCGCACCACGACCACCACCATTTGGCTTTGGCTGATCGTAGTTCTTAACATTGTTATGGGGCTGATCACGTTCGTTGGGATCAGCGCATTGGTCACAATCGGCACGGACACATTCACGATCCTGCTTTCGGTCATTTCTGCCCTGGTTTGTTTTGTGGTAGCCGTGGGCGCCTATCTGATCTTGCGATGGAAGAAGATTGGCTTTTTCATCATCGCGGGATGCGTTGCACTTAATATCGTGCTGGCATTAATGGGAGGCGGGAACGTTGGAACCGCAATCTTCAGCGCGCTGCTCAGCCTGGGCGTTCTCTATTACGTGCTGCAATATCCAAAGGATAACAAGGCCTGGAATCACCTGGCCTGAGGCCGGCGCAGCAATATCACACCGCTAAACCGGTAGCGAATTCAACTACACACTGCTTGAGAGAGCCACCTTTCAAGCAGTGTGTCTTTTTAACCTGCGGCGGGGTTATAATGAACATGGAGAAAGAACACCCCGACTTGTCAAAAGGAAGGTATGGTCATGGAAAACAAGAAATCGAAGTTCAATCAAATCCTGTTGATCGTCCTGATGGCCCTGTATGTGATCACCCTGGCAGTCATCAGCTATGCCAACTGGGTGGCCAGCGCGGGGCAAATGACGTGGTGGATGGTGCTGCTCAATCTGTTGATCCTGTCGATCCCGCTGGTGCTGCTGTACGGCTCGATCTATGTGCTGGTGGTGGCCTGGCGAGAGCGTACTGCCAGCGGGCAGGTCAGCCCGCGCCTGGCCAAGATCATTCGCTGGGCGCCGCGCGCCGCCGCCATCGCCATCATCTTCTTCATCAGCCTGTTCTCGCTGGACGTGTTCGACATGGGCGGCACGCCGCTGGAGGTGTTGGGCGGATTCCTGATGCACAACATTCCATCGATCGCCATGCTCGGGCTGCTGCTCATCGCCTGGAAACGCCCGGCGATCGGCTTCGCGGCATTTTTGATTGCCGGGATCGTTTTCGCCTTTTTCTTTGTGCGGAATGTCGAGAGCCTGCCCAATCTGCTGTTCTTCGTCTTTCCCATCCTGCTGGTGGCAGGCCTGTTCTATGCAGATTGGAAGTGGATGAAGTAATATAAGTTGTACCCAACTCAAAGGACTTGCGATTATGAAGAAATTCCCTTTGCTCCTCCTGGCGCTTCTCCTGCTCGCTCTTTGCTTGAGCGGCTGCAAACCCGTGGCCACGCTGCCCGCGCCGACCTTTGCTGTGGTTTTGCCGAGCCCGGCGACTCTGCCAACGCAGCCGGTGCAGCCAGTGGAGATATCGCCACCCACCCAGACTCCCCAACCGACCGAGACACCGCTGATGAATTCCACGCGCACGAATTCCACGCCCACGGAAACGCCAACCCCAGCCAGCATCACAAGCGTTGTGGTGCGTCTCTTCCAGGAGCAAGGCGTGGCGGCAGCCTGCTCTGCCGAGGCAACTTACTTTGTCTACCTGGATGTCACCGCCGATGGGCCGCTCACAGCGGCGTATGAAATCTCAGCGGTCGATGCCAGCGGGCAGGCAGGCAACGGGCGCTTCGACTCGTCCGGTGAGTCCGAGGCGAGCGGCGAATTGAAATTCGAGGCTGCCGGCAAACAGACCATCTCGCTGCGCCTGACCGGCCCCTATACCGATCCCGAGGGGCTGACCGTGCAAGCCAGCCTCAATGGACAGGCCTCCTCGCCCGCCCAGGTACCTTGCGGAAAGAACGCCCCTTCCTCTGCAGCAGCATGCACAACAGACGCGGCGGAATTCGTGACCGATGTGACCATTCCAGATGGCACCACCTTCAAGCCGGATGAGAAGTTCATCAAAAGCTGGCGGGTGAAGAACACGGGTGAGTGCACATGGGGGCCGGAGTACCAACTGGTGCGCAAGAGCGGAGACCCGCTGGGCAGCCAGGTGGTAACACCGCTCATCTCGGATGGCTCGGTAGCACCGGGGGCCTCCTACGATATCACCATCGAACTGCAGGCTCCCACCCTGCCGGGCGAATACCGCACTGATTGGAACATCCAAAACGCGGCCGGGGAGATCCTCGATTTCGTGGTGTACGTGGAGATCAAGGTATCCCAGGGAGCATCCACGCCCATGAATTCTACGCCTACGCCCACGAATGCTACGCCCGCGCCCACGAATTCTGCGCCCACGAATGCTACACCCACGAATACGGCGCCCACATCCACTTCACCGCCAGTGAGCGTGGGCATACCCGGCAAACCGACCAGCCTGATCTATGCTTACACCTGCACGATCGAGACCGGCACGATCGAGTTCTTCTGGAGCGATGCGTCTGACAACGAAGACGGTTTTCGCCTGTATCGCAACGGAAGCCTGGTGGCCACGGTGGCAGCCAACTCCACCAGCTACACCGACAACGTGCCGCTGAATTCGGGCACACAGACCACGGTCACCTACCGGCTGGCAGCCTTCAACGCCGCCGGAGAAGCGAGCGCAAGCGCGCTCGAGATTGTAATGCTGTGTAAAAAACCGTAATAAAGGAGGCACAGATGACAGAGGCCGCTATTTCTGTCCGGGAGGTATCCAAATCGTACGGGCGGGTGCAGGCGCTGCGCCAGCTTGACCTGGAGGTGCAGCGCGGGGAAATCTTTGGCTTCCTGGGGCCCAATGGCGCCGGCAAGACCACCACCATCCGCTGCCTGCTGGACCTGATCCGCCCGCAGCAGGGCGAGATCCGCGTGCTGGGCATCGATCCCCGCCGCGACCCGGTGGCAGTGCGCAGCCGCTGCGGCTACCTGCCCGGCGAGCTGCACATGGACGACAACCTGACCGTTGAGGCCGCCCTGCGCTTTTTCTATTACCTGCGCCCGGGGCAGACCGATTGGAAATACACCCGCCTGCTGGCCGAGCGCCTGGAGCTGGATCTGAGCCAGCGCATCAAGAATCTATCAAAAGGCAACAAGCAAAAAGTGGGCCTAGTGCAGGGCCTGATGCACCGCCCGGAAGTGCTGCTGCTGGACGAGCCCACCTCGGGCCTGGACCCACTGGTGCAGCAGACGGTGATGGAGCTGGTGAGGGAGGCGGCGCAGGCGGGGGCGACGGTGTTCTTCTCCTCGCATATCTTGAGCGAGATCCAGGCCATCGCCGAGCGGGTGGGCATCATCCGCCAGGGCACGTTGATCGAAGTGGCGCAGACGGCTGACCTGCTGCGGCGCTCGCTGCGCCGCCTGCGTTTGCGTTTTAGCGGGCCAGTGGAGGATATCGGCGCGTTGCTGGCCGTGCCCGGCGTCAGCCTGATTTCCAGAACGGCCCCAGACAGCCTGCACCTGGAGGCTGCCGGGTCGCTGGAGGCGCTGCTCAAGGCGCTGGCAGCTTACCCGGTGCAAGACCTGGAAAGCGAGCATCCCAGCCTGGAAGAAGTCTTCCTGGCCTATTACCGCACTCCGGATGCGGGAAAGTGAGGCAGCTATGCGTTTCTTGACTATCTTTCGTTATGCTCTGCGCAGCCGGCTGGCCTTTATCTTGGGCTGGGGAGGCAGCCTGGCATTCCTGGCAGTCTACCTGGTGCTGCTGCACGATGCGTTCATCTCCCAGCAAGAGCAGTTCGCCAGCCTGATGGCTGCTTATCCGCCCGAAATGATGGCGGCCTTTGGCGGGAGCGAGGATCTGTTCACCACCAGCGGGTTCTTGAATTTCACTTATTTTTCATATATGGTCGTGATCCTTGGCTTTGTGGCCGGCGGAGCGGGCAGCAGCCTACTGGCGGCAGACGAGGAGCGCGGCGTGCTGGAATTGCACGTGGCTGCTCCCGTCAGCCGGATGGCAGTCTTCGGCGCCCGCCTGCTGGCGCTGCTATGCAGCATGGCGCTGATCTTGATCCCCTCCTGGCTGGGATTCGTCCTGGCCAGCCCTGGCACCGGCCTGGAAAAGGTGAGCGCCTGGCAATATGCCCTACCGCATTTCGAACTGCTGGCGTTCATGCTCTTTTTTAGCGGGCTGGGGCTCCTCCTCAGCCAGGTGCTGCCATCCCGCAGTGCGGCATCCACAGTGTCGGCAGGCCTGCTGATAACCAGTTACCTGTTGAAGATCCTGCTGGAGTTGGACGATAAGCTGATCGACGTGGAACGGTGGTCGCCGCTGCATTACATCAAGGGTGGCTATGCCATCGAGGGACTGAACGCAGGTTGGATGCTCGGCCTGCTGGGCGTGGGGCTGGTATTCATTGCGCTGGCAGCCTGGCGTTTCCAGCGTCGCGATCTGCGCATCTCCGGAGAAGGCAGCCTCGGCCAGTTGTCCCGGTGGCTGGCCTGGCTGCAGTTCTGGAAACGGAGCTAAGCGCCCAACAGGCTGGCTAACGCCAGGATGCCAAAGGCCATGATCACCACCCCCGACAGGCGGTTGACCCACACCATGCGCCCGGCATCCAGCCAGCGCCGGAAAGCGCCCGCCAGGGCGCTCAACAGCAGCCACCATAAAGCCGAGCCTATGAACACGCCCAATACCAAGGCGGCGGAGTGAGACCAACTGCCATCCGAGACCACCCCCAACCCGGAGAAAATGGCGGTGAATGACAGGATCGTCATGGGGTTGGTCAGGGTGAGAAAGACGGTCGAGAGATAGGCCTGCCAGGGAGAGGCCTGTTCGCCGGCGGATGAGGACGCAAGAGCGGTGTTCTGAACCGCCGCGGAAGAGACACCAGGTTTGGCCAGGAAGGTGCGCAGGCCCAGGTAGAGCAAGAAGAGGCCGCCGACCAGGCGCAGCCAGGATTGGCCCGCCAAGAGCCAGCCGGAGAGCCAGGCCAGGCCAAAGGCAGCAATGGCGCCGTAACAGGCGTCGGCGGTCGCCGCACCCAGGCCAGAAAGGAACCCCACCAGGCGCCCGTGCGCCAGCGTGCGGCGAATGCACAACACGCCGATCGGCCCGACCGGCGCAGCAATCGAAAAGCCGATCAACAGGCCGCGTAAGAAAACAAAATCCATGTCGAATGACCTGCCCGGCAGGATCAGATACTTCTGCGGTAGACGCGATGGTTCTTGTACATCTCGCCGCCCACGTTCACCAGGTCGGAGCGCATCTGCACGGCGGTCTCAGCCACCTGGGTCAGATCGGCGTGCTTGAAGTTGTAATCGCGCATGGTCTTTTCCATTTCGACCCACATCAGAGCGTTGCCGCCGCGCCCCTGGTAGTCGGCCAGGATACCGGTGCCGTTCAGGGCGATCCATTCGGTGCGCTTCATTTCTAGCAGCAGGTCGATCAGGCCAAAGGGGAACAGGCGGCCCCGGGCGCGCTGCATGGCAGCCGAAAGATCGAGGAAACCGAACAAGAAGCCCACCGGCTCGTCATCGTGCGTGATGAGCTTGATCAGGCGGGGGTCGGCGACGCTGAGGATGGTATCGAGGATGAACTTGATCTCGCGGTCGGTGAGCGGGTAGTATTCCCAATTGTTGACAAAAGCCTTGTTATAAGCCTGCCCGATGCGGTCGGCCCAGGCGCGCAGCTCCTTCTTGTTCTGGAAATTTTTCACAGCCAACGAGTTGCGCTGCTTGACGCGCTCGACGATGCGGTAGACGCGCTCAGGCAGCTTGAATTTATCTGCGCTGAGATAGCAGGAGACAAAGTCCACATCTTTCTCAAAGCCCAGGCCGGTCACCAGGTCGTTGTAATAGGGAAAGTTGTAGTTCATCATGTTCATCAACTGGCGCTTATCGAAGCCTTCGACCAGCAGGCCATAGCCATCCAGCGCGCCAAAGCCCTTGGGGCCGACGATCTGGTTGAGGCCGCGCTGCCTGGCCCACTCGAAGACTTTCTCAAAGAGGGCGGCGGCGACTTCGGGATCGTTCTCGCATTCGAAAAGGTAAAACTGGCCTTGTTTGGTCTGGTGATAGGCGTTGAATCGGCGGTTTTCCAGGGCACCGATGCGGCCCACCTCGCGGCCGTCACGGACAGCGATCCAGAAATCGGCATCGGAGTGCTCGTAATAGGGATGCTTCTCGCGGTTGAGCTGCATCTCGGCATCCACGAACAGCGGCGGCACCCAATAGGGGCACTTTGCATAGAGACGGTAAGGGATGCGCACGAAGCGGCGCACCTGGGCTTTGTTGTGGGTATCTACCTTTTCGATAGACAGCATAAGACCTCCAAGAATTCCTGAGAAACTTTACCAACCGTTGCAGAGAGTACGATTTCAGGTATTATAACCCTGGAGATAATAAAGAGTTTTGGTTTCGTCGTAGAGACGCTGGCGGTACAGAACACCGGGGCGGTTCAGAACACCGGGGCGGTTCAGAACACCGCTCTTGCGTCAAACGAATTTCTGAATGAACGCAGACGCTCGTGGCTGAGACGCGCCAGCACCAGCGTCATACCCAGAACCACCAGTGCATTAGTCAGGGTAAAAAAGAGCATTTCTTCCAACGGCAAAACACCGAAAAGGTTGAGGCCCAGGGTGTGCTGCGGGCTGATCGTCCAGACTCCGGCGGCGATTGCCAGCCCATCCGCCAGGAACAGGTACGCGGCGGCGCACATCGCCAGGCCCACCAGGCGGCGGTAGCGCCAGATAATATCACCGCCGAAGGCAAACTGCAGCATGAGCGGGGGCAGCCCCCAAGCCAGGATCAGCCCCAGGTAAGTTCCCGGCTGCCAGCCCAAGGCCAGGATCAGCACGGCCGCCAGCCAGGCCAGGCCCAAAACAACCAGGGGAACCCGGCGAAACTTCGCGGCGGCGAAACTCCCGGCGCCTGCGGCGACCCGCCGGCCCAAGTCGCCCGAATCGTCTTGCAACAAACCAGGCAGCCGCCGGCCCAAGCCGTCTGAATCGTCTTGAACAAACCCTGGCAGCCGCCGGCCCAAGTCACCCGAATCGTCTTGAACAAACCCTGGCAGCCGCCGGCCCAAGCCGTCTGAATCGTATTGAACAAACCCTGGCAGCCGCCGGCCCAAGCCGTCTGAATCGTATTGAACAAAC
>CAZVRZ010000220.1:0-7274 GCA_964629965.1 uncultured Anaerolineaceae bacterium
TCATGACTTCATCCGGCGAAGATTTGGCTCAACTCGCCAGATTGCTGAAGTAGCCAGGCAAGAACAAATGTAGCGCCCCGAACGTCCGAATTCATATTCAAGTCATGCCAGAACTCAAAATCCAAATAGTGTGTTTGTAACGCTGTGTCACTTAACCCATAAATTGGCCAGGGTTGGAAGCATATAATGGCCGCTTTTGGGCCTGTTTTGATACTTTTGTCCCGCAATAAAGCTTCACCTGGAAGCATAAAGTGGCCAGAAAAATTATCGCTTTTTACGTATCATCTCAAAAAAAATAGGGGGAACATCTATCGGCATGCCATCCGCTATGGGGCAGTGAATTCTTCCTTGATCAAGGCAAATCCAAGCCCGTCCTTCCATTCGCCGTTCCTCAGCCTGTCTTTCAGGAAGTGAGATTCGAGCCTCATGTGGGCCTTTTCGAGTATTCTTCTCGACGAATGGTTTTCAGCGTCGCAGTAAGCGACGATCCTGTGCAGTTCCAACGCTTCGAATCCGAACCGGAGCATTCCTAAGAGTGCTTCTGTGCCATAGCCACGGTTCCAGAAATCTTTGTGGATCGAATAGAATACCTCAGCCTGCCCGTTTGCCTTTAGGGTACCGTTCTGGAACCCGGCGAACCCGACTAGGCGGGGGGATTCTTTGACACGGATAGCCAGGATGAATCCGTTTTCTTGCTCGCCGTAGTTCACCTCACTCAATTCATAGACATAGTTCTTCGTCAGTTCTTCAGTGCTTGGCTTGTAAGATTCGGCGGTGAAAAGGTGCTGTTCCAGGGACAACTCGATCCCGTAGAAGTCTCTCCAATCTTCTTTCTGGAAACGGTCTAGTAGCAAACGTTCGGTCGATATTGGTATCTGATTATCTGCCATGAACTCAGCCCATCATCTGATTATCGGATTATAGCTCGTAAGACCTGTGAAACTTGTGCCAAGTAACGCTATGCTGGTATCATCTCAAAAAAATGGGGTGGATTGAAAGCCCCAACACTTCCGAGTATAGCATAAATCGTATGTGGCTTGGAGAAGATCGAGAAATCCGGTGAAATGTCCCATGGTGCCATTTTCCATTTCTGTCACGTGGAAGCATAAAGTGGCCAAAACGGCCAATTTATGGGTTAAGTGACACTGTACGCGCCTGGAAACAAAATACCCGGTGGTTGAATGAGGGGGGCATCCAACCGGCCGGGTATTTTTATTATCTTCACAAACCGCAAAACCGTCAAGCGATTTTTGCGCCATCCTTTAGATCAATCGGGATACCAGGCTCCTGAACCAACAGGCCGAGCAGCTTGTCAAATGGGCTATTGGCAGATGCCTTGCGTAGCTGGCCTTCGGCATCGAAGTAGAGGCCGGTAAATACGGTTTGCAAAATGGCGCGGCGTTCAGCCAAATTCATTTTGCGCCAGATACCGGCGAAGTCTTGTAAGAGCGGGATGACTTCTCGGGCTTCGGGACGCGCAGAAGGTTTAAATTGCTGCAAATAACGGTTGATCCGCAAGTAGGCTTCTTCGTATTCCGCCTGGGTGATGTGCCCCTGGCGGAATAACGCTCGCTGGCGGGCCAACTCCTGGCGCATGTTGTATCCCTGCATCTCGAATTCGCTCATGCCGTCATCGCTCAGGTAATACGCCAGGATGCCCTCGTACCAGTCTTCGGGGATTACCATGGCCTCAACCAGTTGATTGATCTGCTCTTCCAGAATTTCGGTGCGCAGATTGGCCTTGTGGCGATCGGGCAGTTCGCTCCCCATACCGCCAGGCCCAGCTTTAATCCCAACTGCTGGCAGGGTCGGTTCAGCTTCTTCCGGTTTGCGCTTGCGCCGCGTCTTATACAAGTCGTGCAGGGTGGCGCAGCGGTAGTAGGTGTAACTACCCACCCCAGTTGCTCCGCGCAGGCTGGCTTTGCGACCATCCCAGGCATGACATTCCCAGCAGCACCCAACGCCGGTCAGCAAGTACTCGCGGGTTGGATTACCCTGGTTCACCGGCGTCTTGAACTTGCGCTTGCGCAGTTGCTGGTTGGATTGCCACAACGCCACGGAAATCAAAGCCTGGTGCTGGCCGGTGTTCAGCTCGATGATCGCTCGCTTGCTGCCATTGGGATTGATTCGCTGTGCCTTACGCCCTCGATCCACGGCGGTGATCCCAGGAAGTTGATCATCATCCATGTCCAGCGGTTTGACAGTGTGGCGGGCAATCAGGCCAGCGTAGAAGGGGTTGGTGATGATCTCGCGAATGCTCTCGCGCGTGAAGGAGCGTTCCGGCAAGAAATTGCGCGGCCCTTTGGTACGAAACTTGACCTGGCGGCCATCGGGCAACTGGAAGAGGCGGGTGTTCAGGTATTCGGTAATATCTTTGTCGCTGAAACCCTGGTTATACAGCGCATGGATCAACTTAACCGCATACTGATCCACCGGGTGCGGCACCGGGATGCGTCCACGCCGGCTTTCGGGCCGGTCGGGCAGGCCGAACAAGGGGCAGTACCCCTCGCCATTCCGGCTGGTGCAGGTCGAGCACAGCCCATTGCAGTAGCCGTAAGGAGCAAGCCCATTGTGAAGGCCGCGGCGCGCCATCTCGACTTTCACTTCCCGCACACGGACGCTGGTTTGCCAGACATACATTTCGGCCAGGGCGCCCAAAACGTACAGCACCAACCGCCCCCACCAGCTATCGGTGTCTATCTGCTCTGTCACCGACACCAGGCGCACACGATGCTTCTTGAGGAAACGCAAAAAGCGCAGCAGTGACTCCAGGTTGCGGTAAAGGCGGTCCAGCCGGTGGACGACCACCACGCTTACTCGCCCGGCCTTGATGTCTCGGATCAATGCCTGCAAGCCTGGCCGGCGGCTGTTGCGCCCGGTGCGGTCGGGGTCCTCGTATTTGGCGATGATGCGCCAGCCTTTGGAAGCGGCATATTCCTCGGAGCGGTCGGGCTGGTATTCCATCGAGTAGCTGCGGGCGTTGGGATCGATAACCGAAACACGGCTGTAAACTGCGGCGCGTTCCTCCTCGATCAGCCCGATTGCGCCTCCCAGGGTTCTTTTGACGAACTGCTCCAATTCTTCGGGCGAACTGGGCAGCAGCCAGTTTTTCTTCGAGGTTTCTTTGGCGTCCATTATCCTTGCTGCTTGTCCTGATTCATATCCGGGCTGCCGCTTGCCGCGTCGGTTGTCGTGCCCTCTGTATTTGCCAGTTTATCTTCTGCCTGGACTTCGGTTGGCAGCTCGTCTGGGAACAAATCAATTTTGCGGCCGGTGATACGGCGCAGAGCCAAAGCAAGTTCACGCTTGAAAGCTTCGATGATTTCGTTTTCTGCTTGTGTCATGATGTTTTCTCCGGTTGTGATGAATTATTTCTTTTGAGGGCCGGCTGCCGCCCACAGCACCCAGAAAACGCCAGCGCCGGCGCACAGATCGCCGATGCTGAAAGCGCCCTTTTGTGGATACCAGGCTGGAGAAAGCAGCCAGTCCGACAGGAACCAGAAATGTGTATCTGAAATAGATCGAACCAGATCCTTGCTCAATCCCAGGCGCTGGCCGACAGCCCAGTGGTCAGGCGGTACGCCCATTGCCAGGAGAGTCTCCGGACTGATCGGCATAAAACCGCCATTCAGGGCGATGACCAACAGGTTGAGCGCCAGGCCTGCGCCGAGCAGCCACATTCCAGGCTGGCGGCGGTTGATCCAGGCAAATGCCAGCGGCAGCGCCTGGGAAAGAGCCAGAGCTGTTATGGCAAGTGGCGTGGATGACAAGTGGTTTGTGGCCCAGGTTGCCGCAACGGTTGGGATGAGCAGCCATGCCCAGCGAATGCGCGGCATGGATATTCGCCGCCGGTGGGTGGTTGCACGGATGAAACCTGCCATCACACCGCAAAGCGCCGCAACAACCAGGGGCATGGTTTACCCTCCTACGCTCCCGCCTGATTCCGGCGATTCTTCGGCATGCCTGGCCGTCGCCGTTACTGAGACTGTTGAATTATTTGATTGGTGATAGGAGTTCATTTGCCACCTCACGAGATTGGGATTTACAGGCGTTGCCTGCATTGGCGGCGATTGTCCCAACCCGCACTCTCCAACCCACTCGCTCCCCCATTCGCCGGCAGATTAGAAACCGGCCAGGAATCAAAAAAACAGCCAGCCCGGTGACAAGGCTGGCTGTATGCTGGCTATCTGGCGTTTATTGTGTCAGTTGGCGGTAAAGCTGGTAGGTTTCTGGGGATGGCGCAGCTTTGCAGCGTTCTGCCAACATGCGTTTGCACATCTGATAGTGCTGGTCAACCATTCCCCGGTTCCCTGACGCAAAAGCGGCCTGCATTGCCAGGCGATATGCCTCCTCGTGGCATGGGTCGCGCTCGATGCTCTGCCAACAGTATTTCATGCTGGTAGCGTAATCTCCCGCGCACATATGGTACTCCGCCACTTCAAGGATGGCAGCGAGGTATAGCTGGTGAAGGTGAGTGCGTTCGCCGATAACCCAGATGCCTTCCGCCTCTGGCAGAAAATCTCCCCGGTAAAGGTGGATGATCTGTTCGCTGAGTTCCAGCCGCTTTGCGGGATTGGCTTCTCTCTTCACTGCTTCTGACAGAGCCTGTAACTCCTCGACATCGTATTCATAGTCCAAGGCGCGATTGAACAGGTAACGCCCATCCCGGTACAGGATAATATCATCCCCCAACAGGCGGCGGATTTTATAGAGCACGTTGTTGAGTTGGGTTCCACGACTCTCGGAGTTCCCCCAGAAAACATCCAACAATCGTTCTTTGGTTTCACCGTGCTTGTGACGCAGTAGGTAAAAGAACAGGTCGCGCTGCACGCGTGACTGCCAGGCATTGCTGTCGAACTTTTGACCGTTGAGGCTGATGAGTACCCCGCCCAGGGCGCGGATACGCAGTTTGGGTCTGTCCACCAGCGATTTGGTGATATTCTTGCGCAGCTTGCGCCGTATTTCCGGCAGGGATGCCTCGAATTTGCTCAGCCGTTCGAGGATATTGGCTGCTTTACTGCCCAGTTCCAAATCATGCACTGCATGTTCCAGCACCGGTTTGACGCTGCGGCCGGCATCCAGCAGCACAATGTATAACTTTGCGGGCGGCGCCAATAAGAAAGCCTGCTTCAGGTGCGCCAGGCTGGAATTGACATCACCGGCAGTATACAGCGCCAGGGCGCAGTAGCAATGTGCTTTGACCTCTTCAATTTTTAGCTTTCCGGCCTGGAAATGCTCCAGCGCCTGGGTAAAACAGTCAAGAGCATCGTTCAGCCGGTCTTCTGCCAGGGCCAGGCGGCCGGCTTGCATGATGAGCAATCCGGGTCCATAGTGCGAGTGAGGTTCAACGAACCTGGCTGCCTGATCGTGCAGGTAGTGCGCTCGCGCCAGGTCATTTCGCCGCTGTGCCAGGCTGGACAGGGCGCAGGGGATATAGAAACACAAGAACCGGTTTTCGATGCGTTGGGCGATCTCCCAGGCTTTCTCAAACATCTTTTCGGCGTATTCACCCGCCAGGAGATCGGCGTACAAATCGCCCAGGCTGGTCAAGATAAATGCTTCCATGCGTGCAAAGCCTGCCAGCTGCGCGTACTTCAGCCCCTCGTTTAGCGTGGCGACAGCCTGTTCGTAATCGCCCAGGTGGTGATAGAAAACACCCATGTTGTTGAACAGATCGGCCAGGCGATAGGGATTATTCTCGTCTCGCCAGAAAGCCTCGGCTTTCAAGTAGGCCGCATGAGCTGCTTCCAGGTTGCCAGTTGTGCGATGAATAATTCCTAATTCCTGGTAGGTGGTAGCTGCGTTCGGTACATCCTCCAGAGTTTGAAAGATGTCCAATGCCTGCTCGATGTCTTGTAAACCCTCGGTTGTTCGATCCATGCTGTGCAGGCAAACACCGCGTGCGCGCAGAGCCAGAGCCCGGGTGCTCTGTAAATCACTCTCGTTTCCTACAATTGCCAGGGCTTCATCAGCATCATCCAGCCCTTTCTGGTAATCGCTCACAAAATAATGACCCGTTGAACGCCGGGCAAGCGTGCGCGCCAGGCGTTTGCGATCCCCTGTAGCTCGCAATGCTGCTTCAGCCTGGCTGAGCAGTTCAATGCCTCGCCAGGTTTGTCCGCCCATCAAGGCTGTTACACCTTGCAGCGATACCAATCCGGGGTGCACAGCAAGCGTTTTGGGCGGGATGTTCTCCAGCCACTCGGTGATGGTGTTGATGCGTTCGTATCTCAGTAGCGTTGGTCCGGCTTGTTCGATAACATCCAAGAGGATGTCTTGATCCCCTAAACGGCGAGCTGTGTGGTAAGCCCGCTCCCAGTTGTTGCGCTTGCGATATACCTGGATGACCTGCTTCAATATCTCCTGTTCCGAGCCAGGATGCTCACGCTCAAGGCGATCTTGCAGGTAATCCTTGAACAGGCTGTGATAGCGCAGCCAGGCGCCATCCTCACCCACTGGCAGAGCAAACAGATTATCCTGGAGAACCTTCTCTACCAGCATGTTCCAATTGGCGTCTGCCGGGAGCAACGATGGCGGCAGCGCCGCGGCGCACAAGTCTGCGTTGAACTCGTCCAGTATGGATGAGTAGAGCAGAAAATCCCGCACGTATTTCGGCTGCCGTTCAACCAGCAGATGCCAATACGCAGGTAGGCCTGTTTCATTGGCATGTATGCCTGGGAATATGGCGCTACTGGTTGAATTGGCTGGAGGTGGGGTCAACAATATCCCGGTGATCCAGCCTTCGGTGCGTTCAATGATGGCATCAGCCTGGGTATTGGAAATCTTCACATGGTTTTGGTTTACCAATGCCTGTAACTCTGCGGATGTAAAGGCGAGATCGCACAGACTGACGCGGCCTACCTGTCCATGTGAAACCAACAATTCCAAATCCGGTAGATCGGGTTCCTGGCGCGAGGCAATCACCAGGTGACAGTTTTCGCCCACCCGGCTGACAAACCGGCTGATAAAACGGGCAATCTCTGGGTCGTCGCTAACGTGGTGGAAGTCGTCGAGCACAATGACGAAGTGCTCCTCAATCTGCTCGAACAACTCGTTCACGATAACCGTGATGAGTGTTTCGATATTTTCCCCTGGCTTGTTCAACCGCTGGAGAGCCGCGTTTGAATTATGTCCAAAAGCCGGATAGGCTCTGGCAATAGACGCGATGAAATGCGCCAAAAAACGCCTGAGGTCGTGGTCATGCTGGTCTATGTTGTACCAGCAGGCCGAGATATCCTTTTGATGTGCAAAATCAACCAGAAGAGATGTTTTCC
>CAZVRZ010000221.1:0-7222 GCA_964629965.1 uncultured Anaerolineaceae bacterium
AGCATGGGCTACAACGTGGCTACCAGCCAGTATGTTGACATGGTCAAGGATGGTACGATCGATCCGGCCAAGGTTACTCGCGGCGCTTTGGAAAATGCTGCTTCCATTGCTTCGATGATCCTGACGACTGAAGCCCTGATCACCGATGTACCTGAGAAAGAAAAAGCCCCGGCAATGCCCCCCGGCGGCGGTATGGATTACTAAATCGCTTTCTGTAAAGTCAGTTTCCTCTCCATTTGGAGAGGAAACTTTTTTTAACAGTCTTTTGACAAAATAACTTTCCCATGCTACAATCCAACCGTCAGTGAGAATTTTTCTACCTGGCCGGCGACCCGGCCTTTTCTTTTGTTGAGTGTGCTATTACCCAATAGACGATCAGAAAGTAAATGTGGTCCCGGCAGGTTAGTTCCGTCGGGGCTTTTTGTTATTATTTTTATGTGAGGTTTATAGATTTATGAGCAAGAAAAAAGCACAGGAATCTGTTTTGCAGGGCTCTGTATTGCGCATCATCCCCCTGGGGGGCCTGGGAGAAGTTGGCAAGAACATGATGGTTTACGAATTCAACAATCATATTCTGGTGGTCGATGCCGGCTTGATGTTCCCGGAAAATGATATGTTGGGAATAGATTATATTATTCCCGATTTCGATTATGTGATTAAAAATCGAGAGCGGGTGTGTGGCATCATTGTTACCCATGGTCATGAGGATCATACAGGCGCCATTCATCATCTGGTTGACCAGCTCAATGCACCCATCTATGCCACACCGCTGACGCGCGGATTGCTGGAAGTAAAACTATCACGGGGCGGATTGATCAATCGATTGCAATTGAATACAGTGCGAGCCGGCGACACGGTGAATATTGGGCCCTTTAAGATTGAGTTCTTTCATGTGTGCCACTCTATTCCCGATGGTGTAGGCCTGGGCATCACTACCCCGGCAGGTCTGATTGTGCATAGTGGCGATTATAAGTTTGATCATACTCCCGTAGATGGCTGGCCCACGGATTATGCCAAGCTGGCCGAATTTGCCGGCCGGGGGGTGTTGGCTTTGTTGGCAGATTCCACCAACGCCGATCGCATGGGTTGGACACCTTCAGAACGAGTGATCGATCCGGCTTTTGATGATGTATTTCGAAATGCTAAAGGGCGGATCATCGTTGCCAGCTTTGCCTCATTGATTTCTCGTATGCAGCAAGTTACAAATGCAGCCTCAAACCATGGGCGCAAGCTGGCATTTGCCGGCACGAGCATGGTTGAAAATGCCCGTATGGCTCGTAATTTGGGATATCTCAATATCCCGGATGATATGATAATCACTGTCGATCAATCTCTAAAAATGAAGCCTCACGAAGTGGTATTGATGTCTACTGGCACTCAAGGGGAACCCACTTCTATTATGGGGCGCTTGTCCACCGGCACCAATCGTCAGTTTGAACTCAACCCTGGCGACACGGTTGTCTTATCCTCGCATCCGATTCCAGGGAATGAAGAGAGTGTATATCGCACGATCAATCGTCTTTTTCGGCGCGGAGCAAATGTGATCTATGAAAAGATCGCTCCGGTACATGTTTCTGGACATGCTAGTCAGGAAGAAATGAAACTTCTGCTGCATTTGGTACGCCCTAAATATTTCATACCGGTCCATGGCGAGTTGCGCCACCTCAAGCAGCATGCCAGACTGGCCATCCAGTTAGGTCTCCCGGTTGATCATGTACCTATCGTTGAGAATGGGAATGTAATCGAATTTGAAGACGGAGTGATGCGCATGGGAGATCGTATCCCAGGTGGGTATGTTTTTGTGGATGGTGCAGGGGTTGGTGAAGTGGGGCCGGCGGTGATGCGAGAGCGAGAAATCTTGGCGCAGGATGGGTTTGTTTTGGTAAGCTTGACGCTTGACCGAAATTCTTGTCGTTTGAGTGAAGAACCTGAGATTATCACGCGCGGTTTTGTCTATGAACCGGAGGCAGAGCCGTTGCTAAATGATGTGCGCCAGGTGGTCACAGATGCAATTGACAGTGTTAGCAATGGTCGTTTGCAAGCAGACCTGGAGCAGACTGTTAAAGCCTTTTTATATTCTCGAACCAAGCGCCGTCCAATGGTGTTTGTGACCATAGGCCAAGCTTAAACAAAAAAATGAGCGCGGCAAGGATCGAACTTGCAACCAATGGCTTAAAAGGCCACTGCTCTGCCATTGAGCTACGCGCCCCTAGGGCGAAGTGCATTCTATCACGTCATTGACCTAGCGTCAACAGTGTGCGGCCTTTTTTGATCACCCTGACGCGCATCTTGAAAGATTGAGGTGTGAAGAATGGATATGGTTATATTAAATGAAGAAACATTCCGTGTAGAAGTCATTGAGGCGTCCTTACCGGTGCTGGTTGATTTCACAGCGGCCTGGTGTGGCCCATGCAAAATGCTTGAGCCAGTTGTTAAACAATTGGCTCAAGAGTGGTCGGGTAAGGTAAAAGTAGCCCGATTGGATATTGATGCAAATCCAGCAATTACTGCTGAATACCAGATCATGGGGGTTCCTACGCTGGTTCTTTTTGTGAATGGACGTCCGGTGCAGCGAGTGTCTGGCTACCAACCCAAGGAACGGTTAATTTCCAGGTTTGCCCCGTTTTTGTAAAAAACAATAGCATACCAATAAGTTGATTCTCCGTATTCAGAAGTAGATCGGGTATAATTGCGAATCGTTGCAGGAGAAAACAATTGCGATGAATCGGTGTGATATTTTCCTTGATCGCTTGCGTTCGCGGGGTTACCGGATCACCCCTCAACGAGAGATGGTTGTGCAGGCCCTGGTAAATAATGACGAGCATATGACGGCGGAACAGGTCTACGAACAGGTTGAACACCGCACGCGCTCGATCAATATAGCCACGATTTACCGCATTCTGGATATGCTTGTTATCGAGGGCCTGGCCAGCCGTTCTTACCTTTCGAACGGTCAGATCATTTTTACAACAGATCACCACGGCCCCCATGTTCATTTGGTATGTAAACATTGCGGCAGCATACTCAATGTAGAACAAAACCAGGTTATCGCCTCTTTGTTGGAACAACTCAAGCTCTCTTATGATTTTGAGGCTGATTTGCAACACATTTCTATCAGTGGATTATGTGGGTATTGTCAGAAGAAATCTTCACAGGAGGTTTGATATGTTACTTTCACCTATAGAAATGCATATTCCAGATGGGTTTTTATCGGTATACGTTTCTATCTTTCTCTGGATTGTAACGGTGATCATGGTTGGGTATGCACTCAAACAGGCTGAGAAAGATCTGGGGGAGCGCCAGTTACCTTTGATGGGCGTGCTGGCTGCAACTATTTTTGCTGGTCAAATGTTGAATTTTACCATTCTGGGAGGCACTTCTGGTCATTTGATGGGAGCTGCAATCGCTACCATCCTGTTGGGACCCTGGGCGGCTATTCTGGTTATGACCTGTGTTGTGAGTATCCAGGCACTGATCTTTCAGGATGGCGGTTTATTGGTTTTAGGCGCCAATATTTTTAACATGGGCATCCTGGGGGTGCTGATTTCTAACACCGTATATCAAACCGTTCGGCGCCTGTCCAAGGGACAGCGTTGGGGCATTTTTGTGGGAGGGGCGATGGCTGCCTGGTTGTCAGTAGAATTGGTCTCGCTGGCCGTTGCATTGCAGTTAGCTCTTTCAGGCACTTCTCCAGCCAATATCTCGATCCTGGCAATGGGCGGCATCCATGCTTTGATTGGATTGGGAGAGGCTCTGATCACCCTGGGAGCCCTTGCCTTCTTGTTGGCTACCCGGCGCGATTTGCTCCAGGCAGGTGAAAACTCTGCCTCGGCTGGAAAACTGGTGTGGGGCTTTGGCTTGCTGCTGGCCTTGCTCTTGGCTGTGGCTTCACCGTGGGCCTCTTCCCATCCGGATGGCCTGGAATGGGTGGCAGAACAAAAAGGTTTTTTGGGCCTGGCGCAGGATTCAGCCTACACAATTATCCCCGATTACACGTTTCCTGGAATTTCTAACCAGGCTTTGGCAACGATCCTGGCGGGGGTTATTGGTACGCTCATCGTTTTCGGTTTAACGATGGCAGTAGCCTATATTCGCCGCCGTACCACTCAATAACCTCCATGCACGTTCATTTCCTCGATACTTACCAGCCGCGATCTAGTCCGGTACATGCTCTGGACCCTCGAGTTAAGTTGGTTCTGACCCTGGCCTTCATCTTAACGAGCGCATTGATTCCCAATGGCGCCTGGGCTGCTTACATCTTGCTGTTTTCGGTTATTCTGTCTGTGGAAATCCTTTCCGATTTGGGAATTTTGTTTGTTATGAGGCGATCTGCCCTGGCGCTCCCATTTATGCTGGCGGCGTTGCCATTATTATTTACTGCACAAGGAGAGGCCTTGGGCAGCCTGGCAATCGGTTCCTGGATGATCCGGGTTTCGCAAGATGGACTGGTGCGTTTCTTCAGCATTGCGCTCAAGTCATGGATATCGATGCAGGCTGCAGTGGTGATGTCCTCCAGCATGGCCTTTCCCGATTTATTGACTGCGATGCGGGCGATCCATGTTCCGCGTTTACTGGTGGCGGTATTTGGTTTGATGTGGAGATACTTGTTTGTTCTGGTAGACGAAGTCTTACGGTTGATGCGGGCGCGAGCCTCTCGCAGTGGGCAGGCCGATATTCTCGGATTAAGAATGGGCGGCAGCCTGGCCTGGCGAGCGCGCGTAACCGGCGGCATGGCTGGCAATTTATTCCTACGAGGCTTTGAGCGCAGCGATCGAATTTATACCGCCATGCTCTCGCGTGGTTACGATGGTGAGGCCCGTGCCTTACCTCTACCGGAGATTAGTAAGTACAACGGGCTGACATTAGTATCAGGACTGGCCTTGTTGGTGCTCATTTTAGGACTCGCTTACGTTTTATAAATTGGATTCAATATGCATCATTCTATTGAAGTGGATCATTTATCGTTCACATACCCGGATGGGCACCAGGCGTTACAGGATGTCTCTCTGTATGTTGCCCCATGTGAGAAAGTTGCCCTGGTTGGGCCCAACGGAGCTGGAAAATCAACATTGATTCTCCACCTCAACGGCATATACCAGGGAAAGAGCGGTACAGTAAAAGTTTCTGGTCTCGAAGTCAATCGATCGAATCTAAGTAAGGTAAGGGCTCGGGTGGGGCTGATCTTTCAATCTCCAGATGATCAGCTTTTTTCTCCAACCGTATACGATGATGTAGCTTTTGGCCCGCTTTACCAGGGATTGCCCGAAAAGGATGTGCGGCAGCGGGTGGAGGATGCCTTGACGGCAGTGGGTATGTCGGCGTATGCCCAGCGAGTGTCGCACCATTTGAGCGTTGGCGAGAAAAAACGTATTGCGATTGCTACGGTGCTTTCTATGCAGCCGGAGGTGTTGGTGTTGGATGAGCCAACCGCCGGGCTGGATCCGCGTGCCCGGCGGTCGTTAATCAATCTTTTACGTGATTTGCCGATCACGATGTTGGCGCCCACGCATGATATGGCTATGGTGGATGAATTGTTTCCCCGCATGGTGATCATGGATGATGGGCATGTTGTTGCCGATGGACCTACCGAAGATATATTAAGAGACATTCCCTTATTGGAAGCGCATGGGCTCGAAAGCCCATATATGAGAAAAGAGAAGCGGGCGGTTTAGCCGCCCGCCTGCTGTTCTTATGCTGGTTTACCATTCAAACCTGCTGCTTCACGCAGTAGGAGTGCTTTGTCAGTCTTTTCCCAGGGCAGATCCAGATCGTCCCGGCCAAAATGTCCATAGGCTGCCACCTGACGATAGATTGGGCGGCGCAATTTGAGATCCCGAATGATCGCTCCAGGGCGCAGATCAAAGAATTGCAAGATCAATTCAGCGATCCTTTCATCAGGAATAGTGCCGGTGCCAAAAGTTTCCACATTGACGCTGAGAGGATGCGCCACGCCAATAGCATAGGCCACCTGGATCTCGCAGCGATCTGCCAGACCGGCAGCCACCACATTTTTAGCTGCCCAGCGAGCGGCATATGCAGCAGAACGATCAACCTTTGTAGGATCTTTCCCACTAAAGGCGCCGCCGCCATGCCGGCCCATGCCGCCGTAGGTGTCTACAATGATCTTCCGCCCGGTAACGCCGGCATCGCCCATAGGACCGCCGATCACAAATCGACCAGTGGGATTGACAAAGATTTTTATGTCCTTGTCGACTAGCTCGGCCGGCAGGGTGGGCATGATCACATGTTCGATCACAGATTCGCGAATCTCAGCATGGGTGATTTCCGGAGTGTGCTGGGTGCTAATCAATACGGTGTCCACCCGCTTGGGTTTACCGTAGCTGTATTCCACCGTAACCTGGCTTTTTCCATCCGGGCGCAACCAGGGAAGTATCCCTTTCTTGCGCACTTCGCTCAGGCTGCGAGTAAGCTTGTGTGCCAGAAAAATTGGCAGCGGCAGCAGAGTGGGGGTTTCATTGCAGGCAAAGCCAAACATCATGCCCTGGTCGCCTGCGCCAATCTTGTTAATCTCATCTTCACCGGTTTCGCCGCTTTTCACTTCCAGGGCTTTATCAACACCCATCGCAATGTCACCCGATTGGCGAGCAATAGCTACTTGCACGCCACAGGAATTTCCATCAAATCCCTTTTCGCTGCTATCATAGCCGATCTCCTTGATGACATTCCGTGCCAACTCGTCAAAATTGACCTGGGCGTTGGTCGTAATTTCACCCAATAACATGACGAAGCCGGTTTTCGTGGCTACTTCACAGGCTACCCGCGAAAAAGGATCTTGCGCCAGGCAAGCATCCAAAACTGCATCGCTCAATTGGTCGCAAAGTTTGTCGGGGTGTCCCTCGGTCACAGATTCTGATGTGAACAGCAACCGGGGAGAATTCATAAAAGTTGTACTCATCACTAAGCCTCCAAAAAATAAAATTGCCCTTCGGTGTGAAAGGGCAATGCGTGGCAAATCGGTTGCCCTCTCATCTTCCAGATAATCCTTCTGCCGGAGTTGGCACCTTCCATTTTTTCAATGGGGTTGCCGAGGTTTCACAGGGCCGGTCCCTCCACCTCTCTGGATAAGAGTTCCATTAGGGTTGTAAATTGTTGGGCAAGATAATACCATGCCCAAAGTGTTCTGTCAATCGCCTACTAGCCAGGGGTGCACTAAAAAGTTGATGCTGTTGGCGAATTCAGGCTTCTGCCCACCATGGGGAGA
>CAZVRZ010000222.1:0-7174 GCA_964629965.1 uncultured Anaerolineaceae bacterium
CCGAGATGCTGGACGTGCTGCTGGGCTGGACCCTGCTGGGCGACCCCACCCTCGTTATCCAACCGTAGAGACGAAGCAGAACATATCGTTCGAAATAGGGCGAAGTGGAAACGCTTCGCCCTTTTTGCATGTATTTACCTGCCTGCGCACACCTGGGCTATCAATAGTGAAAGGCTCTAAGAATTCCATATCCGAAATTGGATAGATGCGGTAAAATCTATCTGCTATAGAGAAAATTGGCGGGATAGACCCTTATGGATTCCTTATTTTCTCCGACGGTACCAATGTTTCCCTGCGATGAACTGTTTGCAAGTTTGATATGCAATGGTCGCTAAATTATGCTATGCTGATGATAGCGAATTTAAATTATTAAGTATTCTCTGGTAGAAGAAAGTGACACTGTTTATGGGTTGGAAAATTTTCTCTCGTTCGTCCGGTTTACCGCGCTTCGTTTCGATTGCTCTGCTCGTTGCGATCCTGTTCGGGCTCGTCTCCCTGGCCACCCCAAGCCCGGCCTATGCGGCGAATCCTGCTCCGGTGCAGGTTTTTTACGTCACCCTGCCCGAGGCTGATGCCCTGACCGTGCTCGATGCCATCAACTCCACCGCCGCCTCGCCCATCACCACTTATTTCTCCATCGCCATCGGTGTGAACGGGACATACGTTTATTATGACCAGTGGGAGAATGGCTACGACTCGGACCTGGCTAATCCCAGCAACGAGTTCAGCAGCAGCAACCCCGGCGGCACCCAGATCTGGGGTAATAGTTGGGCCGCGGACGGCTGCGCCCCCAACAAGAATGGCGTGACCCTGACCTGCTCCAATGCGAACGACATCTTCGTCGCCGGGGACGTCATTATCCCCAGTAACAATGTCCCGCTTCCCAGGAACAGCAGCGTGATCCTTTTCGACGCCAAAGACAAGGTGGGCGCCAGCAGCTCCATCGCCATGGCACACGCCACCTGGGCGGCCGGCTCTGGCACGCTGAACGCCTTCGGCCATGAGATGTACTCGACGACGGAATGGGGCACGGTGTACGAGTCTCCGGTGGGTACGAACACCGCCTACCCTGCCCAGGGCTACTCGGGCCAGGGCATGTTTGAGTACAGTGCGCTGTCGATCATGGCGGCCCAGAACAATACCACCGTGCAGATCGATGCAGACGCCAACGGTAGCTACGAGACCAGCATCGTCCTCCAGGAAGGCGGCGCCTACCTGGCTGTGGGAGTCAGGCAAGGCGCCCGTCTGCAAACCACCGATACCACCAAGCCGATCCAGGTTTTACTACTGACAGGCGATATCGGCTCGAACTACGAGTCGCGCGACATGAACCTGCTGCCGGTGAGCGCCTTTGGCAGCAGCTACTGGAGCCCGGTGGGCGTCAATACAGGCGCTTCCTTCACACCCGGTCCCACCCGTCTGTTCCTCTATAATCCCAGCGCCAACGGCAGCATCTACATCACCTGCAAGCAGCGTTCCCCCACCAACCCCGCCACCATCATTACAGTGACCCGGGGGCCAGTGGCGGCCCGCGGCATCGCCTATGTGGATCTGACCAACAACTCGGGGGCCAACTGCTTTGCCTCCGACGGCAGCGGGGCCCCCACACCCGCCACCAAGATTTTTGCCATTGGCACCGTGGATACCGCCGTCAATGGCGTGAGCGCTGGCCAGGCCGGCGACTGGAGCTTCACCCTCTACCCCGACAACTTCCTGTCGACAGACGCCCTGGTGGGCCTGGGCCTGGGCAAAGACCCCACCAATGCCACCTCAACCGAGAATGGCAGCCCGCTCTGGGTCACATCAGCCTGCAGCACGAACAATTATGTTTATGTGGACTGGAACAACGATGGCACACCAGATAAGGTTGACTTGAACGGCGACGGCGATACGACAGATACAAATGTTGACAGCATCAATGAAACCACTTCGAACAACGGCATGCTCATCACCCAGTACAAGTCGACGCGCCTGTTCGAACCAGATCGGGATGCAGAGCCCTTTGACCAGACCGGAGCGCGCGTCTGGAGCCGCACCGCCTCCGGTGTAGGTAATGGCGGCACACCCGGCTGCAACCTGGCGCTGGCATGGGGCCAGGACCCGCGCACGGCCAGCGCAGCCGCGCCGGGCCTGGATGTGGGCACCTCCGTCCCACCCATGCGGCTGATGGAAGGCACTAAGAGCATGGAACTGAAGACCGATGCCGATAGCGATGGCCTGCTCAGCCCTGGCGACACAGCCACCACGTACATCACCATCAAGAACACCGGCTCCAGCACCGCCAATAATGTCTACGTTTACGACGCCGGCGTGCCAGTCAATACAACCTATGTGCAGGCCTCCCCGGGCCCCGGCACTGAAATATGCCTCGTGAGCGCCTGTCCTGGCAGCGGCTGGACATCCATCCCCGATGATGGCTCTGGCACTCCCTTCCCATTAGATGCGAATGCGCCAACCGGCATCTCGTTGGGCAACCTGGCTCCCGGCGCAACCTTCTATGTTCGCTTTGATATCTTGCTGGGTAACCTCAATCCCGCTGATGTTTATGGAGAGATTTCTAACTGCGATGTTGCCTCCTCTACCGGCGGCGTTGTGCAAAGCTGCGCCACCAGCCTGGTGGCCTCGCATGATTGGGGCGATCTGCCCGATAGTTACGGCACCTCGCTGTCCACCGACGGCCCGAGGCATTCCCCAACTGATAACAACCCCAGTCTGACGCTGAAACTAGGCAGCAATTACGACCGTGACCTGCAGGGCCAGCCCACTACCAACGCCGACGGCGATGACCTGAACCAGACCACCCTTCCCAAGGCGGATGATGAAGACGGCATCGTCATCAGCGGCCCCCAACCTGCCTGGCAGAGCGGCGGCACAGCTGAAATCGATGTCACAGTGACGAACGGCCCCGGCTGCCTGAATGCCTGGATGGACTTCACCGGCGACAGCGGCGCCACACCCCCCGCCGCTGACGGCAACTTTACCAAGACCGGCGGCTACGACGCTTACTCTTCCTACACGGAGCACATCGTCCAGAACCTGGCAGTGGTCGCAGGCACGTCAACCATCAATGTCACGGTTCCGCCAGGGGCAATCGGGCCTTCTGGCGCCTACTTCCGTTTCCGCCTCAGCCCGCGCGATGGCGACGGTAATTGTACTGCTCCCATCGGGCCGACTGGTTTCGTATCCGGCGGTGAGGTGGAAGACTACTTCATCGTCCCTGCCGACCTGTCCATCACCAAGACGGATGGCGAAACCACCGTCGCTCCCGGGGACCCGATTGAATACACCCTGACGATCAAGAACAACGGCCTGGCCACTGCCACCGGTGTGAAGCTGGAGGATACGATCGATGAGGACGGGGACAACCTCACCTATCAAAGCATCATCTGTGCCCCGCCCCTTGCCGACAACGATCCCACTGTCGTTGGATCGAAATACACCTGGGACCTGGCAGACCTGGCCCCCGGGGCGAGCACGAGCTGCACGGTGAGCGTGTCGGTTGACACTTTACTGCCTGATGAAATCACTCCCCTGCCTGACGGCACTTCGCTGATCAATTATGCTCACGTCAGCACCACCGCGCTGGAAGTGAACATCACCGATAACGAGTCATCCGATATCGACCTCACCAAAACCGATCCTTTACCGGACCTGCGGGTGACGAAGAGCGATGGAGTCACGCAAGTGCTGGCCGGCGGCGAGCTGAAATACACCATCCAGTACACCAACACAGGCACCGTCCCTGCCACGCTCGTCAACATCGTGGATACGCTTCCGGCGAACGTGACCTACCAATCCTACTCGTCATCCCCCAGCATCACGTGTACGCCCCCACCCGCCACCGTGGTCACCTGCAATGTTGGCCCGGTCGCGGTTAACGGCTCTGGATGGGTCCAGATCACCGTCAAAGTCATCGGCACCGAGCCAACCGGGGTTGCCGTGCTGAACCGGGTGAGCATCGCTGGGGCAGAAGGCGACCTCAACCCGGCTGATAACAGCGCCAGCGACAGCGATGTGATCGTCTCGCCCTACGTGGTGACGCAAAAGAGCGCCTTCGGGCCAGACGCCCTCGGAGAAGTCACTTACTCCATCTACTGGCACAACAACAGCACCGCCGCAGCCGGAAATGTGGTCATTGTAGATGATCTTGACCTGACACCCAATACGACCCTGGTCTCTGGCAGTATCACCGGCGGCGGGATATATGATGTAACCGAGCACACCATCACCTGGTACCTGGGCATCCAGCCAGCCGGCGCCAGCGGCACGCTCAGCTTCAAGGTGACCCTGGATTCCGGCGCCGGCGGCGCCTTGCAAACGGCTCCCACCCTCTCCACCGAAACGGGCGCCGGCAGCCTGACCATCACCAGCACCACTACCGCCTACACTTCGCTGCCGTGGTGCGATTCGGACTTTAACCCCGCCTGTCTTGCCTTCCGCGGCATTTTCACAGGCACCAACGGCATCGGGCCGCTCGGCTGGGCCGACAACCCGCGCTCGGGCGTTTTCAACGAAACCCCACCACTACCAGCCCAGACCTGGACTCAGCCTGGCGCAGCCTCCACTGCTGAGGCGTATTACTGGCTGCCGGCGGCGACCCTCGACGCCGAGTGGGTCTCGATGAAAGACGAGGGCCTCACTTACTCAAATAACTCCTTCTTCCGCCAGGCCTTCTGCACGCCGCTCAACGCCGGCGACCTGTCTGCCAGCCTGAGCCTGGCCAGCGATGACCTCTCCACCGTCTATCTCAACGGAGTCTACGTGGGGCAGCACCTGGGCGCCGGCAGTTCCTCAACCCTCGACGCCAGCGACGGCGTCCAATCGGGCATCAATATTCTGGCCATCAAGCTCGTCAACAACACCCACGGCGGCCATCCCTTCCCGCCGCCTTGCGAAGGCTGCGACCACAGTGGCCTGCTCTTCAACCTGCAGGCCAGCTTCGGCAGCCTGCTGCCCTTTGCCTCTGGGCCTGCGATGACCCTGGAAGACCAGATTGTGACCGTTTCGGTGGATGAGAATGCGCTCAACGGCCGCAAGCCTTACTCATACAAGTTCGATTTCGGCGATGACACCCCGGTCGTCGATTTCCAGGCTGCCTCCAGTCTTCCGCACACCTACGACGAACCCGGCACGTATGTCGTGACGGTGACGGCGCGCGCCGTCTACGGCTGCACCGGCACCGACCAGGTGACCATCCAGGTGCTGCCGGCCGGCAGCAAACTGCTGGCCAACAGGGCAACCGTATCCTACGTATCCTACCGGATGGAAGGCGAAAACCTCGTGCCCCTCGTGGAATTCAACAGTGAAACCGGCGCCGGCCTCCTGCTGGCGGGGACAATTGGCGACCGCGTTTGGCTGGACGAGAACAGAAACGGCATCCAGGATGCCGGGGAAGCGGGCCTTGCCAATGTCACCATTGAGCTTAGGGATTCTAGCAATAATCTAATCGCTACCACCGTCACCGATGCCAACGGGAACTACATCTTCAAGAACGTTCCGGTGGCCACATACCAGGTGGTTGTGGATACTGACAGCCTGCCAACCGGTCTGGCGCCAACCTATGACGAGGACGGTAGTATCCCAACGCCGCACACCACCTCCGTGGACTTATCCTACAACGCCGAGCACACCACTGCCGACTTCGGCTACAACTGGCCATCCACCGGCGGCGCCATCGGCGACCGTGTTTGGATCGATGCAGACGGCGACGGCATACAGGATGCCGCCGAGATGGGGCTGAGCGGCGTGACCGTCATGCTGTACTACGACTCGAATGAGGATGGGATTTTCGATGACCCCTACAATGTGGGTGGCTATGACCCGGTGCGTACCACCGATGCCACCGGCAACTACATCTTCAACAACTTGCCGCCAGGCGCTTACGGGGTACGCGTCACGGCCCCCGCCGGCTACACTCAAACAGGCGACCCGGACAGCACGCTGGATAACCAGATCACCACCCCCATCAAGCTCACCCCCGAGTCGGTGCAGGTGTACCTCAAAGCCGATTTCGGCTATATGCCAAATGAAGACACGGGCGCCACGATTGGCGATACCATCTGGCTGGATACCAATGCCAACGGAAACCTGGACGGCTTTGAAAGTCGTATCCCCCAGGTAACGGTCGCGTTGATCAAAGATATCAATGGCGACGGCATGTACCAGCCCGGCGCCGACCTGATCGTTGCCTCCGCTATCACCGACGCCAGTGGTTACTACCAGTTCGATGGTGTGCCAGTGGCCGATGGCGTTGGAACGGACGACTACCTGGTGTGGGTAAACGATATCAATAACGTGCTAACTGGGTTGTTGCCGACTTACGACGATGATGGCGTGGGCACACCACACATCAGCGCGGTTACTAACCTGGCACCCGCAGGCAATCCACTGCAAGACTTCGGCTACGCTCCGCCTGGGCAGACCTCAGAGAAGGGGTTGATCGGGGATACGATCTTCCTGGACCGGAACAATGACGGCGAGTACGCTCCTGGCGAAGGGCTGGAAGGTGTGTTTGTCTTGCTGTACGCCGATAGCAACAGTGATGGTCGATACACTAACGGCGAGGCTGTGGTAGCGCGGGCGGTTACCGATGAGAATGGGAACTACTACTTTAGTAACCTTCTGCCCGGCAACTACGTTGTGGTGGTGGATACCGCCAGCCTGCCCGGCGGCCTGACCAACACCATCGACCCAGATACCACGGATTCTCCGGCGAATGAGTCCGGCCTAACCCTGACAGCCGGTGAAATCAACTTACTGCAAAACTTTGGCTACCAGGGTACCACCAACAGCGTTTCGGGCACTATCTGGCAAGACACGGACAGCGATGGCTTCCTGGATGGCTCAGAAAACACCTGGCTGCAAGGCGTGACCGTGGCCCTGCGCGACAGCCGCGGCAATATTATCGCTGCCACTACCACCGACGCCGGCGGCAACTACAGCTTCGATTACCTGCCTAATGGCACTTATACGGTGGATGTCACCGACCAGGCCAACCTGCTGGACGGCTACTGGCATTCGCTGGGCACAGCAGGTACCGATGGTCACAGCCAGTCCGACCCGCTGGAAGTAATCCTGAGCGGCAGCACAATCATACCTTACGCCGACTTTGGCTACTACCTGCCGCCCATCCAAACCACACCGGTGACGCTGGCGTACTTCAGCAGCAGCCGGG
>CAZVRZ010000223.1:0-7172 GCA_964629965.1 uncultured Anaerolineaceae bacterium
CTTCTGGGCTGTGGCCTTTCTCTACGCTTGGCTGGCCTGAGGAAACTCCGGATTATAAATACTTCTACCCAACCCAGATGATGGAAACGGGCTACGATATCCTTTTCTTCTGGGTGGTGCGCATGATCATGTCGGGCCTGGAATATACCGGCAAAATTCCCTTCGATACGGTCTATCTGCACGGTTTGATCCGCGATGAGCACGGTCGCAAGATGAGCAAGACCTACGGTAACGTGATCGATCCGCTGATTGTCATGGATGAACTGGGCACCGATGCCCTGCGCTTTACCCTATTGGTAGGCGCCACGCCGGGCAATGATATGAACTTGAGCATTAAAAAGGTGGAGGCGAACCGCAACTTTGCCAATAAGGTCTGGAATGCGGGCCGGTTTGTGCTGACCTCGCTGCAGCAAGCACCCACAGCTCCGCTTGCTGATCCGGTTTGGACCCTGGCCGACTCGTGGATCTGGGCCCGTTTACAGGCCTTGGTGCGCGATGTGGAGCGCCTGTTGGGCGGCTACCAGTACGGCGAGGCTGGGCGGCAAATTTATGATTTCTTTTGGAACGAGTTTGCCGATTGGTACCTGGAGATTGCCAAGCTGCAGCTTGCCGAAGGGGGCGATCGCGCCTTTTATACGGCCTATACCCTGGGACGCATTCTGGATCAGTGTTTGCGCCTGCTTCATCCCTTTACACCCTTCATTACGGAGGAACTGTGGGGTAACCTGCGCCAGGTTGTGCTGGAGCGCTTTGGTGCGCCCGAAAGCTATGGCGTTTCTTTGACGCCGCTGCACAAGGATTGGCCGCAGGCTTTGATCATTGCGCCCTGGCCTGAGCCTCGGGAAGAAGAGCCTTGGGAGGCGAAGTGCGTCGCTCAATTCAGCTTGCTGCAAGAAGTGGTGCGCTCGATCCGCAACTTGCGTTCGGAGAAGAATGTGAAGCTTGGCAAGCGGCTGGCGGCTGTGCTGGCGGTTGGGGAGCACTTGCAAACCTTCCAGTCCCAGTCGGCTGCTGTATGCGCCCTGGCTGGATTGGATGCCGAGGCGCTGCATATTGTTCCTGCCCTGGCCGAAAAACCCGAAGGTCATGTGGTTCTCGTGGTAGGCCCGGTGGAGATCTATCTGCCGCTTGCCGATCTGGTGGATGTAAGCGAGGAACGCCAGCGCTTGCAGAAGGAACTGGCCGATGCTGATGCACAGGTTGCGCGCCTGGAGAATTTGCTGTCTGGCCCCTTTGCTCAAAAAGCGCCGGCGCCGGTGGTGCAGAAAGAACGCGAACGCCTGGCGGGCTTTCAGGAGACGGTTGGCAAGTTGCGCGCCCAGCTTGATGGGTTGGATTAAACTGGGTTTACGGTAGGATCGCTACGATCGATTTGCCGGTTGTACAAAACGCCTGGCTTCCAGCGGTGGACGGCGATGCTCCCCTTGTCTCCGGTTAGGCCGCGCCTGGACACGCGCCAGTTCGCTGCCATTCCAGGCTGCATGGAGTTCCCGCCGCTGGGCCAGATGGGGTCAATTATCCAATGTATGAGTGTTAGCGAAGTTGCTTGCAAGGGGTTATAATTAACATAAGCAGGCCGTCATTTTAGCCACGAAAAATACCCGAAAACTCTGGGAGGCTTGCTATTGTATTGGGATAAATTACTACAAGTTTTGCGAGGATAAAATTTACAATGAGAGACATCTTTTTTCGTAAGCAGTTTCCTGAATTGGCAGCAGCAACTCCATCTACAGGATCGTCTCTGTTACGGCTGTTCGCTCCCAAAACGGGGAGCCAGGAGACTATCGAGGCTGAACGGCGCCGTAAAGGCTCGGGACCGCAAGGCCGGGCAGAAGCGCCGATCCGTCGGCGAGAAACCCAGCAGGGCGGAACCTCTTCCGCTCCATTGAGCGGCGGGGGAGTTTCCTCCGGCGGCGGTGGAGGCGGCCTGCCTGGTGGTGGGCTGCCAGGTGGCGGATTGTTAGGCGGTGGTGGGGCGCGCTTGCCATCCTGCGTGACCATTGCCCTGGTGATCGGTTTTATCGTCATTGCCCTGGTTTTCAAGGGCGGCGGGAGTTTGCTCAGCAGCTTTGGCAGCGGCGGCGACGATCAAACCACCTACCAGGATTCCTACCCGACGGCCGAGACAGAATACAGCCAGCCGGCTGTGGTTGCTAAGTCCACCAACACGCCGCGCCCATTTGTCGCTCCCACGGCTGCCGGTAAAGAAGGACAAACCTGGTTGGTGCTGCTCTATCAAGACGCGGATGACCAGATCCTGGAGCAGGATATTTTCTTGGATATGAATGAGGCTGAAAAGGTGGGCTCCAGCGACCGGGTTCATGTGGTCAGCTTTATCGATCGTTATCGCGGTGCATATGCGGGCGATGGCAACTGGTCTTCTACCCGCCTTTATTATCTTAACAAAGATGCGGACCTGACCACAACCGGGTCGCAGTTGGTCAGCGAAGGCGAAGCCAACATGGCGGATGGGGATACGCTGGTGGAGTTTGCCATGTGGGGCCTCAAGAATTTCCCCGCCGATAATGTGGTCCTGATCATGGAAGATCATGGTATGGGTTGGCCGGGCGGTTTCAGCGATCCTGCGCCGGGCGGCAGCGCCAACAATTCTGCACCGCTGGCATCCAAGCTTGGCAATAATATGTATCTGGATGAGTTGGATGCTGCCCTGGGCAAGATCCGCCAGCAAGGCGGCTTCGATAAGTTTGCCATTATCGGCCTGGATGCTTGTTTGATGGGGCAGGTGGAGGTTTACAGCATGCTCGAGAAGCATGCCAGCTTTGCCATTGCCTCAGAGGAAACCGAGCCGTCTTTAGGCTGGGCGTACACTGAATTCATGCAAACCTTGATCGACAATCCTGATATCCACCCCGCCGAGCTTTCAAAGAATATTGTAGACAGCTATATTAAGGATGATCAGCGTATCGTTGATGATCGCGCCCGGGCTGAATTTCTGCGCCAGGGTTCTCCGATGGGCGGCCTGCTCGGCGCCAGCAGCATCACCGCTGATCAATTGGCCAAGCAATTGACGCGTGACATTACCCTCTCCGCGGTAGACCTGTCCAAGGTTCCTGCGCTGATGGAGAGCTTGAACGCTCTGGCTTATGAACTGCAGAATGAAGACCAATCGACCATTGCCAGCGTACGCAATTACACGCTTTCTTTTACCAACATCTTTGGTAACCAGGTGCCGTCGGCTTATCTCGACCTGGGCAGCTTTGTGCAACTGCTGCAGCGTGAATCGGGCAATGGCAAGGTAAAAACGGCCGCTCAAAACGTCTTGTCGGCTATCAAATCGGCTGTCATCGCTGAGAAACATGGCAGCGGCAAGAACGGCGCCACGGGGATTGGCTTCTATTTTCCGAATTCAACCCTGTATCGCTCGCCTTACAGCGGCCCGCAGTCCTATACTGCCATTGCCGATTACTTCTCGGATGAATCATTGTGGGATGATTTCCTGGCTTACCATTACAGCAACCGTGAATTTGAGTATTCATCCCGTGAAGCGGTCGTTCCAAGCTCCAGCGCGCCGACGCGCGCCCCTGGCGCCGGGACGATCGATGTTTCGCAGCTTAGTCTCTCCAGCAGCGAAGCCGCCCCTGGTCAATCGGTGGCAATGAGCGCCGATCTGCAGGGCACAAACATTGGTTACGTGTATCTGTTCATCGGTTATTACGATCAGGCTTCCAACTCGATCTATGTGGCTGATACAGATTACCTGGAAAGCCCCGAAACCCGCGAAGTGGATGGCGTGTATTACCCGGTTTGGAGCGACGACGAGATCTTCACCTTGAAGTTCAACTGGAACCTGGGTCTCTTCACTGTTTCAGATGGCAATAATTCTCACCTGGCCCTCTTCTCACCCCTGCGTTATGGCGCAACGGCGGAGGATGCTGTTTACGTGGTGGAAGGCTTATACACCTTTGCCGAGTCAGGCGAGGCGCGCCGTGCCCAGCTATTGTTCCGCGATGGCGCTCTGATCCAGGTGGTTGGTTATACTGGTGAACAAGATGCCAGCGCGCCGCGTGAGATCACTCCCACGCAGGGCGATACCTTCACCATCTACGACAAGTGGATGGACCTGGGCAGCGATGGCAGCGTGGAGAATGTGACCTTCCAGGAAGGGCAGGTGCTGACCTTTGGCAGCCAGCCATTTACATGGCAAGAAACGTACGCTCCCGAGGGAGAATACGTGATCGGCTTTATTGTGACCGATATGGATGGGAACGCCAAGCAGGCTTACGCCCAGATCGTAGTCAAATAAATTCTCCCAGTATCCGTGCAAGGGGCTGCCTTATTATCAGGCAGCCCCTTTTAAATTTCCCGCCATGGGCTATCCCACAAGGAAAAACTGGTCTATTTGACCAGTCCCCTGTTGTCACATAGAACTCTTGCTTTGACACCGAACTGCCACAAATCTATGATATGCTATAAGAGATGTGTGCAAAAATTCTCCTGGTCGATGATGAAGCCGCGGTCACTGACCTGTTGGCTTACAACCTGCGCAAGGCGCATGATGAGGTGTTGGTGGCTGCCAATGGCCGCACCGCGCTGGAGTTGGCGCGCCAGCATGCGCCCGACCTGATCTTGCTGGATCTGATGCTGCCCCAGATCGATGGATTGGAAGTGTGCCGCGAGCTGCGCAAAACCAGCAACGTGCCGATCATCATGATCACAGCGCGCGGCGAGGAGATCGACCGGGTGGTGGGGCTGGAGTTAGGCGCAGACGATTACGTATGTAAGCCCTTCAGCGTGCGTGAACTGATGGCGCGCATCAAGGCCGTGCTGCGACGGGCCCAATCCGAGAGCGGCCAGGGGCCTGAGCCAGGGGCTCGCTCAATGTTAAATGGCCCCGGCGGGCTGCAGTTGGATATCGAAAGCCGCACTGCCCGGGTCGGCGACAGCCAGCTCAACCTGACGCGCCTGGAATTCGACTTGCTGCACCTGCTGCTGACAAACGCCGGGCGCGTGCTGACCCGCGAGCGCCTGCTGGAGCAGGCCTGGGGCTATGATTTCGTAGGCGATACTCGCGCCGTAGACAGCGCCATCAAGCGCCTGCGCGCTAAATGGCGCGCCCTTTCGCCGGATGCCCAGGCCATCGAAGCCGTGCGCGGTCTCGGTTACCGGTTGAACGCTTAGCCTATGTTCTCATCCCTTCGCTCCCGCCTGTTTCTGAGCTACCTGGCGATTTTGTTGATCGGCATGGGCTTGGCCGCGGTTTTGGCCTGGCTGGCGGTCGAACAGAGCTATATCGCCACCCAGCGCGAGAACCTGCTGACCCAGGTAAAATTAGCCGCGGCTGGGTTGGAAGGTGCGGAACTCCCAGATGAAGCCGCGCAGCCCTATGCCCAGACCATGAACGTTATGCCGGGCTTGCATTCTCGCATCTTGAGTGACTCGGGCGCAGTGGTGGTTGGCCTGCCGCTGGCCGACGGGGAAGCCTTGATCCAGGCTCCGGCGGCGGAGAACAGCGGCTATACTTCTTCCGCCGATCTGCTCCAGCGCCTTGAGATCCAGAGCGCCTTGCAAGGCGAGGCGAATACGGCGCTGCGCCGCGTCGCCGCGGCCGGTAATCGCCGGGTGTTGTATGCAGCCGCGCCGATCCTGGCTGGGGATGGCAGCGTGGAGGGTATCCTGTACCTTGCCACGCCTCTGCCGCCGGGCAGCTTGCCGGCCCGCCTGGTGTGGCAATTGGCGGGTGCCCTGCTGGCGGCGCTGTTATTGGCCGGCGCAGCCGGAACCTTCCTGGCGCGCCGTCTCGCCCGGCCGATAGAGACGGTGGCCCGCGCGGCCCAGGCGGTTAGCGCAGGCGATTTAAACCAGAGCGTGCCCGGCGAAGATCAGATCAGTGAGTTGGGCAGCCTCGGGCAGTCTTTCAATAAAATGACGGCCAGCTTGCGCCAGGCCGACCAGGCCAAGAACGCCTTTGTTGCGGATGTGACGCACGAGCTGCGTACGCCTCTGACGGTGATCAAGGGCACCATCGAAACATTGGAAGACGGCGCGCTGGATGACATGGAAGGGCGCGGCCCGCTGCTTGCTTCGATGCAGCGCGAAACGGAGCGCCTGATCCGCTTGGTTGGCGACCTGTTGACGCTGACCCGCTACGATGCGGGGATGTTGAAATTGGATAGCCGGCCGTTGGATTTTGTGAAACTGGCGCAGGAACGCTGCGCTCATTTCTCTACCCTGGCAGCCCCGCGCCAAGTGAAGCTGCATGTAGAGAACGCCTCCGCCCCGGCAGACGTTATGGTACTGGCAGATGCCGACCGGCTGGCGCAGGTGCTCGATAACTTGCTGGACAACGCCATTCGCCACACTGCTGAAGGTTCCACGGTGGCGATCGCTATCCGGCAGGCGGGCGGCGAAGTGCAGTGCGCGGTGCGCGACCAGGGGCCGGGCATCCCTGTCGAGCATCTGCCATTCATCTTTGAGCGTTTCTACCGGGTGGATGCTTCTCGCGACCGGCGCACCGGCGGGGCCGGTTTGGGGCTGTCGATTGCCCGTGCCCTGGTGCAGGCCCAGGGCGGCAGCATCCAGGCGCACAGCGCACCCGGCCAGGGCGCCACGATCACATTTTATTTGTCGGCGGGGAATACTGCCATCAAACTGCCCGAAAACTGACACATGCCTGGTCGCCTGGAAGGATATGATGGGGGAAATCTTCTAAAAAAACAGGAGGCTGTTATGAAACACTTTCCCATCTTGCTCAATACTATTCTGATCGGCGTGCTGATCTTCGCCATGGTCATGTTTGTGCTGCCGGAGAGCCGCGTGCAGGCCTCGCCGGTTACCCAACCCAGGGCGCAGAGCGATCCGGATTTCTGCGACGCCAGCCGCACCGTGCACGTCAGCGGCGCAGCCATGGTCAACGTGGTTCCCGACCGGGCTTTGATCCAGCTTGGCGTGCAATCCAACGGTAAGACGCCCACGAAAGTTCAGGAAGCCAATTCGGAGGCCATCGAAAAGGTGATCCGGGCCTTGAAAAAGCTCGATATTGAGTCCAAAGATATTGCCACCGATTGGTACGTGGTCGAACCGATCTACGAAAACTACGATTCATTGTATATCAAAGGCTACCGCATCAACAACGTGGTCGCCATCACGCTGCGTGATGTCAGCAAGGCCAGCCAGGTGATCGTGGAGGCATTGGAGGCCGGCGCCAACCAGGT
>CAZVRZ010000224.1:0-7157 GCA_964629965.1 uncultured Anaerolineaceae bacterium
GGGCCGGCGCTTCATGGGTCAAACACACACAGGGTAGAATGACTTCCTCAAGACCAGCGCCGCCATGATAACCACGCCGGGGATTATGCCCAAAGTACGAACCTGTAGCCGTCAGCAGCGCCATACGCTGATTTTTGTCAACAACGATGTGCAGGTCGCTGGTTGTAACTGCATCTTCTGGGGGGATTTGATTACCTGTCAAGAAAACAAAACGTTCGCCCGATCCGGGTTGAGCTTCGCCGCGACGCAGCTTTTTGTCTCGGTGCCAGGTGTGCCCATGATCGCTCGTTAGGAGAACTTGCCAGCCAGACTCAATCCCTTTGCGAACAATTTGAACCAATGAACCCAGATCTTCTAACATCGGTAAACGGACGCTGGTGGTCGCGTTTTTGAGATCATCATCGATTGCATTGATGATGACTGCCAACACATCCACCTGGTGAAACTGGAGATCGTTGAAAATCTGCTGATCATCCCAGTTCGTTTTGTTATATAACCGCACCCGCTTGTCTGAGAAAGCCGCTTGCAAGGCTTTCCCTTCGCTGGTGGTCGCTTTTTTTTCGTAAGTCTCATCGTCATCCAAACGGTCGGTAGGCAGCGCATTTAGAAACAGCGCTTTGCGAGAGACGGCCGTAACCGATGGCAGCAGAGAAAGTGTTGGTCCCCCCGAACGGCCATAAACGGCTGGCGTTTTCTTGGTCCATTGCTCCAACAGATGGTAGTAATCCGGGTAACTCATGCTATCCAGGACGATCAACAAAACCCGCTGACTCGGGCGATGAAGATCATCGCTTTGAAGCAGTGTGCGGATATTCCAGTTGAGCAGGCGGTGTGTGCCATAAATACCAGCGCCGCGATCATGGATTGCCGCCTCATACCCGGCCAGGTATTCTGCGGCAAAACGAGCATTGCATTGGTTGCGCCAGCTCCAGTAGGATTGCAATAAGCTTTGGATAGGCGTTTCCAAACCTGTTCCCTGGCCCATGTCGGCCATCAGGCGCAGGGCAGATAGATCCAGGAATGCGCCTTGCTCTGCATACCATCTGGCCCACACGGCAACTCCCGAAATGGATTTGACGGCTTCAAATTGGCTTTGCCAACGAACCACCAACGCCGCCATTTCCCCTAGTGCGTCTAACCGGCCGCGATAATCTGGGGCGGAGAAATGCTCATCCAACCGTTTGACCTGTGCAGCAGCTTCCACGTCACGGACGGCCAGGCGTTCCGCCAAACGTAAACTTTCTTTCTCTAACAAGGCCGGGAACCAGGGGTTGTAAGCTTCTGCCGGCAGAACATTGGACAAATCATCTTGGGCGGCTTTTAGGATTGATTGCCGTGTAGAAGAATGCAAGGCAGCCAGCGCTCCGGTTGCCAAGTCACTCACCATAGCCACCGCTTGATTTTCTGAGTTCTTGCGTTCAGTAACCAGGAGCGCCCGCAATGGATTTAGGCCAGCCCAGTTAGGCATCAAGTTCACGGCCTGCTCCGCCGCCATCATCAGCCCCGTCCGCACCACCTCTTCGGCGCGGCCCGGTTTTTCTGCCGCCCAGGCCAGGATGGAGACAAAGTCCGTCGCTGTGGATTTTTCTACGGTATGCTGGCGTAGCTGCTCTTGCAGCAAGGTCAACATTAAGGCTTCGGGAGGGTTGGGCTGGTGACGTTGAATGGCAACCAGTTCAGCGAGGATCTTTTGCGGCGTTTGCCCTTGAACTTTGAACCCAAAACTGGCCTGGATCAATAATTGCTCCAAGTCGCTGCGTGTAACTGCCCAATAGCGCATATCCGTTCCACCCGACAGACGGATGAGATCATCTAAATGAGCTAACACACTGGGCCGCCATTCCAGGTAGTCCACTTCGGGCGGCCATTCCCAATGGGTAATCGCAGACAATCGGTGACGCAACCCCAAGCGATAAGGGGTTTTATTATGCGCTCGGGCACGAATATCTAAAGGCGGTTGGAACCCGTTGCCGGCATGGTAAACAATAATCACATGCTCGTTACATGCTTTGCTCAGCCCTCGGCGCAGAACCAACTCAGATTGGGTGTAAACAAGCGTCCATTCTGCAGCTTGAAATTGGACGGGGCAGATTTCATCTGTCGGGGATCCCAATAAACTGCCCCAATCTACTTCAATCAGCAGCAAATCTTTGACCACCTCACTACGGTCGGTCTGGTCGAGCAATAAGCGAATGGCGCCGAGCAGTGTATCGTCCATCACAACAACTTATTCTTTCGACTTGCTCACAACGACTTTGAGGATGATTTCGATCTCGCCTTGCAGCGAGGCAAAAGCATCCTGGCCTAATAGGTCTTGCAACCAGGCTTCGGTTTGAGCCTGGCTGATGTCAATCGTATTCCCAGCCGAGACAACTTGCGCTGAGGCCACTTTTATTTTCTTGTCAGACCGGGTAGTCTTAATCTCAACATCAACCACTGCCGCGCCGTTGCCTTTGGTTTCCGGCTGGCGAATGGCATCGTCAATCACTTTGTTCGCCTGCTTGTTCCAACTTGCCAGGTGGCTAGATAATTCAGCCGTTTCATCTGTCCCGATCAGCGCCTGGCGCAGCCCGGCCAGCGCATCGATTGCGCCAACCTGGTTGTTTTTCGCCAGCGTGATCACCCGGTTCAGCGTATCGGTTTGCAGCAAGCCCAATGTCTCAAGGGTTTGAGCTCGGCGGGCAAGTTGCTTCACCGCCTGCTCGCGGGTCAGGTTCGCCCGGGATGGCTTCCACACCAACAACGCTCGCAGGCCTTCATAACCGTCCAGATCAGAACGGACAGCCAGCCCGTTCAACTGAATAGCAGCCTCAACACCGCCAAAACGCAGTGAATCTTCAGGCCGGATAGCCAAAGCCTGCAAAGCCGTGTTTAATTTCTTTTGTAGATCACTCAAAACCGCCTGGGCCGTGTTAGCGGCAGCATTCACCTGCCGCCATAGCGCGTCTTGCGCTGCGATGGTGAGTTCTTCTGCAGCGGGGCGAATCTGCCAGACCTCTTGGGCGAAATTCTTTGCTTGTACCCATTCTTGCGGCGCCAGGCGTTCGCCTTGCTCTAAAGTCAAGCCATCCAAACCACCATAATCAACGCGCGGGATGGCCTGGCTGCCTTTTAAGGCGCGATAGCCCCTGGCGCGCACCAGAAAGAGCAGAAAAGTATCGGATAGATCGCGGCTGAAGCCAAAAGCTTCTTCCAGGCCGCGGCGGATTTTATCGGTTTCAACGCGCTTGCCGGTGGCCAACTCGTCCAATTTGGTCAGATAGCGCGAGTTCGGGCGGAGAGTCCATTGGGTGGCGCCGCGCTCTGCCAATTCAAGCGGTTCACCCAAACGCGTCAGCCAACCGTCCAGGTCAGGGTTCCTGGGCACTGAACCCGAGCCAACCGCAGATGGGATCATGAATTCTTCCAACAGGTGGCGCAAGTTACGCTGATTGGCCTCGATGGCGGCAGAAAAGCGAGGGTGGTATGGGTAGAGCCTGTCAAAAACCGTGCTGCCAATGCGATCCAGCGCCGCCCCCAGGCTGTCGGCATCCAGAGAGGGGGTGATCGTAGCATCCAAAAAGGTCACATCCGCCCCAGTGCCTTTATAGACCTGCACTAGGCGATCGCTGACGGCACGCGCCTTGCTGATCTTCTGGCCGACCAGCTTCTGTTCCAGCGCCTGGCGCTGGCTGCGCCCATAATCTTCCAGGTAGGCGTTGGGGTTGCCTTCCAGTTCCAGGATTTTGGCGTACTCTTCCAGGTCGCGAATATCATCCGGCGTGAATTCCACCGGCAGCCAGAAACCGACCGGGCCAGGCTGCAATTTGGCGCGCGCCCGCTCAATGACCTTCAAGTCTTCGTCACGGGGATGATTTTTATCCGCTTCAAACGGAATATCAATAAACAGCGCGAATTCCATACCTACCGGCACGGCCATCTGGTCAAAAGTCAGTTCAGCAATGTTGACAAAGCGCACTTTGCCGCGCCGCTTGGTGCCGCGCCAGGCGCATTCGTAGTTGGGAATTTCGCTATTCTGGATCGGCCGGTTCATCAGCGTCTTCATCAGGCCGTTGAAGGCTTCCAAGCGCTGCCGCCAGTTCACCTGCACCCGTTTGAGCACATCGGCCAATTGCACCCCAGAGGCCAGGGAAATGCCGACTACGCCTAGCGCATGGTTGGTGGGTTTAGGGTTAAAGCGCACCAGCTCGCTGCGGTTATCAAGTTCGCTCAGGATTTGGGCAATGGATGTGTAAGAGCCAATGGCTGTGCGCCCGCGCAGATCCTGGTAATTCAAGTGGAGAATACGCTCCACGGTAATATCATTACGCAGCGTTTTCGTCAGCCCGCACAACAAAACAGTTTTGACAATCAAACGGGCGCGCTCCGCTTTGTCTGTGTCGTCAGCATATAGATCATCAATCATTGGCAGCAGACGGTCATAGTACGTTTGGCGTACAGCATCCAGCTCGGCATTGATTGAGCCGCCGGTCAGCCCCTGGGGAAGAAAAACCACATCGAAAAGCGAGGCGAAGGGGATCAGGGAACCGATCGGCAAATTAGCATTGCGTTCGATGAGCAGTTCATATAGGAGCCGGATGGCCGCCCGCTCGCGGCTCAAGCGCGCCGTGATGTCAATCAGCGTGCGGATCAACGCCGGGTGGAAAGGATAAACCCGGCGGAAATCGACCAGGGTAAAATCTTGCAGCAGGGTGATGCGTGTTTCTTCTTCCAGTCCGTTGATGGTTTCTTCAACCGCGCGCTGGAGTAAATCTTCCATGCCACGGCGCACCCGCAGCACACGTTCTTGGACAATCGGGATCAGTTCCGTATCAGCCAGGTCGGTCGTCTCTGGAAAGCGGTCTTTGTGGTGATCAATCGCCTCAAAAACCCGCTGTTGGCTGGAGTCATCCGGCACGGTTTCCTGAATATTGCGCTGCTTGGAAACAATTGACCACAGAGGAATCACGCGATCCAGGGCCGAGTTATCTGCCAAAGCAACCAGGTCGTTGAACTCATCAATATAATCCCGCCCACTTTTACCTGTCAGGTACAGGATCAACTCGTCAATCAAGAACACAATCCCAAAAAAGTTGTTGGCTTTGGCATGGCGGGTCAAAGTGGCCATGCCATCCGAGAACTTATCCGGGTAGAGTTGCACCTTTTCTGAGCGGCCAGCCTGGCGGTATTCCAGAATCGTCTTGGCCAGGGCGTCTTTTTCTTCCTGATCACCCTTGGCTGAACGATCAAAGCGCTTGCGGCTGATCCCGCTGGCCTGCTCTAACTGCTGGAATACCGTTTCGCCATAGCGCTCCACCTCGGCGCGGAAGCTAGCGATCACTTTATCAGCATCGCTAAACTCGCACGGCGGCAGCCCCAGGCTTTGCAGGCGGGCATTGGCGGCGTTGTAGCATGCCATGCGCAGGCTGGATTGTCCCAGCATATAGACCGGGATGACCAGGATGGGATGCTCCCCTAGCCAGGCCTGGTGGGTGTTCTGGATCGAGCGAATGATTTCATGCTCTTTTTCCCAGACCACCGGGTTGTTTTCCAGGATCAACCCCAGAATGGACATGAAATGGGATTTGCCCGAACCAAATGAGCCGTGCAGGTAATGACCCTGACCGGCCTCCTGGCGAACGCAACTGGCGATGATGCGATCCACCAACCGCTCTAGCGCCGTTCCCACCGTAGGCGTGATCACATAATCGCGCACGTTTTCCTGGATCACCTGCGCGGCATCGAAATCTTGTATCTTTACGATGCACGGCGGCACCGCAGGCGGGAGATCAAAGACTGTATTGACCGTTTGATTCAGCATATGCTTGTCTCTTATCATCACAAGGGCAATCTACTTGTTTAACACTTTTGGGCTGAAATAAATTTTCCAGTTGCTTGCGACCCACAAAAACGATTGGTCTTGTTAGTTTGAAATCGGCTTTATCAACCAGGCTAAATTTTCGGATATTTAGACGTTCAATCATCTACTACTCCTTCATCAAGGGAAAAGGCGACCATCGGGACGCACTCTACGCACAGGATTGCCTGCCATGTCAATCACATCCCAATGATCGCGATGTAGTAGATCCCAACACCAGATATTTCCGTTGGCATCCAGAAAACCCGATTGCCCTTTCTTGGTTGTTGATTTTGGAAAATTTATGATCCCCCCATGAGTTCTAGGTGGTTGGTACGAATATGGCCCCGTTCGCGGGAGACATTCAATTCCCCATTGATAGACACCAGCCCATTGGTTTGGTTCGAAAACATCTATCCGACAAACCAGTTGTTGGGCAGGAGCGGGCTTATAGATTTCCAGAACGCCGTTGCCCCGCGATGCAACGAACATGCCATCAAAGGAAGGTTTTTTTTCTTGCCAGCAAGTTTCACTGCTGGCCATGAGCTTTAGCCACTCTTCCCGTGTTTGAGGTGAATGAGGCCTAATCCCCAAGAAGCTGGCCGGGATGATAACGGCGGGCATTTTATCAGGATTACGAGTAATAGCTCTATTCAACACGGGTAAGTACGCGGTGAGCACCGTATTGAGAGGGCCAGTAAGCTGGTTGGCTTGTTGCGACATACGCCAGGGGAACTCGATCAGTAGCTGTTGTAACAAGGATTTCGACAAACACCAGTGAGTATTTTGCCTGGCAAGTATAGCCTGATTATGCAGATCAACCGTTGCAAAAAAAAGCAGAAGCTGATCAGGAGCATATTGATATATATTTGGATCAGACACCAGTATATTCAAATCTGGAACGATCAGAAGGTGAGGTATTCCAGGCATACATTACTCCTCTGGGATACCTGTTTCGGGCTGGTTGGGAATTTTTTTGATACTGGCACGCAAGATTGCACCCGCCTCGCTCGGCGACTCAGCCAGAAAACCCTCTGGCCAATTTTCGATATCGCCTCGATCGTTGATGCGCGCTTGTTCAACCAGCGCGCCTTTCTTGGCGGATACAGGTGGAGAAACAAAAACGATTTGCACTTGATTGGCGAGGCGGTTGCTTTGATCTTCTGCCAATCGTCTACGTAAGCGATTGATCAGATGGTCGCTATGGGTTTCGATGATAACTTGCTTGCCACTTATAGCCGTGCATAGCAACAAATCGGCTAGCCCGGCTTGGGCGCGGGGGTGAAGGTGGATTTCAGGCTGTTCAAATACAAGCAAGTCG
>CAZVRZ010000225.1:0-7032 GCA_964629965.1 uncultured Anaerolineaceae bacterium
GCTGGCTTTCCGGCCGTCCGTGCTCCCTAGATTAAATTAGGGAGGTGTCATGTTTGCGTACGTATCTTTTTGCGCACGCATTTTTTGCGTATGCCTCTTGACAAAATCGAACAATTGTTCTATTATTATATATAGAACATAGGTTCTGTATACAATAATCAATCAGGATTTTTATCTGGAGGCAAATATGAACTCTACCTTCTCTCAATCATTACCTCATATCAATATTCGCAGGGGGTGGGCTTTTGGCATCTTGATCATCGGTGCGTTGATCGCATTTGAGATCTTCAACTACAGCACCACCGATTTTGCCCTTAACGATCTGCTTGGCGATCTGCGTTTCTTAGGTGTTCGCTGGGCAACCATTTTAGCACTTGCTTTCTGCGGTATTGACTTTGCGGGCATTGCTCGCCTGTTCACGCCCGAACAGGGGGCAGAAGAACCTGCTGAAGTCTGGTATCTGTTTGGCGCCTGGATGCTGGCAGCCGCCATGAATGCCTTGCTAACCTGGTGGGGGGTGTCAATCGCTATTCTCAGCCACGAATCGCTTGGCAGAGCGGTGGTCGAACGCGAGACTCTGATGAGAGTGGTGCCAGTATTTGTGGCGTTGATGGTGTGGGTGATCCGGGTGTTGATCATTGGCTCTTTTTCGGTCGCTGGGGAACGGTTGTTCAGCCAGGGAAACCGGCGCGCACACAGCAACAATCGCGCAGCGGGCATCCATATGCCTGGGACCAATCGTCAATCCAGCCCCATGCGCCCATTGGCACAGCCGACATCGGCTCCATCCTACCGCCCGGCTCCCAAAGAATATACACCGGTAGAGCATACGCAGTCATATTCTTCTCCACGAAGTTACCATTCCCCAGAACGTAACCAGGTGCGCCCCGAACCCACTTACCATCCGATGTCGATGAACGGTGCGAACCCCACCCAACATGATCGAATGCGGCGTTGATACGCGACCCGCACCCATTCTTTCTCCACCGAACGGCTGGCCAGCAAAGCCAGCCGTTTCTCTTGGGTTAAAAGGATGCCGGGCGTGGGGGGGGCACGCCCGGCAATCTAAGGAGGGCCACCAATTGCTTCAACATGGTAAACATGATGAAGGCTCTAGAGGTGGGTAACACCTGGGATACCAATAAAAGGAAGTCAGGTGTTGCCAATATAATATCACATACTTTACCGGAATTGCATTAATAATTAATAAGAATTCTGTAAGGTTTTCGTTAGATCTTTGAAAGGTGGCTATTTGGGCGATTGATCCGGATCCTTGAACAGGTCAAGCCACATATTTACCTCGGCATCGCTGAGCCCGGCCTCTACACCCTCATTTTTTTCTACCGGGCTGTTTTCCAACACCTTCAATAATTCTTTGGCAAACACATCCGAGCCAATATACTGGGCGCGGGCCGCGCGCGCCGAACTTTGAACTGCCAGATCAGAGCTCACAATCGTGTAATTGCGCGCCGCATTTCCCAACCGGCCGAGACGACCGCGTATTTCTTGGTCAGCGTTCATACCTGGGCGCGGAAATTTAGCAACCACCAGGCCGTAATTACGCACTCGCGGCCATCCCGGAGGCGCATTATCGAAGAAACACTCAATCTGTTTGCGTTTAAGGCGAGCATATTCTTGAAGCAAGACAATCAGCTGATTCTCATCATTCAGATCACTCAAATGAGCGCCAGGGATCTTGGGGATTAAATTATGACCGTCGATGATCATAGGCATAACCCTATTTTATGGGCGATAGTCCACTCTGTAAAGATCCTGATAGATAACTGACCAAGGTTGAAGAGACGACGGACACTGCAGCAAACCTCGAAATTATAAAGCGCGCTAAACGATTTGGATTTCCCGTGCTATAATTCGGAAATTCGCCTGGAGAGTGATGTGAAGACTGCAGTTTTGGTGCTCAACGCGAACTTTGAGCCGCTCAATGTGTGTACTACTCGCCGTGCGATAGCCTTACTCCTGAATGGTAGGGCCAGCATGGTGATGAATGGGCGCGGCCACATCCAAACTGTTTCACAACTTTATCCGCGCCCGGCTGTGATCCGGTTGGCAAACATGATCCGGCGCCCTCGTCCAGCGGTGAAGTTAACGAAACGCGAAGTGCTGCGGCGCGATAATTACACCTGCCAATATTGCGGGCAGCACACCGCCGTGCTGACCATCGACCATATTGTGCCTCGCCATTTGGGGGGAGAGTATACCTGGCAGAACCTGGTGACGGCTTGCCCAGCCTGCAACCACCGTAAGGGCGGGCGTATGCTGGAGCAGGCCCATATGCGCCTGCTGCGCCTGCCAGGCGAGCCGCCGGCTTCAGCCGTTTACGTTTTTGGCCGCCATTTGAACGATAATATGGATTGGATTCCCTTCGTCGAGGGCTGGTAAGAAATCGCGCTACTGTCCCAAAAGAATAACCAGGGTGTGCGGGGTGATGAACACCTCGACCAGGGCTGCCAGTAAGAAGAGCGGAATGACAAGCGCTACCATGATGCGCGCCCAATCTGCCAGTCCCTTCAACCAGGACTCGCTGATGGTTTGATCTTGGGCGGGGGTGATCAGCGTGGCGCCCAGGCGGAAAATGGCCGCTGCCGATAAGATCATGGCAGGGATTTCTAGCAAACCGTGCGGCAGCATGAAGGCTGCCAGGAAGGTCAGCGGGGAAATGCCTGTTATGGAGGCCATTTGAGCGAAGAAGCCCAGCATCACCATGGGCAGCATCAGGATGAACAAACCTAACACACCAAAGGAAAAGATGCCCAGGAAGGTTGCCAGCAGGATCGAGCGCAGGTTGTGCAGCCAGACGGTCACGGCGCCGTTGAGCGACATGAAACCCATGCTGCGCATGCCAGAAACGATGCCCGGATCCAGGTCAACCAACTGATCGAGGTTGAACAGGTCGGGCGGCAGGTTAAGCTGAACAGCCAGCCGGGCGCCAATCCAGGCGCCCAGGGGGATCATGATGGCAGAGAAAACCAGTGGGATGAGCATACGAGACAGGCTCTTTTTAAGCTCAACTCGCAGCCAGCCGGACAGGTTGTGTGCGTCGCCGATGAAGGCTTTGGAAAAAACGCGCCAACTGTGTTTCAGGTTGAGCACATCGATCTCGCGACCGAGCAGCTCTTCGCGATTGAAGTGGGCCAGGCCGGCGCGGATGAGCAGGATGGCGATCAGCAAGTCTCCCAGGATTACCCACCACAAGATGTCCAGGCTGCCCCAGAACATGATGACGGCTTCGCCCTGGATGAGCAGGGCGATCGGGATGACGATGAAAGAAGATAGCAGGTTGGCAGCGCGCACCGAGGTGGTCTGGGTAGAGATCACGACGGCGCCGCACACCATCACCAGGGTTTGCACGGTGGTGAGCAAAATTATTTGGATCAGGAAGGATAAAGGTGCGGTCCAGTTGACCGAGCGGTAAACGCCGATCAGGTAGGTGGTAATGCCGAGCAGGCTGCCTGCGACCGGGGGGATGAGGGAGGCCAGCAGTTTACCCAGGTATAGCTGCCAGTCGGCGATGGGGCTGCTCAACAAAGGCTCAATGCTGTGACGCTCGGTTTCGCCGGCAAAGCTCTCCAGGGCGATCACCAGCGAGACGGTGGTCGGGAAGAAGCCGACGATCATCAGCAGGAAGGGGATAAAACGCGTGGCCAGCAGGTTGGCGCCGTACTGCTGCACGTAGCTGACCACCTGCCCGGCAGTGAAATTCATCAGCCCGGGGAAGAGCAGGGTGAGCGCCACGATGGGGAAGATGATGCGCCAATCGCGAAACTGGTCGCGCACCTCGCGATGGGTAACGAACAGAATAGGCTTGAGATAGCCGGCCAGCTTATGCATGGTTATTCTCCGCGACGTTTATGGCTTGCAGGTAAACTTTTTCCAGGCTGCGGGGCATCTCTTGCAGGGTAATCACCGGGTAGTTTTGCTCTGCCAGGCGCTGCAAAACAGCCGGGTTGGCCACCTGCGGTTGGTCGGTGGAGAAGCAGAACCAATCCGGCCCGCTGCCGGTTGGGGTGACCTGGGGGGGCAGGTCTGGCAGCCGGCTGTCCAGGGTGACGCCCAGGCGCACTTCGTACTCTGGCGGGCCCAGCAGCTCTTGCTTGAGCCCTTCGGGCGTGCCGCGGGCGATGATCTTGCCGCGGCGGATGATGGCGATCTGGTCGGCCAGTTCCTCGGCCTCCGGCAGGTTGTGGGTACAGATGATGATGGCGGAGGTGGGCTCGTCTAACAGCAGCACGGGCGGGTTATGCAACAGGGCGCGCGCCAGGGCCAGCTTCTGACGCATACCTTTGGAATATTCGCCCACCTTGCGGTGGCGGTCTTGGTACAAGCCGAATTGTTCCAGCAATAGGCGGCTCTGCTGCTGGCGATCGAGGCGCGACATATTGTAGATGCGACCAAAGAAATCCAGGTATTCATCGGCAGGCATGCGCCCATACAGGCCGTGCAATTCGGTCAAGACGCCCACGGAGGCGCGCACTTGAGCGGCTTGCCGGACCACATCGTAGCCGGCGATGCGCGCCCAGCCGCCGCTGGGACGCAGTACGGAGGTGAGCATGCGCACGGTGGTGGTCTTGCCGGCGCCATTCGGGCCGAGCAGGGCCAGCACTTCACCGGCCTGCACGTTGAACGAAATGCCGGCAACGGCGACGAAATCGTCGAACTGTTTGCACAGGTCTTGGGTTTCGATCATGAGGGCGGCGGCTATTCTGCCTGCTTTTTAGCTTTGGTTGCCGGCCTATGACGCCAGATCAGCAGGGCGGCCGCGCAGACCGCCACGATGGCCATAACCGTTTGGTTGGCATTGATACCGCTGATCTGCGCTGAGTCCAGGCGCAGAAATTCGAGCAGAAAGCGTCCCAACGGGTAACCGATCAGGTATACCAGGAACAGGTCACCATCTTTGAGGCGATCGGGGTAACGCCGGCCCAGGAATAAGATGAGAGCCATATTGAACAGGTTCCACAGCGATTCATACAAGAAGAGAGGATGCATCTTCTGCCCTTCTCTTTCGATGTAGATGCCCCAGGGCAGGTTGGTGGGCGGGCCGTATACTTCCTGGTTCACGAAGTTGCCCCAGCGACCGATGGCCTGCCCCAAGGCGACTGTTGGGGCGGCAATGTCTGCCCAGACAGGAAAGCTCAGCTTGCGGCGCCGGGTGAACCAGTACAAGGCCAGCGCACCACCGATGACTGCGCCGGGGATGCCCAACCCGCCCTTGGTGGTGTTGATCATATCGATGGGATGGGTCAGGTAGTAGGCGGTGGTGATGCCCATGGCTTGCATCGAGGGCGGCGGCGTCAGGATGTGCCAGATGCGTGCGCCCACGATGCCGCCGATCAGCACCCAGAGTAAGGCATCCCAGACGATTTCAGTATCCAGCTTGCGACGGCGGGCCTCATAGGCTGCCAGGAACGCGGCAGCCAGGGCGCCTGTCATCAGGATGATGCCATAATACGTGATGTGAAGCGGGCCAATGTCAAAACCGGGAAACATATTTGCTCCTCAACAAAGGGATAGTTATTACTTCATGCGCTGGCGCGCCTGGCGGCGCACATCCAGGATGCGCTGCAGGGCGGTTATATTGGCAAAGACAGCAATGATCCAGATTCCGATCAGCGGCTGGTTTAGCAGCAGGGCAGGCGCCAGGATGATGTAGCGTTCGAAGCGCGTTAGCAGGCCAACTTTGGTATCCATATCCAGGGATTGGCCGCGCGCACGCACGTAAGAGACCAGCACCGAGCCGCTGGCGGCGAGATACACTGCCAGCGCCGGAAGCCAATCGCCTTGCTGGAGATAGTGGAAAAGCAGCCCGCCGAAGATCACCAATTCAGAATAGCGGTCGGTGACCGAGTCGACAAAGGCGCCAAAATCGCTTGATTCGCCGCGCAGGCGCGCCATGGTGCCATCCAGCGCGTCCACGGGGCCCATCGCCAGCACAAAGATCCCACCCAGGGTCATTTTGCCCTGCGCCAGGAACGCGGCGCCGACCGTATTGCCGACCAGACCGATGATGGTCATGGTGTTGGGCATCAGCCCCAGGCGATTAAAAAACGCCCCGATGGGATCCAGCACCCCTTTAAATCGAGTTCTCATTAAATCTGTTAATGTAGTGGAGCTTTTCTTTTCAGCCGCATTTTCCACAGGCAAAGATGCCTTTCTATTTTCCATAGTTGTAATAACCTGTGTATGCTATCGCATCGCCGGAGGACTGTCAAGGAAAAAGGGATCGATCCGGGGGGCGATTGTCTACCCAACAGGGACAGGCGGCAGCCCGGCTGCCTGGAACTGCTCGCCGGAAAGCGAGAAGGGAAAATAGGCACGGTAAGGCATAGATAACCTGAATTATATCAAGGATAAGATGATCGATCATTCAATTTGAACGGCTGACAGGGTAAACGCATCTTAATTCTAATTGGCCGATAATCAATTACCCAGGACATGGAGGCCCTGCGGGCGTGTTTTGGGGTAAAAAAGAGGAACGAATTTAAAAATATTCCAAAAAAGGCTTGACAAGAGGGGGGGGGGTGAGGATTATACTTGTATAGACAAGAACAAAGGCTGGGAGGAAAAACCGCCTGTGGTTCTGGCACTTCCTTATTGGTATCTACAAGCGAATTGTTATCGGTGCTGGGGTTGTGGCGCTTTCGTCGTCCGGGTACGTTATCATTGCCATCGGGAGGATTAAATGCACCGTCACACTGTTTCCGTTCGCCAGATCATCCATACCAGCCTGCACGCCCTGGTCATCCTGGCGCTGCTGCTGCCCAACCTGGCAATACTGGTCAAACCGGCCAGGGCTGCGGCGCTGGAGCAGGCTGCTGCACCGCTCACGCACACGAATACGGCGCCCACGAATACGATGCCCACTCCCAGTGCGACGGCGACACCTGAAATCACGTCCACGCTGATTGCCACGGAGCTGCCAGTCGAAACGGTTACGCCGCTTCCATCCGTGACCATCACGCCCACGATCACCGTCACTCCGCTGGCGACGATCACGCCGACCCTAACCATCAC
>CAZVRZ010000226.1:0-6991 GCA_964629965.1 uncultured Anaerolineaceae bacterium
AGAGATAATGAGTTACCCCGAAGTATTTTGAGCACATTCCTTAGTTTCATGTTTCTGTTCCTTCTGGCGTTGAAAAGGCTCAACTTCCATAACTGTATTATACTCGCTGAACGAAGTGAAGTAAAAATAACACCCCCGCGGATCGAGGAAGATACCTGAAATCGCCAATATTGGATAAAATGGTGTTCTGTGCCCGTGAAACAAATCTCACCGCGAATGGAGGCTGAGCAAAGTACCCTATGGCTACCTGGATTGTACACCTGCGCCTGGCGGAGCGCCTGTTATCTACCATCGACGGATTGGATGCCGGTTGGTTCGCCACCGGCAACATTGCGCCCGATTCGGGCATCCCCGACGAGAAGTGGGAAAATTTCAACCCGCCGGTGGAGATCACCCATTTTCGCAGCGGGGCTGGCGGCCAGCGCTGCGCGCACATGGATTTTTACCGCCGCTACCTGGCGCCGGTGAAGGCGGAGGATGACCCCGAGCGTTTCTCTTTCTTGCTGGGCTATTTCTTCCACCTGGCGACGGACAACTTGTGGTATCGGCAGGTGGGCATTCCGACCAAGGAGCGTTTTGCTGCCCAATTTGCCGCCGATAAGAACTTCATCTGGGAAGTGAAGCGCGATTGGTACGGGCTGGATTTCGAAACTGTGCGCGGCAATCCCGAGTCGATCTTCTGGCGGGTCTTCCTGGACTGCGAATACACACAGGATTACCTGGATTTCCTGCCGCCGGAAGCCATCCAACGCAATATGGCGCACATCAAAGATTTCTACCGCAGGAGCGACGAGGAGATCGAAGAACACTACATCCGCAGGCCGGGAATTTATCTCACGGCCGAAGAGATGGACCGCTTCGTGAGCGCGGGGGCAGAGCGGCTGCGCCGGGTGTACCGGTTCTTATGGGAAGAGAAGATCGACCCGCCGCCGGACGGGTCTGCGCTGCTGGACTTCGACTAAAACACAGAGACGGCGCGAGACAGTTCCTGGCGCAGCTCGGGGCGGTTGAAATGCTCCCAGGCCGCCGGGAAGGTGGTCAGCAGGCGGTGGCGCTCGGTGTGGTGATAGGCCAGGTAGCCGACCACCGGTTCCAGGTTGATGCGCTGCTCGAGGGGCAGAGTTGGCAGGGTGGCATCCCATTCTTGCAAGAAACGGTTGATCACCTGGCAGGCGATTTCGGCGTCGTTGAGATCGCCCAGGTGGTCTTGCATGGTTTTCACCTCGTCGATGATGCCTTTGCTTTCGCTGCCCAGCACTTCGCGGAAGAATTCCAGCGTGTAGCGGAACTTCTTGAACTCGATGCGCAGGGCGTGCAGTTGGGGCAGGCTGGCGGTCTCCAGGATGGCGGCGTAGGCGCGCACCGCGCCCAGGCGGGCATAGATCATGGGCGGGGCCACATCGCACACCCTGGCTGGCAGGGGCAGGCCCTGTTCGTCGATCAGGGCGGCCGCACCCTGGCCGGGGGTGTGCAGGAAGTTGTTGAAGCGGGTTTTGAAGTTCAGGTATTTTTCGCTGGCCAGGTGGGCGAGCAGGGTGAGGCGAGCGGCCTCGCGTTCGTCCTGGAACCCTGCCAGCAGCGGGGCCAGGCCCTCTTGCTGCCCGGCAGGCAGATTGGCGAGGTACAGGTGCGCTTTTTCCAGGAACACATCCAGGTCGCGCACGCGCCCCAACTGGCGCCCGGTGGTGCGCAGGCCGTTCAGGTGAGGCTTGAGCGCTTTGGGATCGAAGGCCGGGCCGAACACTTCGAAGGCGGCGCGCATGCGGCGGGTAGCGACGCGCATATCGTGCAGCGCTTCAATGTCTTCTCCCAGCCGCGTGCCTTCTTCGTTTGCCAGCATCTGAGCAAACTGGAACAGCCAGGTTTTGCGCCCGGCTTCGGCGAAGGGGTCGTCTGCCAGCAGGCCGGGCTTCTCGAGTGGTTCGGGGAAGGAGATGGGCTGCGGCGATGGGGCGGAGGCGAGGTTGTCGGCGGGTAGAAGCGTAATATTTTGCGTCTCCACGGGGGCCGCAAGCTCGGCGGGGGCAAGATCGGGAGCCGCCTGAGCTGGGTACAGCTCCTTTTGCGGCTCTACGGAGGCCGCAAGGTCGTTGGGAGCGGGTTGTCCCTTGCGTTTTTTGCGCTTTTTGTGCGGCTTGGAGGGATCCGCAAGGTTGGCGGGGGCAAGGTCAGGAGCCGCCTGAGCTGGGTACAGCTCCTTTTGCGTCTCCACGGGGGCCGCAAGGTCGTTGGGGGCGGGTTGTCCCTTGTGTTTTTTGCGCTTTTTGTGCGGCTTGGAGGAAGATGCAAGATCGGCGGGGGATGATAAGTCAGGAGATGATATTTCAGGAGAGGATATGTCGTTGCGAGGAGGGCGGTGTACTTCCCGCACCGACGAAGCAACCCCCTCGGAAGGAGGAGATTGCTTCGCTTCCACAGGGCGCTCGCTCGCAATGACAGGGGTGGCTGGCACAGAGCACTCGCTGGCAATGGCAGGGGATGATGGGAAGATCTCCAGGCGGTGCAGGATGAACTGCTGCTTCCAGTAGCGCGAGCGGCTGGGTGAAAGCCCGCCCTGGCGGGACACCTCGAGCGTGGGCAGTCCCTGGCCGTACAGCAGCAGGGTATGAGCCCGGCGCTGTAAGATGGAGCTACCGCACTTCGCATAGTCGTGCAAGACGGCCTCTTCGGCCGCGGTCAGTAAACCGGTCACGTGTATTTTTCTCTTTTCTGGCGCTGGTTAGCGCTTGATACGCTGTTGTAAGAACCAATCCTGGCTGCTGAGCGGCTCTTCGCCGTCAGACGGGCGCAGGCGGGTGTATGAGCCGTCTGGATTCATGCGTCGCGCTTGCAGGTTGTCTTTCAGATAGACCAGCAGGATGTTTTCGTAGATATGCTCGATCCACTTGGGGTTTTGCACGGGGAAGAGCACTTCCACGCGCCGGTCGATGTTGCGCGGCATGAGGTCGGCAGAACCCAGGTAGATCTCGGGCTTGCCGTCGTTGTAAAAGTAGTAGGCGCGGCTGTGTTCCAGGAAACGCCCCACCACGCTGGTGACGGTGATGTTTTCGCTGACGTCCGGGATGCCGGGACGCAGGCAGCACATGCCGCGCACCAGCAGATCGATCTTGACGCCGGCCTGGGAGGCCTTGTACAGCAGCTCGATCATGGGGCCATCGACCACGGCGTTGACCTTGAAGATCAGGCGGCCGCTCTTGTGTTTGCGCTGGTGTTCGATCTCGCGCTGGATGAGCGCTTCCAGGCTGGTGCGCAGGTTGACCGGGGCGACGAACAGCTTGCGGTAATTGACCTTCTCGGAATAGCCGGTCAGGTAATTGAACAGGTCGGTGGCGTCGCTGCCGATCTCTTCATCGCAGGTGAACATGCCCATGTCTTCGTAAAGCTGGGCGGTCACGGCGTTGTAATTGCCGGTTGCCAGGTGCAGGTAGCGGCGGATGCCGTCGCCTTCCTTGCGGATGACCAGGGCCACTTTGGAATGGGTCTTGAGCCCGAGCAGGCCATAGACCACGTGTACCCCGGCCGCTTCCAGCTTGCGAGCCCAACCAATGTTGCTTTCTTCGTCAAAGCGCGCTTTCAGTTCCACCAGGACGGCCACCTGCTTGCCGTTCTCGGCTGCTTCCAGCAGCGCATCGACCACGGGGGGCTTGCGCCCGACGCGGTACAGGGTTTGCTTGATCGCCAGCACGTCCGGGTCGCAGGCGGCGGCGCGCAGGTATTCGACCACCGGGTTGAAGGAGTCGTAAGGATGGTGCAGCAAGATGTCGCCCGCCCGGATGGCCGCGAAGATGTCGCCGTTCAAGATATGGTTCTCCAGGGTGCGGGCCACGGCAGGCACGAAGGGGGGATCTTTCAGGTCAAAGCGGTCGATGCCATACAGGGACATCAGGTCGCTCAGCCCCAGGGGGCCATCCAGGACGTAAATGTCGTTGCGATCCATCTCCAGGTTTTCGACCAGGATATTGCGGATGACGGCGGGCATGCCGGGGTTGACCGCCAGGCTGATGACCGAGCCGAAACGGCGCTGGCGGACAGATTGTTCCATCGTCTCCAGCAGGTCGGCGGCTTCTAATTCCTGGATTTCCAAATCTGCGTCGCGGATGACGCGGAAAGGATGCACTTCCATCACTTTCAAACCGGGGAAGAAGGATTCGACGTAGGCGGCGATGACCTGATCTAACCAGACAAAGTAGTGGTTACGGGGCGTGGTGCCGTCTTTGCGGGCGCTGCCCGAAGAGCGCTTGATCGGCACCAGGCGCGGCAGGGTGTTGGGCACTTTGATGCGCACAAAGCGCTCCTTGCCTTGTTTGGTGCGCAGCGTGACCGCCAGGTTCAGGCTGAGGTTGGAGATGTGCGGGAAGGGATGCCCGGGATCGACCGCCAGGGGGGTGGTGACGGGGAAGATCACATCCTCGAAGTACTTTTTAACCACTTCTTTTTGGCGGCTGGTGAGCTGGTTGTAATTCAACAGGTGGATGCCGGCTTCTTTGAGCAGGGGCAGCAGGCTGGTTTGCAGGCATTCCTGCGAGCGCATCAGGATATGGAGGGCTTTCTTGCGAATGGCGGCCAGTTGATCCGCCGGGGTCTGCCCATCGATGGACAGGCTGACGACGCCGCCCTCGTACTGTTTGCGCAGGCCCGAGACGCGCACCATAAAGAATTCGTCCATGTTCGAGCCCACAATGGAGACGAACTTGAGGCGTTCCAGCAGGCGCCGGTTGGGATCTTCGGCTTCTTCCAGCACACGGCGCTGGAATTCGAGCTGGCTGATCTCACGGCTGATGTAATATTTGGGATCATCCAGGCGGATGGTCGGATCGTCTTTGGCGTTGTCGGGCATATCAATCCTGTTGGTTAGAGGGATAAAGTGAGGCCAAGCTTGCGGGCCAGCTCCTGGTCCGAAGGCTCTACCAGGATCGAGCCGTCTGGCAGCACCAGGGTGGGCACGCTGCGATTGCCGCGGTTGTGCTGGCAGACGAACTTTTCCCCTTCGCGGTTGTGATCGATGTTGATCGAGATGTAGGGGACCTGGTAGCGCTTAAGGAAGTTCAGCGTGCGCCGGCAGTCGCCGCACCATTCGGTCAGGTAAATGATCAGAGGGGTTTTCTCCATAATTGATATAATGATATCTTAAATAAGAATAGTCGGCAACCAGGACTTTCTTAAGGGGAACCACACCTTTTTGAAAAACGTCAGGAGGTTAGGATGCTCATCGTTCATGTTCATGTGCACGTGAAAGCCGAGTGCGTGCAGGCTTTCAAGGCGGCCTCGCTCGAAAATGCCCGCAGCAGCGTGCTGGAGCCCGGCATCGCCCGCTTCGATGTCATCCAGCAGCACGATGACCCGGCGCGTTTTGTGCTGGTGGAGGTCTATAAGACTCCCGAGGCCCCCGCCCAGCATAAGGAAACGGCCCATTATCTCCAGTGGCGCGATGCGGTCGGCGAGATGATGGCCGAGCCGCGCAGCAGCGTGAAGTATGCCAACCTCTTCCCAGATGAGGCGGGTTGGTGAGAGATGGCGGTTCATATGCGCTTTGATTTTGCCGCCGCGGGGCAGATTCTCTTTGGATCGGGCCGGCGCAGCGAACTGGGCAAGCTGGCTGCCGGGTGGGGGCAGCAGATGCCTGGGGAACAGCGTGTTCTGTTGGTACTGGGCTTCGAGAACGAGCTCAGCCGGGCCGTGGAGGCCGACCTGGAGGCGCATGGACTGTGCGTGGAGCGCTTCCTGGTGCCTGGCGAACCGACCGTTGAGCTGGTGCGGTGCGGCGTGGAACGGACGCAGCAGACCGGCTGCCGGGTGGTGGTGGGCTTTGGCGGGGGCAGCGCCATCGATGCCGGCAAGGCCATCGCCGCCCTGGCGACCAATCCCGGCGAGATCTTGGATTACCTGGAGGTGATCGGGCAGGGCAAGAGCCTGGTCAATGCGCCGCTGCCGTACCTGGCTGTGCCGACCACTGCCGGCACGGGGGCGGAGGTGACGCGCAACGCCGTCTTGGCGGCCACGGAGCAGCGCCTGAAGGTTAGCCTGCGCAGTCCGTTGATGCTGCCCAGGGTGGCGCTGGTCGATCCGGAGCTGACTTACAGCCTGCCGCCGGCGGTGACGGCCTCTACCGGATTGGACGCGCTGACGCAGGTCATTGAGCCGTACGTTTCGAATGCGGCCAATCCGCTGACGGACGCGCTGTGCCGGGAGGCTATCCGGCGGGCGAGCCGTGCGCTGCGGCGGGCTTACGAAAATGGGCAGGATGCCGCCGCGCGGGAGGATATGTCGCTGGTCAGCCTGTTCGGCGGGCTGGCCTTAGCCAATGCCAGGCTGGGCGCGGTGCACGGTTTTGCAGGCGTGCTGGGTGGCATGTTCCCCGGCCCGCACGGTGCGATCTGCGCCCGCCTGCTGCCGCTGGTGATGCAGGCCAATCTGCGCGCTATGCAGCAGCGCCAGCCCGATCACCCGGCGCTGGGGCGGTATGCCGAGATCGCCGCCTGGCTGACGGGCCAGGATGCCAGCCAGGCCGCAGAAGGCGTGGCATGGGTGCAGGCCTTGTGCCAGGATTTGCGCATCCCGGGGTTGGCTGGGTATGGGTTGACCCGCCAGGACATCCCCACGGTGGTGAGCATGTCGGCGCGGGCCAGCAGCATGAAAGGCAACCCCATCGCCTTGACGGATGAGGAGCTGGCGGGGATATTGGCAGATGCAATGTAGAGACGCAAAATCTTGCGTCTCTACGGAATGCGCAAAATCTTGCGTCTCTACGGGGGTGGCCGGCGGTGGAATTGGTCGGTGGACCAATTCTGGGGATTGGCACTGATGTATTTGCGGATGCGTTCGTGATCATCGGTGTCTCGGATGATGTGATCGTAGTAACGCGCTTGCCATTCGAAGGGGCTGCTATGCTGCCGGGCATATTTGGTCACGCCGATTTTGTACCCGCGGATGATGGAGGCCAGGTTTCGTGATTGCGGACCAAATTGATTTGCGGATAATGGTAGAGACGCAA
>CAZVRZ010000227.1:0-6728 GCA_964629965.1 uncultured Anaerolineaceae bacterium
TTGGGGCAGTTTTGGAAAGTGCCATTATCCCACTATTTCAGATGCAATTGCCCTGCCGTTGTTTCTGCTTCACAACGAATTTTCAATGATCTCTCTTGTTTATGACGATCTTTTGACGCCGGTATTGTATCTTGTTATAAGCTGATCTACATGATTGGCTGATAGTAATTGTCTAGTCGCTAGATTCCTTGCAAAGCTGATGTTTATTTTTGATGTTAGAGGTGTCAATGAAAGATTACTTTGCATTCTTATTAAGGTTATGGCGCTCAGACGGGGATAGCCAGGCGTGGTATTCAACGTTGGAGGATCCCCACACGCACCAGGTGAGAGGATTTGCCACCTGGGATGCCATGCTTGATTTTCTTAACCAAATTTGCCTGGGGGAAATTTCAGATATTTCCCAAGGCGACCCTTGCTCGCCAGGCTCCGATACGGGCGATCAGGCTTTGCCAGGTCCCGGCGAGCCTTTATAGTGGCTTGTTATTGATCACGTATTTTCTCGCATGGCCTGCCGTAAGTTTTGTTGTACTTCTGGGGAAAAGACATCGATGATTTGTCTAATGATCCAGGCTGTATCCGAATTATCGAGAGTATTTAAATTTTGTTGTAATATATAGGATGTTTCTTGAGGAGCTCGACGAGCCATCTCGGCGAGTAAATTGAGCAGGTCTGGACGCAACAATTGCTGCGGCTTGTGCAGCAAAGGTGCGATCGCATGAAAAATTATCGGTAAATTCTCAAACGTTTCATCGCGGGCCAATATGTGCATCAGCCGTAATCCAATTTGTTGATAGTGTAGTTTAGAATTGGACAGCCAAGCTTCTGCCAAAGCCATCAGTTCCTGTGGATAAATCCTACGTAACTGAACCGTACCCTGATTTAAGAGTGTATCTTCAACGCGTTCATCTCCCGCGTTCATCAACCAGCGTTGCAAATACTCCAGGATCCTTTCGGGCTGGTCGGCTGGTGCCAAACCCAATAAATTGCCAGCCAGGATACGGGATTCGAGAATCTCATCCTTCCAAAGCATCTCTCCTATCGCCAGGGTAGCTTCCATGCCAATGCTGGCATAAGGTTTCACTGCTAATGTGATCTGTCGTAGTACAGGCGTGGGCGTATTATGGGTTTGTAACAACCTTGGCTTATTACCTGAACGTCCAGGTCTATAAGTATTGTCCGCATATAAATTGAGGATATGCCGGAGTTCATTCATAAACTCAACCGGCCGATCAAAAAGTTCAGCCAGTTTGGTTGTTTGCATCCTTAGTTTTACGGGTTGAATGGCTGGCATAATAAGAAATGGTCAGGATTCGCTACAGATTGGCGCTTCCTGTTGAAAGGAACATCTTAATATGAGCGTGCAAAATACACTTTCTCTGTTGCCTTGGCGCCACAAATAATACATGCACCTTCACCACTCGGTTGTTCCAAAGGAATGCACCGTGTGGTCGCTTTGCTATCTTCTTTTACACGAGCTTCGCATTTGGCTGAGCCGCACCACCAGGAATATGCCCACCCATTCGCAACAACTTTCTTGAGTTCTTCATAATCTTTAGGATCATGGGTATTGGCGTTGCGAAATGCCAGGGCTCGCTCGAACATCGAAGCCTGGATCGTTTGCAGCATTCCTGCTATCTGACCTTCAAGTTGCTGCTGCGGAACAAAAGATTTTCCATCCCGTCCTGGCAGATCACGGCGTGCCAGCGCAACAGACCCTTTCGCAACATCTTTGGGACCAATTTCAATGCGCAATGGTACACCGCGTAGTTCCCAATCGTTATATTTATAGCCTGGTGTAAATTCTTCGCGGCCATCGACATGCACTCGGAAGGAAGCTAATTCATTCTTGACTTTTTCAACCACCACCATGACAGATGACTTTTCCTCATCGTTCTTATAAATGGGTACGATCACAACCTGGATGGGCGCCAGCTTTGGTGGGAAGATCAAACCCTTGTCGTCGCCATGTGTCATGATGATCGCACCTACAAAGCGAGTGGATAGACCCCATGAAGTCGTCCAGGCGAATTGCATCGTATTGTTCCGATCAAGAAATTGGATTTCAAAAGCTTTAGCAAAATTCTGACCCAAAAAATGCGATGTGCCCGATTGTAACGCCCGCGTATCTCCCATCATTGCCTCGATCGTGTAGGACCGTACCCCACCGGCGAATTTTTCTGTTTCACTCTTGCGACCAGGGATAACAGGCACGGCAGCATCATTGATAGCAAAATCTGTGTACACATCTAGCATCCGTTTCGTTTCATCCTCAGCCTCGGTCGCGGTGGAGTGGGCTGTATGACCTTCTTGCCAATAAAATTCTAGCGTTCGCAAAAAAAGCTTGGTGCGCATTTCCCAACGCACAACATTTCCCCATTGGTTGATCAATACTGGCAAGTCACGGTAAGATTTGATCCACTTTGAATACATCGACCCAATGATCGTTTCTGAAGTCGGTCGCACCACGAGGGGCTCTTCTAGTTTTTCGCCCCCCCCAATGGTCACAACCGCCAGTTCTGGTGAAAAGCCCTCCACATGCTCTTTCTCTTTCTCCAGGAATGACATTGGTATGAATAAGGGAAATGCAGCATTGACATGCCCCGTGGCCTTAAAACGCCGGTCAAGCGCCTGCTGGATATTTTCCCACACTGCCCAACCGTAGGGGCGTACCACCATACAGCCGCGCACAGGTGCATAATCGGCCAACTCGGCTTTTAATACAAGTTGGTTATACCACTCTGCATAATCTTCGGATCTAGAAGGCAATTTGTCAGTCATGCTCATGTATTATTCAAATCCTTTATAGGTTATGGATCAGATTTGTCAAGCTCAAGTGCGCACCGTATACCGATGTACCCAATCGCAACGAATTCAAGCATACCATAGATACTGAAAATCTGGCAAATTTTAATTTGCGAGGATAATCGCATTTGGAATAGGTGTGAGAAAATTGTCGAACGGAGGCAAGTACGCAACGACCATGCCCCAGAGAACTTAGCTGTTTTGTGTCACATGGCCATCACTGATACTTTTCTCTTTGCTGCTTAATCCTTGCGGTATAACTGTTTCTTGATATTTTCTTGACCCTTTGACGGTTTATCTTGCCAAAATATTGACCTGATTGGGTATATAGTAGGGCCTTGCGCGTTGGGACGAATACTTCGGCGCGAGGTTTATTTCTGTTTGATCAATTGGGAACTGTCTATGGTATTGCTTTTTGCCATACTCCACCCCGAGAATAATATTTTATAGATAGTTGAGAAGCAAAAAGACGGATATGGAAAAGATTGATAATATCTCTTACGAGCGCAAATTAGTGGACTACGTTCAGCCTCGCTCTTGGCGAACATGGTTGATAGGGCGCCCGTTGGTGACGGCTGATGCTCCCCACCAAACGATTGGTAAATTAGTAGGACTAGCTGTTTTTGCCTCAGATGCTTTATCGTCAACGGCTTATGCAACTCAGGAAATCCTTGGAGTTTTGGCCGTTGCTGGCAGCGGCGCCTTAGGATATGCCTTCCCGATTTCGATGGCGATTGCAGCTCTTTTGATCATCGTGGCAATTTCATATGAACAGACGATCCATGCCTACTCGGGTGGAGGCGGCGCATATATCGTAGCTCGCGATAATTTGGGAGAGTTGCCTGCTCTGACTGCAGGCGCGGCTTTATTAACAGATTATGTTCTGACAGTGGCGGTATCGGTATCATCAGGCGTGGATCAGATGATATCGGCATTTCCAACCCTGGCTCCTTATAAAGTAATATTTTCTGTATCGCTCGTATTCATGGTTATGTTTGTAAACCTGCGAGGTGTCCGCGAATCGGGTAACACCTTTGCTATACCTACATATTTCTTCTTAACCATGATTTCCATAACTGTTATTACAGGCTTAGTCCGTATAGCTACCGGTTCTTTAGGAATGCTGATTGATCCTCCTCCGATGCCCGAAGTTGAGCTGTTGGCGCCAGTTACACCCTTTTTAATTCTCCATGCATTTTCAAATGGTACAACCGCACTCACTGGAATTGAGGCGATATCTAATGGAATCACGGCTTTCAAAGAGCCCCGTAGTAAAAATGCCGGGATCACACTGATCTGGATGGCAGGTATATTAACCTTCTTATTTATAGGAATCACCTTTCTGTCTGGTCATATTGGCGCTGTCTTCTCTGAAAGCGAAACGGTGATTTCACAACTGACTCGCACAGTCTTTAGCGGTCGCGGATTCTTATATCTCGCAACATTATTTTCAACTACGACTATATTGATCATGGCGTCCAACACATCCTTTGCAGATTTTCCGCGTTTGAGTGCATTGCTTGCAAAAGATGGTTTTATTCCACGCCAATTTACCTATCGTGGCAGTCGGTTGGTATATTCGAGAGGCATTATGGCATTGGCCTTATTAGCAATATTTCTCATTGTTGTTTTTAAGGCGAGTGTTACTCGTTTGATCCCTCTGTATGCGATTGGTGTATTTCTTTCTTTCACTTTATCTCAGTCGGGGATGGCTCTTCGTTGGTGGAAGAGTGGTCATCTTAAAAGAAATGTTGAGATAAATGAGCCTGGTTCAATCTTGAAATATGATTCGGCCTGGAAACGAAAAATGATTGTGAATAGTATTGGAGCGGTTGCCACAGCGATCGTTGTGATAGTGTTTGCAATAACGAAGTTTACCGAGGGCGCCTGGATCATATTGATCTTAGCGCCTGCATTGGTAATGGTTTTTTCTGCGATACACATACATTATAAGAGCCTTGCTCAACAACTATCGTTAGATAATTATGGTGCTCCACCACTTCCTTCCCGTCATAGAGTTCTTTTATTGATCAGCGGTGTTCATCGTGGTTCATTAGCCGCTCTGAATTATGCCCGTTCTTTATCAATTGACATAACTGCAATTCACGTTTCAAGTGACCCCGATGAGGCCGAACGTATTCGCCAGAAGTGGAGTATGTGGGGAGACGGGGTTCGATTGGTCATATTAGAGTCGCCTTATCGTTTATTGGTAGAACCGATATTGCGATATATTGAAACGATTTCCAGTTTCTCTCAACCGAATGAAGTGATCACAGTCGTCGTACCGCAATTTGTTCCCAAGCATTGGTACCATAATATATTGCATACACAGACTGCTGTAATACTTCGAGCTGCTCTCTTCTTCAGGAAACGCGTGGTTGTGATTGATGTTCCATACCAGGTTGAGTAAATTAAGAGATATTACCGTATCGATAGAACCATTTTTGGGCAATCAAATTTGTCATGGGCGCGATAAAATATACTTGTTGAGTAAACAACCGGAGAAAAACAACCCTTCATCACGAGCAATAGTTATGCTACCCAATCGTTCTGCTGATGTAAGAAATTATTGCCTGGCCTTCTTGTTGTTATTGGCATCTACGCTGGTTGGATGGGCCTTAAGAGCTTGGGTTCAGCCGCATAATTTGGTGATCATATATCTCTTAGGAGTAGTTATTTCAGCAGTATTGTTAGGGCGTGGGCCTTCTATTGGCCTGACTATTATAAGCATGCTGGTTTTTGACTATTTCTTCGTTCCTCCACTTTTAACCTTCAAAGTAGAGGATGAAGAGTACTTGATCACTTTTGTAGGGTTCCTTATTGTTGGTCTGGTGATTAGCCAATTAACTTTACAGACAAAAAAGCAATCGGAGAAAATGAAACAATTGGCGGAACAGGCACGCCAGGCGCAATTAATGCGGGCTACAGAACTCTTGCAAACAGCCTTGTTGAATTCCATTTCCCATGATCTTCGGACTCCTCTTGTATCGATCACGGGCGTTCTCAGTTCCCTGAAGGATGATCGTGCGATCATCGGAGATGAAAACCATCGCAGCCTGGTAGAGACAGCATACGAAGAGGCCGAACGCTTGAACTGGCTGGTGGGAAACTTACTAGATATGACACGGGTGCAATCTGGCGCTATACGGGTTCATCATGAGCCTTGTGATATCCAAGATGTGATCGGTTCTGCATTAGAGCAGCTTGAAAAACGATTGGGAGATCATCCAATCATAGTTCATGTGCCCGATCAACTACAGTTGGTTCCGATGGATTTTGTTATGGTTGTGCAGGCATTAGTTAATTTGATTGATAATGCCGTGAAATACTCCGGACCAGATGCACCGGTGGAAATCAAAGCGGAAGCAAAAGAGAATTACCTTGAAATCGAAGTATGTGACCGTGGTATTGGTATCTCGGCAGAAGATTTACCACATATCTTTGATAAGTTTTACCGTGGTCAACATCGTGATCGGATTAGTGGTATCGGTTTGGGTCTTACAGTGAGCAGAGGCATGGTTGCTGCCCATGGGGGATATTTGGATGTATATCATCGGGATGGCGGTGGAATGGTATTCCGCATGAAGTTGCCCTTGATAGAATGTACTTTAGAATTGACAGGGAATGCACATGACTGAGAAGGATGTAAAAATACTAATCGTGGATGATGAGCGTGCCATCCGGAAATTTTTGCAGATCTCATTGTCCACTAATGGCTATCAGGTAGTTGAAGCTGCTACAGGTAAAGATGCCTTGCAAATAATGGTTATGGAGCGGCCAGACATGGTTATCCTAGATTTAGGATTGCCTGATGAAGATGGCATATATGTTACTCAGCAGATCAGAGAATGGGCTCAAATTCCAATCATTATCCTTGTATAAATGAGTGGTGATCCAGCATAAAGCTGGTTTACAATCTCTCTTAG
>CAZVRZ010000228.1:0-6677 GCA_964629965.1 uncultured Anaerolineaceae bacterium
TTCGGTTTTGTGATAAATCGTACCATCCAGAATTTCCACCTCGCCGATGCTGAAATTGCGCTGGAAATTGGTCCCATCGTCCTGGGCATCCCACAAGCAGAATTCGATAGCAGAAAAAACGGATAAGTTGGCGATTTCTTGGCGTTGGTTGGTTACATCCAACTCCCAAATTTCCAGCGTTTCGCCCAAGGGAACGAAATAACGAACGCTGGCCTCGATCTGTTTGCGAGTGGAGCGGATGGTTGTATAGCCCATACCATGGCGGCATTCGTAACTGTCCAACGAGCTGCGCGTGGGCTGCCAGGTGACAGACCAAAAATCTTCGTTGTCACGCAGGTAAATATAACGCCCGCCGACATCCAGTGGAGCGTTGTTATAGCGGTAGCGCGTTAGCCTGCGCAGCCGGGCGTCTCGATAGAACGAGTAGCCACCGGCAGTATTTGAAATTAAGCCGAAATAAGATTCGCTGCCCAGATAATTGATCCAGGGCAGGGGCGTATCTGGCCGCTTGATGACATATTCCCTATTTTGGTCGTCAAAATACCCGAAACGCATAACAATCCTCTCTCTCTAAAATGTACTTGAATTATACTTGATAAGCACTGCACGAGGCCGTACATAAGAAGAACAGTCTTGTCGACACCAGCATTGATTTGTTCAGTCGATGAGTTTTGAAAGCGAGGGGATGGCAACCCCATTGAGATCATAAGCCAGGGCGCCGGTAATGCGCACCGGTGCAATTTCACCAAGCGGAACCGGGTTTTCCACCAATACCAGGCCGTCGATTTCGGGGGCGTCGCGGTAGCTGCGCCCAATCCACAAACCATTTCCATGGCCCTCGATGAGCACATCCAACTTTTTCCCAACCCAGTCCTGGTTGCGCTCCAGCGAGATTTGCTGTTGAATGCTCATCAAGCGATCGTACCGCTCTTGTTTTACTTCGGCAGGCACAGGATCGCCGAGAGTCTCGCTGGCGGTGCCGGGCTCGAAGGAGAAATGGAATATCCCTACCCGGTCAAACCGTATTTCTTGAACGAAATCCAGCAAAGCCTGAAATTCCTCTTCTGTCTCGTCAGGGTAACCCACAATAAAGGTGGTTCGCAGTGCCAGGCCTGGAATAGCCGCACGCATCTTTGCCAGGGTGCTGTATACCCATTCCATGTTTGCCGGACGACGCATGCGCTGCAGCGTTAGATGGTGTGCGTGCTGGAGGGGGATATCCAGGTATGGAAGAACCTGGGGGCGTGTCGCCATGACCTCGATCAGGCGGTCGGTTACGTAACCAGGGTAGGCGTACAAGATACGTACCCAATTAACTTCCGGAATCTCAGGCAGCATCCGTTCCAGCAAATAGGCCAACCCATCTTTGATACCCAGGTCATGTCCGTAGTCCGTAGTATCTTGGGCGATCAAGTTGATCTCACGTATCCCCATTTCTTGCAGAGCACCGGCCTCGGCCACGATCCTTTCCACCGGACGGCTGACGGCGGTGCCTTTGATGAGCGGGATGGCGCAAAAAGCACACGGTCGCCGGCAGCCATCGGCGATCTTTAGATAGGCACTGGCGCCCTGTATCGAAGCGCGCAAGATATAAGGTTCATCGGTGCCAACTGTTTCAACATCTGGCAAATGGTAACGCGGTTGAGGGGTCATCCCTTCCCGCAGGCTTTCAACCAATTCAACGATATCCATCCAGCGGCGAGTGCCCAGGATGCCATCGATACCCGCCACCTGCCGGGCAATTTCTGCCCCGTAGCGCTGTGTCAGGCATCCAGCAGCAATCAATATCTGACCACTGCGCTTGTGGGCAGCCAACTCTCTTAAAACTTGCAAAGACTCTTCCTTGGCCGGGCCAATAAAGCCACAAGTATTGACGATCATGATGCGTGCCCTGGATGCCTTTTCGACCATCTGGTATCCCGAATCGATCATGAGCTGTGCCATCGAATCCGAATCAACGGTATTCTTGGCACAGCCCAGAGATATCAAATGAAAGGTTTTTTTTCTCATGGCTGCTGCTTGTTTTGATCAGCCGGAGCTGAACGGGCGCATCTCTACTTTAATAATTCTTCCAGGATGCTGCGAGCAAGCTGGGGATCGGCCTTGCCGCGCATCTTCTTCATCACTTGGCCGACAAACCAGCCGATCAAAGTGACTTTGCCTGCCTTAAAACTCTCAACCTGCTGTGGACTTTCAGCCAGCACATCACCACACACCTGGCGGATGGCGTCGCTATCGCTTACCTGCGCCAATCCTTCGGCCTGAACGATCTCGTGAGGTGATTTCCCACTGCTTTGCACTTTTTCGAGCAGAGATTTCCCCGTAGAGGTGTTAACTGTGTTGGCATCCACCAGCTTGATGATTTCTGCCAGATAAAGTGGGGTAAGCTTGAGTTCGGCTGCGTTCAAACCTTTTTCATTCAGCATGCGCAGCACATCATTCATCAGCCAGTTTGAGAGACGCTTGGGATCGCCCCCATAAGCTTGTGCTGCGGCTTCAAAGTAATCGGAAAGGCCACGTTCGCTGGTCAGAATGTCTGCATCGTATTCTGGCAATCCGTATTGGGTTACAAAACGACTGCGCCGGGTTAGCGGCAGTTCGGGCAGTTGAGCAAGTATTTCCTGCTTCCAGGCTTCATCCAGGCGGATAGGGAGCAAGTCGGGTTCGCGAAAATAACGGTAGTCGGCTTCTGTTTCTTTTGAGCGCATTTTACGCAGCACGCCGGCATCTTCATCCCATTCCAGAGTCCAGGCAGAGATGCGATTACCAGCTTCCACTTCCCGAATCTGGCGTTCGATCTCAGTTTGAATGGCATCCTTTACTGCCACGATCGAATTGACATTCTTGATCTCGGTTTTTGTGTTCAGGTAACCAACCCCTTTGGGGCGGATCGAAACATTGGCATCACAGCGTAGGTGAGCTTTTTCCATATCGCCCTCAGACACACCCAACCATCGTAGAAGCTGGCGCAGGCGAATCAGATATTGGGCGGCCTCATCGGCAGAGCGTAGATCAGGCCCGGTCACCATTTCTACCAAAGGAACGCCGCAGCGGTTAAAGTCGATCAGACGCCGCCCATGCTCGTTCTTGGTTTTACCGGCGTCTTCCTCAATGTGCAGCTTGTGAATGGAAACCCGGCGCACATAACCTTCGGGCATGGGTAGATCCAGGTAGCCTCCACGCGCTAAAGGCATATCGTACTGCGAAATCTGGTAGCCCTTGGGCAGATCGGGGTAAAAATAATTCTTACGATCGAAAAAAGAAACTGGAAGTATTTCAGCCTGCATCGCTGCTGCCAAAAGCACACCTTTTTCGACCACGGTTTTATTCAATACCGGCAGCACACCAGGCAGGCCGGTACAAACCGGGCAGATATTGGTATTCGGCGGGTCGTTCCAAGAATCGGCCTTGCAAGCGCAAAAGATCTTGGTTATTGTGTTCAACTGGATATGAGTTTCCAGGCCGATCACTGCTTCATATTCGGTCATAAGTTTATCTCTTTGAATGAACTGTGAAAACGATACTAATATTTAACCACAATCATCAGGTTTTGGCGATGTGAGTGGTTTCTAAAAGCCCAGGCGAACTGCCGTTCGAAAAATGGTGTAGGCAGAAGGCATATCCGGTGCAGTGAAACGGATGCGGCGATCATCCAGAAGATCGGCTCCGGGCATGCGTGCAGCGGTTTCGGCCATTTCAGATTGGTTGAATTGGATGCTGATCTCAATGGGCGTGGGTTGTTGTAAAGGAGAAGGTGTTTGCCCGGTAGCAAGCTGCCTGGTCACCCGTTCTGCAGCCCGAAAGATCTGGCTGTGGGTGACTGGCGGCGGCAGACATTCTGCAGATAGGCGTCCGTAAGCCTGTTTGACGACCACGACCTCTATTTTGCCTAACAGGCTGGCGGCCTCTGCACAGGCGGTCTGGTCTCCAGAGATCATCAGTACAGGCACACGGTAGTGTCCACACACGGATGCATTCAATCCAATTTCTCCCACCAATTGCCCGTTAAGCCACACATTCTGCACGCGATTGCGAGACCAGGTGTGGTTGAGAACAGCGTTCGCTGCTCCTGCGCGGGCATGATAACCGACAAAAATGACACCCTGGATATCAGTTCCAATACCTTGCACCATCGAAAAAGGAGAAGAGTTGCCTGAATTCAGCCGGGCATTGGATTCGAGTTCTTCGATGAGAATATTGTGGCCAAAGGCGTGCCCATCGGTAACAATGATCTCGGTTGCTCCGCCGGCTGTAGCGCCTCGAATGGCTGCGTTGACATCTTGAGTCATTAGCCGGCGGAAGCGAGCATATTCTGCATGGGCCGGGTCGACCTGATCCCAATTCACTACGCCGGTAATACCCTCCATATCTGCTGCGATAAGGATTTTCATTTGATTACTCCAGGTTTGAGCTGTTTCCAGGCATCGTCTTCGGTCGCGATTTCATAGGCGCGGCCCAGTTGCAACAATGTGGCTTCTGAAAAATCGGGGCCAAGAAGTTGAATGCCATAGGGCATCCCATTTTGATCGAAACCGGCCGGCAGAGATAATCCCGGGACGCCGGCATGGTTGGCGGTAACGGTGAGCTGGTCGGCATATTGCATCAGCACCGAATCACCATACACCTCACCAATTGGGAAGGCAGTGGTTGGGGTGGTCGGTGTCAGCAGCGCGTCCAGGCGGTATTTACCCTGTGGATCAAAGACATGGTTATAATCCTGGCGGATGAGGGTGCGAACACGCAAGGCGCGATTGTAATATTGCTCGTTGTATTGCGCCGCGCTAACGTACATGCCCATCAGAATGCGCAGCTTGGGCTGCGAGCCAAAGCCCTGGGCGCGCGATTTGCGGTACATCTCAGAAAGATCAAGGGATTTTTCTGATGAGCGATAGCCATATTTAACGCCATCATAGCGGTGCAGGTTTGAAGCCGCCTCAACTCGGGAGATGACAAAGTAAATGGGAATACCGTATCGAGTGTGAGGCATGGGCACGTTTTCAACGATATCGGCACCCATCTCTGCCAGCCGGCCGGCAGCGCGCAGCACCGAGTTTTCGATATCTGCTGGTAAGGGTTGTTCTTTCATTTCCCCTGTGGCATGATCAAGATATGTAATGCGGAAATAGTCTGGCGAAAGACCTACGCGCAGGCCGCTCACGCTTTGCCCTAACGATGCAGTATAGTCTGGGATTGGGGCCTTGGCGGCAGTGCTATCGCGTGCATCTGCGCCAGCAATTACGTTAAGCATTAAAGCCGCATCCGTAACGTTGCGCGCCAGCGGTCCGGGGCAATCCAGGGATGATCCAAAGGCGATCAGTCCATAGCGCGAGACACGCCCATACGTGGGCTTCACCCCCACCACACCGCAGAACGCGGCTGGCTGCCGGATTGAACCGGCTGTATCTGTGCCTAGGGAAAGCGCCCCCTCGCCAGCGGCTACGGCTGCTGCACTGCCGCCAGATGAACCTCCGGGCGCCCGGCTGGTGTTCCATGGGTTACGCGGGGAAGGTTGAAAGGCAGAAGACTCGCTTGACGATCCATAAGTGAATTCATCCAGGTTCACTTTCCCAAGCATGATTCCACCCGCAGCTTCCATTCGCATAACAGGTGTAGCAGTATAGGGCGCAACGAAGTTAGCCAGGATGCGTGATGCGGCAGTAGAGGGAGTGCCCTCTACACAGAAGATATCTTTGACCGTAAATGGTATGCCTGCTAAAGGTCCAGGATCCTCTCCATCCTTGATCTTTTGATCAACAAGGAGCGCCTGAGCGCGAGCCCGCTCGGCGGTCAGCGTAATGAAGGCGTGCACTTGCTCGGTGTCTTCTGGCGTGAGGGGCCCGGCATCCAGCGTTCCGGGCCGTCCATCGACAATCTTGATCCGCGCCAGGGTAGATTCCAGCACTTCGCCAGCAGATGCCTCTCGGCGCCGGATCAATTGTACAATTTCGTGAGCAGAAAGATCGCAGAGTTCCATGGTTATAGCTCGGTATGGGGAATGTCAGGAACGATGATATAGCCATCATCGATTTCCGGCGCCTGGGCCAGAATTTCCTGTGGTTGAGGATGTGGTCGCCATTCATCGGCGCGGATCGGGGGTGTGATCTCAGGTGTGTATGGCACGCCATGAGATGTCACCGGTACATCCGCTGGGATGGGAATTGCTTCTAATTCATGAATGGCTTTTAATTGGTTGTTCAGCTCTTGGCGCAGGTACTCTTTTTCCTGTGGGGTAAGCTCTAGTGCAGCCAATTGGATTAGGTGGTCGAACAGATCGGGGGTAATTGAGTCGGTCATTTTCCAGGTTCTCGTGAGAACTATCTCGGTTGATAAAGCTATGCTTGCCAATTATAGCCACTGCCGCGTAAACGGGCAAGCTTCTGTCGGCAGGGGATTCTGCAACAAGTCCGATAATGAGGAAACGGGGCAGTTCAGGGCAGTTGGGGAGAAAAACTGGGTTGAACGAGTTTTTTGGGCAAAATCTGGCTAACGGCGGGGTTTCCAGCGCAACAAGTCGGTATGACAGCGCAATAAGTCGGCATGACGGCCTGGGTGAGCAGCAAGCGTTGGCCGGGGAGTGCAGAAAAATCAGGGAGAAGGCGCGTGGGAATGGGCGTAAGCCGGTAGGATACTGTATCCTTACGTAAGGAAATTTGATGCAAGTGCAATTTGGCTTTCCA
>CAZVRZ010000229.1:0-6669 GCA_964629965.1 uncultured Anaerolineaceae bacterium
GCGCACCCCCCTGGGCAGGCGCGTTTTTATTTAACCAGGCAACACCGGCGCACCATCCCTTTTGGGTGGTGCGCCTTTTTGATTCCTGCCCCAGGAGGCGCTGCTTAACCTTTTCTACCAAGCACTGTGTGGGAAATCGTCTCGGAGATGAAGGTCAGGAAGGTTTTTTCCCGATATGTGTATAAGGCTAGAGATGCGGAGTTGGAAAGGTTGAGCAGGCGGATGCAGTAGAGAGGTACTCGGTTTTTCGATTGATAGTACATTTATTTCGCGTATATGGATCCTGTGTAGTACCAAAGGGGTTTATCAAATCTTGTGCGCCAAACTATTGGTGCTCCGCTCGGGTCAAAGGGTCAGGGCGGGTTGTCGGGAATGCTGAGCTACTACTTGACTCATCTGCTGGGAGGCTGGATTCTTATTCATTATGCCTGCGGGCTGTGCTGGTTGGATGTCGATAACCCGAATGCTGCCTGCTCATATGGATAGCGATGGGACCGTAGACAAAATCAAATGGTTGAATTGCCTTTATCGCCAGTAGATTCGGTAGCCATGTGTATGATTGTGGCGATAACATTTGCCATCATCTCGCCCAATAGCACATCCTGGTCAGTAAAGAAAGCTTCGGGATGATTTCTCGATGGTCGAATGCTCTCCACTTTCAAAACGCCGATGACTTGCTGTTCGCCTGATAGAGGGTCAGCTGCTTTCAGGGGTAACCCCAAGAAGGCATTGGGCTCTCGTTGCTCCTGTTGTACCGAATCATAATTGCCTCTCCAAGACGAATATTTTCGCAACTCATCTATACTTTTGATTTGAACGAGATCTCCTGTCTGCGCAATTTTTCCCGTAACGCCTTGTCCGATCTCATAATTGACACCCTTTTCCACCAGAACTGATTGATAACCGGCCGCTGCGCGGATGATTAACTTATGGGTATGCTTATCATACAAATAGAGCGATGATGCATCTGCAATCATTACTTTAGCTAGGGTATCAACAATTCGATTGAGTAGCTCAGTTAAATTTTTTGCTCCCGCCAGGGAGTTTGACAAACCGCGCAATTTATCGCTGAAATCCTGCAGCCGATCGATTTCCAATTGAGTATTGTAGACGACCATGGCAAAGATATTTGCCATCATCTCGCACAGCAGTACATCCTGATCAGTAAAGAAAGATTCTGGGTGCTTGTCAGAAGGCTGGATATCTTCGATCTTGAGAACGCCAATAACTTGTTCCTCTCCTGAAAACCGGTCTCTTACTTTCAGAGGTAATCCAAGGAAAGAATTCAGTCGTGGCCAATCAGTTAACCGATCCATTGGCCTACTAAACGATTGGTGCAGTTCGGCCTGGCTATTGAAACGAACAGGTTTCCCTGTCTGGGCAATTTGTCCTGTGATCCCTTTCCCAATTTTGTAAGAAACATGTTGTTCAACTAATGGCTGGTGGTAGCCGGCAGCTGCCCGAATGACTAAAGTGTTTGTATGTTGCTCAAGCAGATAAAGCGATGATGCATTTGCTCCCATCACCTGGGCTATTGTTTGAACTACCTCCTCAAGCAAGCCAGTTAAATCTCTTCCCCCCACCAGTTTAATGGATAATGTATTCAGATTGCTCTTAAACATCTCTATTGCTGCGAGTTGGCGCACATTCTCTTGTTCGCGCTGGTGTTGAGCTTCACGCTCTGATAATTCGCGTTCAATAGTTTCGCGAGATATTTGAAGGAAATCATTTTCTAATTGGCTGACCTCAATGATGGATTTTTCAACTAACTCCTTGATCTGTGCCAATCGTGTACCGCGGTACAGGGCGCTTTCATCCCTGCCCAATCTTTGCCATTCTTGCGTTGCTTCAGTTAGGCGGCGATGTAGGCGCAGACTCTCTCGATTCTCATCCAGCCATATTCGAAGGGTTGGCCACTCGCGTATCAGAGCTTCGTGCGCAATCTCGACATTATCTTTGTCGGTGGTTACCAGGCGTGCATCAGCTAATTGTTTTAGAACTATCTCTACGTCGGATGCTTCTACTGTGCCAAATGTTAACTCCTGCAATGCCATTCGACGACGGGTATCTTGTGTGCCTTCACCCAATTCGGTGAGCGCCAGAAAAATGCGGCGAGCTATCGCTTGTTGCTCTGGCTTCAGTTGGGCTAAGGTTCGGTCAGCAGTTTGCGATATAGCCTTTTGCACTCCGCCTGATTCAACGTAACCTGCCAGCGTGAGCAATCGGCCCCGGCGGCGTTTCCATGTTTCCAATAAGGCGTGTGACAGGAGAGGAAGACCACCTGGCTGATCGGCCACATCACGCATCAGTAAATCCACCAGGCCTGCTTCGTACTCCCATTCGCCGCGTTCGGCTGGAGCTTCAATAGAACGTCTTAACTCTTCGGTAGTCATCGCGCCAATGTATACCTGGTATTTTTCCAATGCATGACGCAGGTTGTCATACTGTGCACAATGAGCATAAAAATCGGCGCGGAGAGTAATAACGACTATGGTAGAACCTTCAGTTTCAGCAGCAAAGAGCAGGTTATCTACAAATGCTCGACGTTCTCCTTCGCTTTTACAGGCTGTAAACACTTCTTCAAACTGATCTACCAGCACTAATAAATGCGATGATCCTTTCTCGTTTTTCAATAGCAGCCTGGAAATCGCTAAATCGAGACTACGAGCATCGCAGGCAAGATCATCCATCAATGTAGCTGTAGCTGTCACCGATTCGGAGTCCCGGGTAAGACTGGCTGCCAGTTCTTTGAGAGGGTGCGCTGTTGGAGTAATGATATGTACAGGCCAGCGCTGGCTATCTGAGAGAATCATGGCTCCATCGGGTAGAATTTCTCCACGTTTAAGCGCTGGTATTAAGCCTGCGCGCGCCACTGACGATTTGCCGCTGCCTGATGCGCCTACGATTGCCATAAAATGATTTTCATGCAAATGACTAATCAGTTTAGCCGTGAGTTGTTCACGACCAAAGAATATATCCGCATCGGCTACATCAAAGTATTGCATACCCTTAAAGGGGGGGGGGCCAGGAGCAGGAGTTTCATCTGCAAGCGTAGGAGGTGTTTGAGAGTCAATATAAACATTCTCTGCGTGAATGATATTCTGGCCGGCAATGTTTACTTCTCCGCCCTTATCGCTAGAAATATCGCGCACCTTGATATGGGTCGATGTAGTAGGTTCTCCTGGGGGGATTTTTAATTCATCAGACATAACTCATATTATAGCAAATCGTGTTATTTTTTTCTTGATCTCACTGTGATTCCATGTATTCGGACTTTGTCCCCCCTGGGTGGGCGCGTTTTTGCTTAACGAAGCGATAACACGCATCACTCTTGCGGCGGTGCGCTTTTTGATTCCTGCCCTAGGAGGCGCTGCTTGACCTTGTTTCCGAATTTCAAATCTGGCTTTGCACTAGGTTATAATCTGTTTGTGTTTTTACCGGGCGCATTGAGCTGCGCCGGATGTACAACTCGGGCTGAAGTATATGTTGTTGGGGGACAGGATGTTCCTCATTTTTAGTTTCAATGATACGGTTGAGCTCCTCAACTGCGAGCTTTCCGGATTTCAACAAGCCTTGCCGCACGGACGTCAGCGGTGGCCAAAATGAAGACGCGTCTGGCATGTTATCAAATCCTACCAGAAGTAGGTTCTCCGGGAAGGATAATCCCCGGCTGCAGGCAGCAGTGATCGCGCCCAAGGCCATGCTATCGTTGCAGGCAAACACAGCATCGAGATCGGGATGGCGATCTAGCAGCGTATGCATGCCATTCTGACCACTATTGGCAAGCCAGTTCCCTTCAACAATCAGGGAGGAGTCTGTGCTCAACTCGGACCGTTCAAGCGTTTCCCGCCAACCTTTCAGGCGCGCTTGTGACTCCCACCAATCTGTTGGACCGGTGATAATGCCAATTTTGCAGCAACTCTGCTCGACCAGGTGTGAAACCGCCATCCTGGCGCCTGCCTCATTGTCAATCGAAATCACATTGAGGTTCGGATCAGGATGCATATGCAAGAAGACAATTGGAGGATAATTCTCAACGCTGATATGCCTTACCCACTCCCGATTCCCCTCAACTTCATGAATCGCCCAAATCACCCCATCTGCCTGGCGGGCGCGGATTTGTTTCAGGGCGTCAAAAATCGCATCTTCCGATGAGTCCCTAACAAATTGGAGCATGAGTGAATATCCCAACCGATCCGCTTCTTGCTGGATACCGTTCATCGCCGATGAGTAGCCATAGTAACCGAGATCGCTTAGATCGTGGATTACGACTGAAATCATATGGCTGCGCCTATTGACCAGTCCGCGCGCCAGCAGGTTGGGGTGATACCCCAATTCATCCATCGCTGCAAAAATTCGTTTTTTGGTTTCTTCTGCTACGGGGCGTTTGCCTGTCAGGGCATTGGAGATTGTACCCGTTGACACACCTGCGCGCCGTGCAACATCTTCGATTGTTGTCATTGTCGTTCTCCCGTTATTACGAATTTCCAAAACCGCCTCTTGACAAATTAAATCGTTTTAATTATGATTATTATAACTCATTAAAACGTTTTAACTCCTCGGCTTTATGATTCCGGCGCTGCGGCGAGATACTTTTTACGGCAAGTTTTCGATCATGGACGTGTTCTACCAGCATAAGCGGAGTAGGCATGTCTGAACTTGGCGAATATTTCGGGCTGGCAAATCTCCGTGATCAGTTGGGGCAGGGGCATGCTGAACGAGATCAGGAATCCGGTTAAGGAAACGAATAATCATATCAAAGGAGAAATGGACCATGGATATCAAGCCTGTGACTTTCGCACTCTATTTCGGCAACCGGGGCTTTTTCCCCGAATCTTTGATCGCAAGAGCGCGCGACGAGATGACCCAGGCTGTCGTCAAAGCTGGTTACAAGTACATCCTCCCCGACATAAGTCTGACCCGCTACGGTGCGGTCGAGACCAAGGAGGAAGGACTCGCCTATGCTGCATGGTTGAAAGAACACCAGGGCGAGTACGATGGCGTGATCCTGTCGCTGCCGAACTTCGGTGACGAGAACGGCGCCTTCCATGCCCTGCGTGACTGCGGCAAGCCGATCCTGATCCAGGCGTTCCCCGATGAGATCGGCAAGATGGACTTCGCGCACCGCCGCGACTCGTACTGCGGGAAATTCTCGATCGAGGATGTTTTCTATCAGGCGAAGCTCCCCTTCACGGTACTTGCCCCACATGTTGTCGCACCGCTCTCCAACGTATTTGCAGAAAACATCAAGGAATTTGCTACGGTCTGCCGGGTGGTGCGGGGGATGAAGCGTTTCACGATCGGGGCGATCGGCGCTCGTACGACCAAGTTCAAGACCGTGCGTTTTGATGAGATCACCCTGCAGAAATACGATATTACGGTCGAAACATTCGATCTTTCGGAGTTGTTCATGCGCGTTGAGAAATACCCGGGCGATCATCCAAAGGTTCTTGACCGGATGCAATTTCTACGCAATTATACGAACTGCTCGTTTGTGCCCGAAGAGAATATGAACCGTCTCGCCAAGGTTAGCGTGGTCATCGATGATTTCATCGAGCAGTACGGTCTCGACTGCGTCACGATCCGCTGTTGGGAAGAGATGCAGCCCATGCTGCGCATTGCACCCTGCGTGCTGCTCTCGGAGCTGAATGACCGCGGGGTCGTCGCCTCCTGCGAGATCGATCTCTGCTCTGCGATCAACATGCACGCCCTGATGCTTGCGACCGAAAGGCCTGCGACCGTTCTGGATTGGAATAATAATTTCGGCGATGATCCGAACAAGGTTATCCTGTTCCATTGCGGTCCTGTGCCACAGACGCTCATGACCGAGAAGGGGACCGTCACGGATCACAAGATGTTCGCGAAGACCGATCCTGGCTGTGGCTGGGGTAGCAACGAAGGCCGCATCCGCGCATTCCCGTTCACGTTCAGCAACTGCAAGACAGAAAACGGTAAACTGATCGTCTATGCAGGCGAGGGTAAATTCACAAATAACCAGATCGAGGCCGGGTTCTTCGGCTGCGCTGGCGTGGCGGAGATCCCCGACCTGCAGAACAAGCTGTTGAAACTTGGGCGCAATGGCTATCGCCACCATACGGCGGTTGGTGAAGGGCATGTCGCCTCTGCACTCAAGGAAGCCTTCAACACGTACCTCGGCTACGATATTTTTGAGTTGTAAAGAGATTGTCAGATCTCCACGAGATGTGAAGACAGGAGGCATCATGAGCCTGCTTGGGATTGATGTTGGCACGATCGGTTGCAAGGTGGCGCTGTTCTCGCTCCAAGGGGAAATGCTAGCTTCTGCTTACCGCGAATACAATGCCCGGAGTCCCCAACCCGGCTGGGCAGAGCTGGACGCCGCTGCAATCTGGGAAGAGATCAAGGTCGCTATCCGTTCGGTTATATCCTCCTGCCCGGGGGCAGAGGTGCAGGCTCTATCGATCTCGTCACTGGGGGAGGCAGTGGTTCCGGTTTCCGCCGAACGCTGCATCCTGGGTCCTTCCCTGTTGAACTATGATTGCCGGGGAGAAGAATTCCTTCCAGAACTGGCTGGGCGCTTGCCGAACAAGCGCTTGTTCGAGATCAACGGCAATATCCTCGGGAATCACTACAGCGGTATAGCAGCACTTAAACGTGGTCATGAGCACCACTTTTCGACGAGTTTTTGGG
>CAZVRZ010000230.1:0-6641 GCA_964629965.1 uncultured Anaerolineaceae bacterium
GGTGGCGGGTCGCGTGGCGAGCCGCGGTGGGTTCGACTCCCATCCACTCCCGCCTTTACTTAAATTAAGAGGCGCTCTTATGGAAATGCAGGACAACAACTTCTTGACGCCCCTGGCGGCGCGCATCATGCAGATCGATGACATCACCTGGGGCGATCCAGAAAAAACGTACATCGTCCGCTACGGCGGCAGGATCTACAACGAAGACACGGCCGCGGCCTACGACCAACTGGCGGAAAGCCTGCGGCCTTACGAGATCACACCTATTTTTCGTAAAGACAAGGATCGGCACCTGGTCGTGCTGATAAAAGGATTGATGCGGCCTACGCCCTCCAAGATTTGGGTGAACGTGGTCATGTTTATGCTGACGGTGGTTACCGTGCTGCTGGCAGGAGCGCTCTATGCTTACGATGGGCCCATCACCTCCGACCAGCTAGTGGTGGCCAAACACCTGGTCAGCAACCTGGGCGACGGCATTCCCTTTGCGCTCAGCCTGATGGCGATCCTGACGGCGCACGAGTTCGGGCATTACCTGGCCGGCCGCTTCCACAAAACACACGTGACCCTGCCCTATTTCATCCCGCTGCCATTCAGCCCGCTGGGTACGATGGGGGCCTTCATCCAGATCAAAGAACTGCCTAAGAACAAGCGCATCATGCTAGACATCGGCATTGCCGGTCCCCTGGCGGGGCTGATGGTGGCTATCCCGGTCCTGCTGCTTGGGCTGTGGCTCTCGCCGGTCGATCAACTGCCGGTTGCACTGGGCCCCACCGAGGCACTCAGCCTGGAAGGCAATTCGCTGCTGTACCTGGGAATGAAGCTGCTGGTGAAAGGCGAACTGCTGCCGGCGCCGCACAGTTACGGCGGCCTCTCACCCATTCTGTATTGGGTGCGCTACTTCTTTACGGGTACGCCGCTGCCCTGGGGCGGGCAGGATGTGCTCATGCACCCGGTGGCCTGGGCAGGCTGGGCTGGACTGCTGGTGACCGCCCTCAACCTGATCCCCGCCGGACAACTGGACGGCGGGCACATCCTGTATGTCTTGTTGGGCGAGCGCGCCAAAAAGTTCGTTCCGTTCATTATCGGCGCGCTGGCGCTGATGGGCTTCGCCTGGAACGGGTGGTGGCTGTGGGTGCTCCTGATCTTGTGGGTCGGCAGAGTGTACATGGAACCGCTGGATCAGATCACGCAGCTCGACTCGAAACGAAAGGCATTGGCGGTGCTGGCAATCATCCTGTTCGTGCTGGTATTCACTCCGGTGCCATTGATCAATGTAATGGCAGGCGGGTAGCCTTGTCCACCCTGTGCCTGCACCACAACGATGCAGATGGGCGCGCCTGCGGGGCTATCGTGCGGCGAGCACTGGGCCCAAAAGCGCATCTATACGAAATCGACTACGGCGAACGGGTGCCCTGGGAAAATATCCAGGCCGCCAGCCAGGTGATCGTGGCCGATTTTTCGCTGCCGGCGGCGGATATGCAGCGCATCGCTGCCCTCACCCAGTTGGTATGGATCGATCACCATATTTCTGCCATCAAAGAAATGGAAATGATCGAGCAGGATTGGCCTGGGCTGCGAGACATCAACGAGGCAGCCTGCGTGCTGACCTGGCGTTACTTCTATGCCGACCGCCCAGAGCCGCGCGCCATCGTATTGATCGGCGACCGGGATGTCTGGCGCATGGCAGAGGCGGACACACGGAACTTTAACGAAGGCTTGTTCAACGAAAACAACCAGGCTGGCAACGATGACCTGTGGCAGCCGCTGCTCGATGACGACCAGGCGGCAGTGCGGCGCCTGACGGAACGCGGCGGCATCTTATTGGCGGCGCGCTTGCGCAGCATGAGACGCTTTGTGCGGCGCAACGGCATTGAGGTCAAGTTCGAGGGGCACCCCACCCTGGCGGTCAACCGGGTGGGAGACGGCGACCTGGGCGAGTATATCCGCGACCTGGGCTTCGAGATCGCTTATTGCTATATCGACGGCCCGTTGGATGGGAAGATCAGGACGTTCGTGACGCTCTTCTCCCGCCAGGCGGATGTCTCGGTCATCGCCCGGCGATACGGCGGCGGAGGGCATCACAATGCGGCCGGGTTTTCCTTCGAGCGCGGCGCAAGCCCGTTTCCACCGGGCGCAGAAGTCGAATTCTAGGGACGGGCCTCGGCCAGAACGGTCACATGGTCGATGGGCGGCCCCAGGCTGTAGACGGTGACATCGAAAGTCAGCGCGGCACAGCCGGGTAGACCGGTGTCGCGCGGCGGGCAAGGCTGGGGAGACTCCCACTTGCGCAGGCCCACCGCCTGGCCGCGGCTGTCGTAAGCGACCAATGCCAACCACAACCAGCGGGCTGTGTTCTCACCATCCACTTGAACGGTGCCCTGCAAACGCGCCTGGCGATCATTGGCTAGCAGCTGCATGCCGGTAAGCTGGATGGCGGTGGAAAGATAGCGTGCATCGCCCGGCACCAAGCTCAAAGCGGTGACCAGCCCGGCGCCAGTGGTGTAGGTGGAAGGCAGGGGAGCAGCGAAATAGGCCAGCAGCGGCATCTGCGCTCCAGGCTGGAGCACGTTCAGAGCCGATACGGCCAACTCGCTGCGAGCGAGCTGGGCCTCGCCACCCACGAATTCGCCGCCCACGAATTCGCCGCCCACGAATTCGCCGCCCACGAATTCTTCGCCCACGAATTCTTCGCCGGCAGGCGCCAGCTCAATCCAGGCCGACAGGTTCTCTACTGCCCACGGCTGGTCATTATAAACCAGGGCCAGGCACCACAGGCCGCCATCCCCGGCCGGGTAACACACCGGCTGCGCCAGCGACACCGGAGCGGGGGTGGCAGTGGGAATGGACTGCATCAGGTCGCCCGATAGGGGTATCACCACCTTTTCACCCACCGTGAGCAGGTTGGGACTGATGCCCGGGTTGGCTGCCATGAGCTTTTCCAGGGAGATGCCGTACGTGGCGGCCACCGCCAACAGCGTGTCGCCCTTTTCAATCACATGAACGAAAGGCGTGGGCGAAGGCGCGCCCGTGCGTTGGGCAGTTGGCAGGGGGGGGCGCGCCGTGGGGGCCGGCCCGGGCGTGGGCGTGTGGTAAGCCAACAAAACCCCTGCCAGGGTAGCAGTCGGCGAGGCAAGACTCTCGCTCCCGCCAGGAACGGTTGTCCCAGCGCAGGCTGCCAGAAGCGCTGCCGCCAAAATAACAATGAGCATATATTTACGATGGACAAACATATCGTAATTATACACTTGCCGACATTGGCAGGCTGTGCTAGACTATTAACCAAAGATTATGGCTGACGATAAGATATTCCAGGAAGCAATCCAGGCGATCCACGATGGGCAACGCACGAAAGCGCGCGATCTGCTCAGCGGCCTGCTGCAAACCGACCAGAACAACCCCACCTACTGGTTGTGGCTCAGCACGGTGGTTGAATCGCAATCAGAACGCATCTACTGCCTGGAATCGGTGCTGCGCCTGGAACCCGACAATGCGAATGCAAAACGCGGCCTGGCGTTGTTTGGAGCGCGCCCGCCCGAAGCCGCAGTCGTACCGGTGCCGCCTGTTAAGCGCAACTGGGCTGCACCCCCGCCGGAAGAAGCACCCAAGACTTTCCTGGGGCGTTTGTGGATCAACCCGGTTACCCGCACCCTGCTGCTGCTCGTTTCGGGGGCTTTGATGATTGGCCTGATCTACCTGGGTGCAACCGGGCTGCGCCGGGCTGCCTCCCAGGTGGTTTTTATGCGCGTCTCGATCACGCCGCGCCCGACGACTGCCATCACCGACACTCCCCAACCCACTTCGTTCTACCGTACGCCCACCGCAACTTACATCGGCGAGCGGCCGCTCTGGATGCAGTTGGAAGCCACTTATACGCCCACACCACGCTATGTGAATACGCCTCACCCGGTGGTCGAAGCCTATCAGATCGGGCTGCGCGCCCACGATCGCGGCGACCTGGATCAGATGCTCGCTTACATGCAGCAAGCCGTCAAGGCCGACCCGAATTCGGTCGATCTGCAATTTTACGTGGGCGAGGCATACCGGCTGAAAGGCGATTTGGCAAACGCCCAAAAAGCCTACGAAGCAGCTATTATGATAGACCCCGACTTTGGCCCAGCCTACCTGGGACGTGCCCAAGCCATCTTAGGACAGAATCCGGATGCAGATGTGAGCAAGGACCTGGATACAGCCATTGAGATGGATCCAGATTTGCTCTCGGCGTATATCGACCGGGCAACCTACCACCTCTACAACCAGGATCCGCAGGCTGCGCTGGTGGATCTGCAGAGCGTGCAAGAAATGGCGCCCTTCGAACCTTCACTATATATGCTGCGCGCCCAGGCTTACATGGAATTGGGCGATGCTAAACGCTCACTCGACAACGCCCAAATGGCTAACCAATTGGACCTGACCATGCTGCCCACGTACCGCACCCTGGCCCAGGCTTACCTGCTGAATAATAATCCCAAAAAGGCGCTGGAAGCCATTGAGATTTACCTGGCGTACGAAGAGCCAGACAGTGTCTTGATGCTGGTGCAAGGCGAGGCCTATTTGAAAATTGGGGATAAAGCCCAGGCCCTGGATGCGCTGGAAAGCGCCATTGAGTTGGAAGGCCGTTCCTTCCAGGCTTACTTTTATCGCGGGCAAATCTACCTATCGATCGAAGAGTATCAAAAAGCAGTCAATGACTTTGCAGAGGCGCTGCGCTTCAAACCCGAGCTGTTCGAATTGAACCTGGATATGGGCCGGGCATTGTTCGGCGCCGAGCGTTATATGGATGCTTTCCGGCAGCTGCAGGCCACCGAGAACCTGGCAGCAAGCAATGCCCAATTGGCGGCTGTGTATTACTACCGGGCCCAGGTACTGGAAGCCGCCGGCAACCCCACGGCTGCCGAGGGTGATTACCGGCGGCTGTTGGAACTGCCGGCGGAGGCCATGACGGAAGCCTGGATCCAATTCGCGCAGGAGCGGCTGCTGGTGCTCAACCCACCCACGCCAACCATCACCCTGACGCTCACGCGCACCAATACCCCCACTGCCACCCCCACACGGACCTCCACCCCCACGCGGACGGCAACGCCCACTAGAACCAACACGCCAACCGTCACACCGTCGATGACGCGCACCCCAACGAACACGCCGTCTCCGTCCATTACCCCCACGCCATCGCCGTCCATGACATTCACGCCCAGTTTCACGCCCAGCCCCACCACTCAGCCCACGGCAACCCGCCCACCGACGCGCACCCCGGTTCTCAGCCGCACGCCCGCGGCCACTCCCACGCCGAAGTAACCAGGTTCTGAATTCAGGTACGGCAGGTGCGCGTAAGAGTTTCGTTAGAAATCCGCAGGCTCTCTTGCCAGGGAGATTGCGGCGCGCTATAATGTAGGTAGTCTTGAAAAAGACTGGTTTTGCTTGTATTTTATGAGGAATGTATGCCTATTTATACCTATCGGTGTGAGAACTGCGGCGTTCAATTTGAGCGCCAACAAAAATTTTCAGATCAACCCTTAAGCCGCTGCCCGGAATGTAACAAGAAGACGCTTCGCAAAGTATACACCCCGGTAGGGATCGTATTCAAGGGCTCGGGGTTCTATTCGACTGATCACAAATCGCCCTCCGGCCAGGGACGCACCAGCGGGAATAAAAGCTCCGAAGGCGAGAAGAAAAGCGAGTCGGGCAGCGAGTCTAGCAGTGAGTCTGGCAGCACTTCGAGCACAGAGAAAACCGGCGCAAAAACAGAGAAACCTGGCGCAGCAGAGAGCAAAAGCTGAGCCTGTTCCTAATATAAAGTAAGCGCCTCCCACGCGTTCATGTATGGGAGGCGCTTTTGTGTTAAAGATCACGCTGCTTAGTACAGCAGATCGTTAATCGCAGCCAATTTTTCCGGCAGCGGGCGTAGGCGATCCTCTTCCAAGCGGTTGAGAGCCTCGTTCTGGCGCTGGGGGATACCCAGATGCCAACGCACACAGGCAGCGCTCGTTCTCTACCACCATCCTGGGCCACAAGCCATACGTTGGATCCCAGTCATGATCGGCCCGGCGGCCGCTGCGGTTGAATTCCAGCAGCAGGGGATAATCGCTTTCGCCTTGAAGATTCCGAAAAGTAATATAGTCTGTGTCAATCGGCTACCTGGCATCACTCACCCGCTTGATGCCCTGCCTTCTTACTGAACCCCAGGTTACTGCAAAAAGCCGGCCAAGTATGTCCGTGTTTTGCATTTCCATCGGTATAGCTCAGGGCGGTTGCTGAAGATGAGGGGAAATACTATTGGTTTGATGGTAAGTGGGGGTAAAATTAGAGCAAAGAAGCGCCTAGCACGGTACTCAATCCGTTTATAACGATCCTTATTCCAACAGCGCTGCAAGACGCCAGCGAATTTCCCCCTACAGAACAAATGTAAGGGCTACATGCAGTTACCCCCTAAATCTGGAGGGAACAATGAACGTTTCTAGAATGTCTCTTTACGTATCCTGGAAAGCAATCCTTGTCATCATCCTGAGCATGGTCTTCAGCCAGGTGGGTTGGGGAGTGAACCGGATTGCAGCAGACCCCCTCCTTCCACGCATTAAGGCCAACCCAAGCATCAATTTAGTCGAGGCCCGCGGCTGGCCGGACGGAACACCGCTGACCCTGACGAT
>CAZVRZ010000231.1:0-5093 GCA_964629965.1 uncultured Anaerolineaceae bacterium
GGCGCTGGCCCAGATGGGCAGCGGGCTGCGGATTTCCACCAGCAGCGGCCCCAGGAAGGCGGTCGCCAGGATCAGCCCCCGGACAAACCCGGGGTGGGGGTTGGTCGTTTCCGGGCGGCGGGTGAACAGGAAGTAGCCGATCAGCAGGCTCTCGGCGGCCAGCAGGAAGGCGACCGGGTTCTGCAGGCGCACGGCGTTGAGAAACTGGTTGTAGGCCAGCCACAGCCAGAAGGCGATCACCAGGGCGTCAAGGACGAAGGGAACGGTTAATTTCTTCATGGGTTATCCAGTCATGAGTTCGATCAGGGGGATAAAGAAGGCGGCCAGGATGATGAGCACTTCGGGGAAGAAGAAGTGGAAGGCCACATGGCGGGTGAGCTTGCCGCCTAGAAGTTCCTTCTCGGTCATCATCCGTTCCCGGAACTCCCGCGCCAGCGAGCGGGCGGTCTCGTTCATCAGTTCCGGGGCGTCAATGCCCTTCCCGGCGATTTCATCCAACTGCAAGGCAAAAGAGCGCAGTGCGGGCATGCCGGTGCGGGAGAAGACCTCGCCCAGCGCCCCGCGCACTGGCTTGCGCGAGAACAGCGGCCTGCCGGTCTGGCGGGAGAAGGACACCGCTTCGTTGAGCAGGTCGGAAAGCGGCCCCGGAAGCTGCCCGGCGCGCAGCACCGCCTGGTCAGCCGGGGTTCCGGCGGCGATCTCGGCGGCCACCAGCGCGGCCATCTCTGGCAGAGAGCGGGTGGCCCGCTTGCGCACCTTGTTGGCCTTCGAGCGCATCCCGATGAAAGGGAAAACGAAGGCGATCAGCGGCAGGGCGAGCATCACCGGCGCCGGGTTGAACAGGAAAAAGACTGCCCCGGCTGCGGCATACAAGAGACCGCTGAAGACGATGTTGCCCAGGCGCTTGCCCGGGTAGAACCCGCCGCGCTGCGCCCACTCCAGGTGGTTCTCCCACTCGCTGAGTGAGATGGGCAGCGCGCCCAGCACCTGCTCGCCGAGCGCCGCCTGGCGATTGTCCTGCGGCTTTTCGCTGCGAAAATCGTTCAGGTGCTTGCTGGCGGTATGCTCCAGGCGCACGGTGTTGATCAAGAAATAGGCCGCCCAGGCGATCATCCCGGCGGCGACAAAAGCGGCCGCCAGGCGCACCAGGTTGTGGGTATCAAATGGAATTGTCATCGTCTCACTCCAGCACTTCGTTAATGGCGTCGCGGATGTTCATGTAGCCGAGACCCGCCCAGACCATCATCCCGACCAGCGCCGCCTGCATCAGGGGGGTGTCGAAATATTTTTTGGAGACCGGGTTGACCAGCACCAGGCCCATCGTCAGGCCGACGGCCATCAGGATGGTGCGGGCTGTGCCCCAGGCGCCGTTGGCTACCGCCTGCGCCTGCGAGCGGGTTTCCATCAGGTCGGACAGGTTATCGGCGGCCATGCGCAGCGCTTCGGTGTACCCGCCGCCGCCGGTCTCCCACACCCGCCCGATCTCCACGGCAGCCAGGAGCAGGGACGACGAAATCATTTCGGCTTCCGCCTTCATCTCGTCCAGCCCCTTGTGCCCGGAGGCTTGCAGCTTATTAGCCAGGCGAGAAATCCACTTGCTCAGGGGCTTATCCGGGTCAAGCCCTTCGGCGACGTTGTTCAGCGTCTCGATCATGTTGGGGTTGGCCTTGAGCAGGCTGGACAGGCGGGTGAGCATCACCGGCAGTTCCTTCTCCATGCTCAACTTCAGCGCCTCCCATTTCGAGTCCACCATGGCGTTGACCACGATGTAGCCCAGGAACGGCGCACCGACCAGAAGCACCACGGGCAGGCCCACGATGATCACCGGCGCGGACGCCGCGGCGAAGAACAGGCCGTAGGCGATGAACATGGCGACCTGCTCCCACCCGGCGACATCCAGGCCGTAGCTGCGGAAGGCCAGGCGGATTTTGTACTCCTTCGACCCCATGCGCGCTTCGGCGGCCTTTGGCCCGGCTGCCCCGATGTCCATCCGGTTGAACTCGTCCAGGTGCTTCTGGGTGGCGGTTTTCGACCCCTTGAAAAGGTTCGCTATCATGCTCCAGGCGATCCAGGCGAGCGCCCCCGCGCCCACGAGCGGCAGGGCAATACTCTTGAAAAGCAAGACAAGGTTGTTGGTGTCCATCTTTCATCTCCTTTGATTCTTGCTGGGCTTCATTTCCGAGTCGCCCACGGCGTAGAGCGGATTGAAGCGCACATCCCCGCCGCGCAGGCCGTCCACTTCCCACACGCCCACCATCTGCCGCCGCCCGTCCTGCCAGCCGATCTGCACCACCAGGTCCACCGCCAGGGAGAAGGTGGCCTTGGCCGCCTCCATCTTTACGCCTTTGGACTGGAACATGTGCACGGACAGGCGAAAGACGGCTTCTTCCGGCCCTTCGGCGTGGTAGGTGGAGAGTCCCGGATGGTCGGACATCTGGGCGTTGAACAGCGCCAGGGCGGCGTCCCCGGTGCGCACTTCGCCCACGATCAGCCACTTGGGCGACATGCGCATGGCGTCGTTCACCCCGTCGTAGAGCGTGTAGGCCGGGACGCTGGAACCCACCGTCGCAGGCCGCGCTTCGAGCGTGACCACGTTGGGATGGTCGAGCCAGATTTCTTCCGGGTCTTCGATCTTGACCACCCTGGCGTGCCTGGGGATGCCATTGCACAGCGCCGCCAGCAGGGTGGTCTTGCCGGTGCCGGTGCCGCCGATGACGAAGATGCGCAGCTTGCGCTCCACGTGCTCCAGCAGCGTGTCAATCACGTTCTTGGGGGCCACGTTCCATTCGACCAGCTTTTCCGGCAGCACGGGTCTTGGCTCGAACAAACGGATGTTGATGGACGGGTAGCCCGACCCCGGAACGAGATTGGGGTGGATGATCTTGACCCGCGCCCCGCCCATGCCTTCCATGCGCGGCAGCTTGGCGTCCACCGAAGGGGTGGTTTCGGAGATCGAGCGCCCCAGGGGGGCCATCAGGGACTCCACCGCCCGCCAGACTTCTTCCAGCGAAGGCCGCATCTCCAGCGGGATGGGATGCTCGGCGCCTTTCTTCTGCGCCCAGACTGTGCCATCCGGGTTGAGCATAATCTCGGAGTAGCCCGGGTCGAAGTCTTTGGAGGGGATCAGGTTGTTGAGAAAGCCCAACCCGCCAACGCGGGCGACGACGCGCTGCACCAGCGAGATGTGCAGGGTGGGGTCAACCATCAGGCCCAGGCGTCCCAGGGTGGAGAGCACCAGCGGGCGGGCTTCGAGTTCCAGCCGCCGCCGGTCGCGTTTGAGATCCAGTGGGCGCTTGTCCAGTTCTGCGCCGACCAGTTGGATGACCTGCTCCTGCTGTCCCTGGGTAATGGATTGGGAAACGACGCTGGTCCAGGACATGGGCTACACCTTGATCTTGATCGGCCCCAGGCTGATCGAGCGCTTGCTGTTATTCCCGGCTGCGGGGCTGAGGAACTGCGGTTGGCCTGGCTGCGCCAGCAGCGCATCGGCCAGGGGGCGCAGGGCGCGGGCGAATTCGTCCACCGTCAGGATGGGCAATCGGCGGTTGTCCTGGGTGTTGCCCACGGCGGGCAGGTCGGGAATCTGCGCCAGGATGGGCGGGAAGGGCTTGCCCGCCGCCTGCGTAGCCGCCTTGTGCCATTCGTCTGCCGGGATGCGCCCGCCGGTGCGGTTGAGCACCACAAATACCCGATCTGAGGCGATGCGATGCTCGCCTTCCAGCCGCTCGACCACGGTCTTGTAGGCTTCCACCGTGCGCATCACCCCTTCGAGTGAGGGCCGCGCCACCAGCACCAGGGTGTTGGAAACAGAAATCGCGCTGGCGGCCAGGGCGGAAGGGGGAGCGTCCACCACGATCACGGCATACCCGGCATAGTGGGCGGCTTTGGTGATCAGGTTGGGGATGGAGTTGGGCGTCTCGCGCGGGGTGGAGATGGTCTGCGCTTCGGAAAGCACATCCGGGAACCCGGCCAGCACGTCCAGGGTATCCAGCTTCTGGATGGCCAGCTTGATCCCTTCCGGCGTGGGGTTGTTCCACCACTGGGTGATGTTCGGCTCCGGCTTGATGCCTGCGATCAGGGGCAGGTCGTCGGGAGCGCCCAGGCCGATCAGCAGGGTCGGGTAGCCGCGGCGGGCGGACTCGTAGGCCAGGTTGGTGGAGATGGTGGTCTTGCCCACCCCGCCCATCTGGTTCCAGACGGAGATGATGCGCAGCCCAACCGGCCCGCCGCCGTTCATCCCGCCGCCGGAGTGTGTCCAGACGGCTTCGGGGGCGCTGCTGCTGCGGGAGCGCAGGGCCACGGCGTCGGAGTAGATTTTCCCGATCACCTGGGGCAGGTTGATGTCGGCAAAGTACGCCCCCTTGACGCTCTCGATCTGGCCCAGGCGGTCGGGCAGTTCCGTCCCGGCTTCCAGGGGAGTGACCACGTAGGCCGAACCCCGCAGCCGGGTGAGCAGGCCGATCAGGCTGCCTTCGTTTTCGGCAACGACGGCGTCCAGGAGCAGCACTTCGGGGTTGCTGGCCAGCTTGGATTTCAGGTCGGCCAGGTCGGTGGCGATACTGAGCATGCGGAAGCGCCCATCGCCGATGACCAGGTTCATCCAGGGCCGGATGCGGTCGGAATGCCCGGCGATGAGGATGGACACCGGTTCGACGTTTGGTTTCAGGCCGTTGTTGCCCAAAGAAGAAGATGTTGAGAAAGCCATACTTTTCTCCTTATGGCAGAGTTGGGGACTGCGACCCGGGCGTGGCGGTGGGAAGGACCCCGCCGTCCAGCACCAGCAGGTCGGGCAGGAATACCCCGGAAGTGGTGAAATCGGCCGGGTTCTTGGGTTCCAGCACCAGTGAGAGCGAGACTTCGCCGGAAGCGTCCAGCGCCGGGAGCAGGTCCACCAGGTACACCCAGCGGGCTTCGCTCTCCTGGTTGTGGAGCAGGAAGTCGTAAAGGATCACACGCGCGTCCACCGGCACGGCCAGCACCACCACCCCTTCCGAACTGCGCTGGCGGGTGGTGTTAGCCGCGGAAAAGCCGGACGCATCCCCGGTTTGGGGATTGGCCGCAGCCGGGTCCAGGGCGGTGAACTCAGGCGAGAT
>CAZVRZ010000231.1:5193-6423 GCA_964629965.1 uncultured Anaerolineaceae bacterium
CCGACCACGGCTGCCGGGTCGGTGAAGGCGCCTGCGGGGACAGAACTGGCCGGGACCTGGCGCACGACAAGGTCGGTTTCGAGGATGGCGTGGCCTGCTTCCATGTTCACCGCCGCAGCCAGCAGCGGGACGGTGGATTCGGGGCGCATCAGCACAAGGGCAAAGAAGAAGACTGCCGCAGCGATGAGGGCTGGGATAATTCTTTTCATGATCGGGTTACTCCTCTTGAGTGGAAGGGATGGTTTTGCCGTGCAGCTGCATCAGGGCAGCCACGTTGGACACAGATTCAAAGCGCACATCGAGCACATTTTCCTGGGCCTGGTCCATCACCAGCACCACGACCACCGGGTCGGGCATCAGGTTGAGCAGGGCCTGGAGCAGTTGCGCAGCTTGTTCGGGGTTGAAGGGCATAATGAAATCCTCCTCAGGGAATGGGCGTGGGCAGGTTGTCCCACCAGCCCGGCGTGGGGGTGGAAGTGACCTGGGTGGGAATAAGAGTGGCCGGAGACCAGGGCGTAGTGGAAGTTGAACCTTCAACACTTCCACTCCAGGGCAGCGCCATAGCAAAAAATAACAGTGCGGCGGTAAGGAGCAGGGTAATCAGCAGAAGCTGGCGTTTTGGCTTTCTTGAAGGAATCACAGGGCGATCCTCCCCAGCCTTGCGGCAATTTCCGCATCGCTCGGTTCCGGCGCGGTGAGCATCAGCGGGCGGAACAGGAACGGCTGCTGCAGTTCGCGGCTGGTGGTGTAGGGGAAGCGGCCGATGGCCATGCCGATGTTCTCGTTGCTCAGGAAGCGCCGCCATTCTTCGTCGCGGAAGCCCTTCTCGGACTTCGCCAGCGCCGAAAGCACGATGTCCTTGTCTTTGGGCTGCTTGAGGAAGCCCACCACCAGGTTGTTGCAGGATGAGATGATGTCCTGGGGGATCAGGCTGGGCGCTTGAGTGACCACGTGCAGGCGGCAGCCATACTTGCGGGCGTCGCGGAACATGTCCGCAAAACGCTGGCTGGTGGACACGCCCCCGCTCTCGTCGTCGCTGTCATCGCCCACCCCGCCAAAGACCTTGTTGGCTTCTTCGAAGTAGATTTGCAGCAGCGGTTCAGCGTTGGTCACTTCGTTCACCCGCCGGGCGACCATGTCGGTATATAAGTGCCAGCCTGCCCAGCCGAGCAGGAATGCCTTGCCGAAGTCGTCCAGGAAGGCGCCGCCTTCGACCACGCTGATGCCCCA
>CAZVRZ010000232.1:0-6417 GCA_964629965.1 uncultured Anaerolineaceae bacterium
GTCATGTTCAATCCCAACTTCTCCTTCCCGAAGGTCATTTCTGCCTGACCATCGACCCCCACCCGGTTTGGAGTGACAATGATGTTCTTCTCAAAGAAGATGGCCTGCTGGGCATAGTGATGCTTGCCGGTCTCAAAATCGGTCACGGCGGTCATCAGGATATTAAACTTTATTCCGTAAATCTTGATCTTGGCCAGGGTGAACTGGTAGGTGAACAACTTGCCTGCTTCGTCTGTCATGTATCCTGTGGCATACCACCATTCCGGGCCCTTCTTGTGGTACAGGAATTCATCTTCCATGCTCTGGCGCGGGACACCAGGCGAGGTTGTATATTGAATATTTTTCATCACAATTTCTCCATGCACTTGACGCTTGATAGAAAAGAAACTATAGATGGCATGCCTGCGGCGAGCGCTACGAATTGGTGCGTCGCAATTTATCGGCAGCCAGCCGGTTCAAACTAACGCCCGCTTCGGCTGCTTCAAGCGCCAACTGCCTGTGCAATTCGGGTGGCACACGGACAAGAAACCGGCCGCTGTATTTTTTCACCGCCAGCGGCTCAGGAACAGGTTCACTGTTTGCCTGCAAATCTGCCACAACCTCAGTCACAACCACTCGTATTCCGTGGAGCGCTGCTTCCGGTTCGGACGCCAGCCAGCTAAGGCTGGGAAACTCGGCGCACATACCCACATACTCGCCATCTTCTCCAGACCAGGGGACACGGTAGGTATAACGATCATTCTCTAACATCTTCTTGCGCCTCCAACCGCTCGATTGCTTTGAGCACTTGCCTTACCTGGTAAGCCTTTGCCATGCCTTTATCGTTTTGAATTTTCACACGCGGATCACCTTGCCAGGGAGTTTTGTAGAAGCGGTGGCTGCGAGGGCAAGCGTAATACCCACCCCAAATTGCAATACTATTTTGTATGCTGTACGGCTTCAGGCAGCTTCGCGCTCTAGCACCTCATTGATCCAGCGATTCAGGCTCTTGCCCTCGCGCCGGGCACGGATGAAAATCTTGCGGTGCAGGTCGGGATCGATCCGCAGGGGCAAGTTGCCCGAGAAAGGCTTTTCTGGCTCCTCACCCCTCTCAGCACAAAAAGCCAGGTAGTCTTCAACTGAATCCCGCAGCGCCTGGCGCAACTCAGATGCGCTTTCGCCCTGGAAAGTGATCACATCACGCAGATTGATCACTTCGCCGTGAAAGGTGCCCGCTTCGTCATCATATGTAACCACACCAACATAGCCCTTGTAAGACAGGGCATTGGCGCCTGTGCTTTCCCTGGTTGCAGCACTGCTTTTTACCCGCACAGTCATAAGAACCGCTCCTTTACTAGTCACTGCCTAATCCAAATCGCCAGCGTCATCCACGATCTCAGCCTGAATCAGGAACCTGCGCATCGATTTTACTGCACCTTTGTCCGTCTCCTTCTGTGGATGCGGGCGGTGAAACACAGCTCTCACGCCGTTGAGAGCCACCCGGACTCTGGAGCCATTGCCCTCTGATACCTCGGCCCCCAGCGCGATCAGCAGAGCCTCGATCTCGGGCCAAGGGATATTCGAGCGTACCGGATCTGTAAAGATAGCAGCCAGGGTTCGACGATGTTTCTGGTTCATCTATGTATATGATATCACTGTATGATATCTCCCGTCAAGGCCTATCAAGTCATCCTAACCAGCAACTTGATTAGCATCAACTACGATCACTACAGCGGCCGAAAATCGGTGTTGTGTAAGCAGCCTGCCCGCTTGCAAGAATATTAGCCAAAAAGCGGTTGACTTTCGGGCAATGCAATCAGCAGCGCATGGAATATCTTCCTATACCCCATTCATGGTACACTACCCCCATGCACACCGCCGCTGCCCAGGCTAATGACCCTGGCAGCAACTGGGCTATGAGCATCCGAAGTGGCGGCAGTAAAATGCGGTATGGCATTGGAAGTATAATTCTAGTGTAAGCTGTTTTAACCACGTCAATTAGGGCAACCCATGATTGCCCTAATCTAAATCATTATGGTCATCAGGAGGAAATCATGAATGCATCTAAACTTTTCACACGATGGTTACGTTTGACCCTGCTACTGGCGCTTCTGCTGGCAGCAGTGGGAGTCTCGGGAGGACAGGCGCGGTCTGGCGACCGAACAGGACTATCCACTGCTGTTTTGGCTTCTAGCTTTGAGGAAAGCGGCCTTGCACCAATGGGTCTATACCCGGAAGATGTATATTGGGACGAACGCATCGGGTATAACAACGGCGTTTCTGGCAGTATCTATACTATGGCTGCCGATGGCAGCGGTAATGTGTATGTGGGCGGAGACTTCACTAGCGCCGGAGGTATAGTCGCCAACCACATTGCCCGCTGGGATGGCAGCGCTTGGCATGCCCTGGGCAGCGGGTTAAATGATTGGGTGAACTCAATAGCCATCAGTGGCAGCAATGTTTATGTGAGTGGAAATTTCACCAGTGCTGGAGGGGTGGCCGCCACCTGCGTTGCCCGTTGGGATGGCAGTACCTGGCATGCTCTGAGTGGTGTGCCGGGTGTTATGAACGAGATTTCAGCCAGTGGCAACGATGTTTACATGGGCGGTATCATCCACACCGCTGGAGGAGTGAACTTCAACAATATCACCCGCTGGGATGGGAGTACCTGGCACACTCTGGGCGGCGGAGTAAGTAGCACCGTCTTTACAACCGTGGCCAGCGGCAGCGATGTGTACGCAGGTGGGGGCTTTCATACCGCCGAGGGGAAGACTGTTAACCATGTTGCCCGCTGGGATGGCACCACCTGGCATGCCCTGGGTAGCGGGGTCAGTGGCGGCACCTATGGTAGCGTTCATGTCGTTGCGGTAAACGGCAACGATGTATACGTGGGTGGGGATTTCACAAGTGCCGGAGGAATCGCCGCCAACCACATTGCCCGTTGGGATGGTAGCGCCTGGCATGCCCTGGGCAGCGGATTCAGCAACACAGTCTATGCTATTGCGGTTAGTGGCAGTGACGTGTACGTGGGCGGCGGATTCACCACTGCTGGCGGAGTAAACGCCAATTCTATTGCTCGCTGGGATGGCAGCAATTGGTCGCGCCTGGGTTCGGGGATCAGCGGCGGTGATGCGATTGTCACCGCAATTGCAGTCACCAACAACCAGGTTTTTGTGGGCGGAGGTTTTACTAGTGCTGGTAGCAAGCCATCCAATAACTTTGCCATCTGGCACATTCCCACGCCAAAGTTGACCATCAGCTACCCAAATGGAGCACCAGGCAGCACCTTCACCCTTACGGCTGAAAACTTTCCACCCAACAGCCCGGCTACCATCATCATCAATGGCTACACTTTTCCCACCCAAATCACTGATGCCAACGGCGGCTTGATCTTTTCAATTCATACAGCCAGCACCGCCCAAAACGGGCGTTATGTGGTCACATTTTCGGTCAACCCACAGGCCGTGGTCTCTTTCGATCTGGATAGCGCCGCGCCCATTCGTCCCGGAGATGGCTTACCATCCCTTGAACTGCCTGACAGCGTGCCAGCGTACACCCACTTTGTCTATCTGCCCATTGCCGAGAGATAGTACGTCTACGGTCTGATTTAGCTAGATGCCTGAAAAACATCAACCAGTAACCACTCGAATTTCTGTTAGGGTCAGCCTCATTCGCCTGGGACTGGCCCTGGCATTTATCTCATTGGTGCTTGGGCTGGCATGGAATTTCCATAAGCCTGATCTGCTCACCCGTCAGGAAAAGGCTGAACAATATGCCGGTAGTTTCGATGCCACTCATCCAATCGGGCAAAGCTTTGTTTCTGATAAAGACCGTCTCAGCGCTCTTCAGTTTTTCATACGTGCAGCACCTGGAGCGCCAACTTCCTCGGCCAGCCTGATCTTGCGGCTGAGAGAGTCGCCCACTTCCAGCGCCGACTTGATTGTGACGCGCCTTCCACTCAGTGTTTTACAAGAAGGGCCAGCGGTTACATTCTCTTTTCCTCCTCAGATTTCTGAACAACAATCTTTTTTTGCCCTGCTCGAGACCAATGCCCTACCCAACCAGGTTACGCTGCTCGCCAGCCGCAGCGATGCTTATTTCGATGGAAGCTTATATCTAGACGGTCAACCTACCAAGCGCGATCTGGCTTTCCGAGCCTATACTACTCCCAATGCGTCGAGCTGGCTACGCTCTCTGCTGGCTGCGGGCGGACGTCTAGGCTGGATGCTGGTGATCACCCTGTTCTTTGCAACCCTGGGCGGCAGTATGCTGGTCTTGTTGAACGCCGGCCCGCGAAGTGATTTGCCCGGCGAAAAGACTGCCTGGCGCGTCGAATGGCTAATCATGGCTATTTCCTGTGGAGTAAGCATAGCGCCGATCTTATGGACAGTGTGTGCGCCGCTTCATATCCGCCTGGATCCGCCGGCTTTACAGGGCGCATTCCTGGCAGTGCTGTTCCTGGCTGCACTCAAGGGATTGCTTCAGCATTTATTTATTAACAAGCGCGATCTGAGGCAACCGCAAACCTCCGCTAGCCGATCGAAGACAACACATCAACCTATCGCCAGTGATATGAAACAACTCCATGGATTCGCCGCCACGCTGACCTTGATAGGGTTATTTGTATTGGTACTCATCGTGCGCGTGCTGCAGATTGAAGATCTATCGGCTCCTTTGTGGGTAGATGGGTTAACCCATACTAACACCATTCAAGCCATCGTCCAGGCGGGCGAATTGCCTACCGGCCTGCTCTACCACGTGGGCTTTCACGCCAATGTGGTTGCACTTCAGGCTATCACGGACCTGCCGATCCCGGAATTGATGCTTATATACGGGCAATGGATCGGCGCGTTGAGCGGATTAACGTTGTACTTGTTCGCAAAAATAATACTGGAGCCAGTGCTCCAACCTGGAAATGGGAACCTTATTTCATACCTCGCCAGCGCAGTTGGGTTATGGTTTTTTGCTCAAGCGCCAACCTACTTAGTCAACTGGGGACGCTATCCGTTCATGCAGGGCATTGCGCTCCTGCCAGGAGCGCTGGCTGTCACCTTGTATGCCTTATCAAAACAGAGACTGGCTAACTATGCTCTGGCAGCCATTCTGGTTTCGGGATTGTTCCTTTCTCACTACGGGATGATATCTTTTTGGCTGACCTTCATGCTGACATGGGCAGGTTGGCGTGCCTGTCAAGGCGGCTATTTTACGGCTGCCTCCCGCCGGCAATTTCAATTTCCAACGGTCCAACTCAATCGCTGGTTTATCCTGGCTTCTACTATCGCCATTCTGTGCATCCTGGTGCTCGGTCTGCGGTCTGCGGCATTATGGTTTGGAGAAACTTTTGCCTCCATTATCGCCCAAAGTCGCCAAAACGTGGAAGAGATAGAACTTATTGAAATCTTTCGGATCAATTTCCAGTCGGGTGGTTTATGGCTCGGTATCGTTGGACTGAGCGGCCTGATCCTGGCCGCCTTCCGCTACCGGCAGGTGTTGCTGCTCGTGGGAGGCTGGTTTCTTTCTCAGACCACGTTCATTGCCTTGCAAGCCCCCTTTTTCGGAGAAGCCCTGGCAAGCTACACCAACCTGTTCCTGGCTCTATCCTTGCCGCTGGCGATCTTCGCTGGCCTGTTTTATCATGAATTGGCGTTACTCCTATTCCGAAGATCACCCCCAAATAAATCTGTTCCCATAATGCCGGACAGAAAAACTCCGCTTCGCGAAAAAGGGGCTTTTCTCTGCCTAGCCGCGCTGGCCATTACAGGCAGCTTTTTTCAAATGAACATCATTACCCCAGCAACGGTTTTATACACTTCCGCGGATCGGCAGGCCATGCAATGGATACGTGAAAATACGCCAGAAGGAGCCAGATTCCTGATCAATTCGAACTATTGGGGAGGATTAAAACAAAAAATCGTCCCCTCTGATGGCGGCGGATGGGTTGAAATGATGACCGGCCGTCCGGCAGAGTTTCTCCAAAACGAGGATGAACGACAAAATCTGGTAGAATTTCTTCGCTCCCGGCCGAAGGAATATATTTACCTGGGGGCTTTCCCTGGTTTTCTGGATCAAGCAATTCTTTCTGAAACCGCGGATCCCCTGTTATTGAGTAGCCTAGAAAAGGTCTATCAGCAAGGCGGCATCAGTATTTTCCGTTGGTGTCCAAATAACCCATAAGAGTGGGGCTGGCAGTGATCTCGCTGGCCAAAGCCATGCAAAAATCACATCCCTTTACGAGTCTTTTTGCTGTGACATCTGGGCGGCGTTTATCAAAGTGGTCGCCGCCTAACTCGTGATAAGGTTCCATGCGTCTGATCAAAGGATTGAGGAAGGCGGGTAGCCATTCCTCACTTGAGTGCGCAGTAGCTCTCATCCAGTCGTATCGGTGTGATCATCACTATACTGAGCGATCGTTTCATCGGCGGAAAGCCATTGAGTGGT
>CAZVRZ010000233.1:0-6417 GCA_964629965.1 uncultured Anaerolineaceae bacterium
CGATGTCGGTGACCACGGCCGAGGCCATGGCAAAGAGCGGGGTCCAGGCCGGGGTGGTCGTGCCGGCCACCAGTACCTCGCCGGGGCGCATCTGGTCGAATTCTTCCGGGCCGTGCAGCACGCGCGCCGGGGCAGTCACCTGGCCCGGGCTGGTGGGAACGCCCTTGAGGGCGTTCCCACTCTGGCTGTCTTCTGATTCGGCCAGCCAGGTAGATGTTTTGAACCCCAGGTACGACTTGCGGGGCGGCAGCATGGTGGGAGGCGTCACCCGCTTGACCTTCTGCCAGAAGGCTTTGCGCTGATCCACCAGGTGGCGCAGGCTCTCCAGGGCAGCACCGCTTTCTAACGCGGTGACGGCCCTGTCTACCTCATCTTTTTCCAACCAGAAGATATCCCCTCCCTCTTGGATGGCGCCGGCATGGACCAGGCGCTCCCCCAGGAGACGCAGCATCTCGCGCATCAGCGGGTAGCCCAGCCCAATCTTGGCCAGGGCATCATCGCGTACCGCTGAGAGCGACTGTGCCCAGTTGAGCGCCTTGCTGAAGGCCCAGCGCTTCAAGCCCTTCAGCCGGGCCAGGGCGGCCTCGGCGGTCTGGATGCGCCGCTGTTCGCTAGCCTTTTGCCGTTCGTGAGGGTTGGCGCCCTCGCCGCGTAGGTACATCTTGACTGCCTCCAACATGGGCTCGGGGTGGTCGCGCGGCAGCGGCTTGGCAAAGTCCATCTCGAAAACCATGAACCCGAACTCTTGTAGGTGGATGTCGAAATGCCGGGCAAGATCCTGCCATGCTCCCGGCTCAACCTCCGCCGGGGAGGCCCCGCCCATCAATTGCTCCACCAGCGTGCTGGAGGGTGTCTTCAGCACATATTCCGCCAGCGCCTGGTTTCCTCGGCAGAATACGGCCAGGTCATAGAGCGAACGCTCGGCTCGGCTGGGGAGGTTATCCCAGCCCATCAGCAGGGCCGCGGCGGGCGGGTCGCCTGCGCGCCAGGCCAATTTTTCATAGACTTTTGTCAGCAGCCCCTCCGAGCCAGCCGAAGCGCCCATGGTGGCAAACATCAGTGTGCCGGTGTAATAGGCGGCCGCATCCATGATCGCCCGCGTTCCCTGCCACAATTCAGCGCAGCTCATTTGCCCAAGATCCTTCTCCTGCCAGGCAGCCACGGCCTGCTGGTATTTCGGGCAGACTTCATCGCGCCAGAACGAGGTCATGACACGCAGCATGCGCGGGTAAGATGGCAACATGCTGAAGAGAATCCACCGCCAGGCGCGCACATCGAAGTGAGCATTCATGTAGGCATAGGTGTTAATGGTGGTGAAATACCCATCCGGCAGAACCGGCTCTCCGCGGGTCAAATACCTGCCCACCGGGTACACCTGGGTGACCAAAGCAGGGATGCCCAGCGTGGCAAACAGCGGGCTGAGCGGGCCGGGCATCAAATCCACCACGCTGGTGCGCATATAGAAACCCTTGGGATGCGGCAGCTTCCATTCCAACGGCGCCTCCGGCAGGGCCGTGATGGGCCGGGCCTGGAGGATGGCAAACTGCCCGCCGGCCAACGCCCACTCGATATCCATGGGCATGGCGTAGTGTTCTTCGATCTGTACTCCATAGCGGGCCAGCTCGGCGGCCTGGGCGTCGCTGATCACCGCCTTGCCCCTCAGTGGATCGGGGACGGGCTGCTCCTGCGTGCCGGAGGCGGTGCGGACGGTCATAAACTGCTTTTCGGCCGTCTGGCGCTGAAGAACACGCCCACTGGATTTTTCGACCGTGATGCTATCGGGGGTCACCGCCCCGCCGACCACCGCCTCGCCCAGCCCCCAGGCGGCGTTGATGACCACCTCGCCGCGCTTGCCGCTGACCGGGTTGGCAGTGAACAGGATGCCCGCCGCCTCGGCCGGGATGAGCAGTTGGATAACCACGGCCAGGGCCACCTGGTCGGGGGCAATGCCCTGGCGCAGGCGGTAGGCAACGGCCCGCCCCGTCCACAGGGAGGCCCAGCACTTGCGGGCTGCCTCCAGCACAGCCTGCGCGCCGTGGATGTTCAGGTAAGTTTCCTGCTGGCCGGCAAAGGAAGCTTCGGGCAAATCTTCCGCGGTGGCCGAGGAGCGCACCGCCACCGCCGGGTTCTCGCCGGGCAGGGCCGCATAGGCCTGGGTAATGGCCTCCGCCAGGGGGGCGGGGATCTCGGCCCCGGCAAAAAGCTGGCCAATCGCCTGGCTGGCTGCTTCGAGGGTGGCCGGCTGGGCCGGGTCCACCTCTTTCAGCGCCGCCAGGATGCGCGCCTGCAATCCATTGGCGGCGACGAACTCGCGGTAGGCCGCAGTGGTGACGTGGAAACCATCCGGGACGGGCAGCCCCGCCTGGGATAACCTCGCCAGCGAGGCGCCCTTGCCGCCGACGGTTGCCAGGTCGGCCTGTGGATCAGATAGAGAAAGGGTGTAGGGTTTCATTTTGAACCTCCTGTATTCACTGTTCAAGCTTGCATGCCTTTGAAGAGCAGGTCTATGGCCTGCTCCAGCATCTCTTCTGGGGAGCCCGTGGGACGTGAGGTGTAGACGGTGGGGGTCAGCAAGGCAAACATGCCGCGGATGGCCAGCAGCGGGTTGACCGGGCGGAACTCGCCGTTCTGAATGCCCTCCCGCACCAGCTCGCAGAGCAGATCCTGGTAGGCATGGCGGTGCACCTGGATGCGCTGCATACTTTCCATGCTCAAACGCTGGGCCTCGTAGCCCAGCTTCAGGCTCAGGAGCTTGTTGGCGAGCAAGTAATCCAGGTGTTTGCGCAGGATGCGGCGGAATTTTTCGGTGACGCTCAGCTCCTGAGCGATGACCTCCTCTGCGCGGAGGGTCATCAGGCGCACTTCCTCCGCCACGTAGGCGACCATGATATCATCCTTGGAGGGGAAATAGTCGTACAGGGTGGATTTGCCAACCCCGGCGGCCTCGGCGATCTCGCGCATGGAGGTCTCGGGGAAGCCTTTTTCCACAAATAAGTGCATGGCGGCGGCGCAGATCTCGCCGCGGCGGCGGGCCAACTCTTCATCGGTGAGGGGGATTCCTTTGGGCATGCTTAACTCCTATAAGCGACCATCGTTCGCTTATATTATAGCGAACGATGGTCGCTTTGTCAATAAGTAATTTGCTACTTTTGCAGACCTTCGAGCACGGAGCTGACAAATAGAGCCATGGCCGAGTTCAACTGCGGATAATTTCCCGAAAAAAAATGAACCACACCCAGTTCGTCCAATGGGCTTGTGTGTCAATCGAGATGATCTTATAATCAGTACACCTTGATTCGACTGGGCAAATGACTAAAGATAGGTTTAAGATAGAGGAATGCAAGTGATGGAATTGCGTAAGTTAGGAAGAAGTGGTGTAAAAGTAAGCCCATTGGGATTAGGTACGGCCCGTATAGCCGGATTGGGATGGCGTGATGATTTAACTCCTCAAGATACAACTCAGGTGAAGTGTGAAGCTATTCGACAAATCCAGGCGGCCGTTGATTTAGGCGTGACATTTTTCGACACAGCGGATAACTACGGTCAAGGCTTGAGCGAGAGCATCTTGGGTGAAGCCTTGCGTGGTCGGCGAGAAAGTATTGTAGTGGCAACCAAGTTCGGGGAAGATCCAATGCCAGACCAGGAAGACCCCTGGTCTTTGGATGCCAGTTCCGTTGAACGGAAGTGCGAAGCCAGCCTACGTCGTTTGGGGATTGAATGCATAGACCTGTATCTATTGCACCGCCGCGATTACCCGCTTGAACGAGTTCCGGCGATGATAGAAATACTCGAAAATCTTGTTCGGGTTGGCAAGATCCGCTATTATGGTTGGAGCACAGATGATGTCGTAAGGGCTAAACTCTTTGCACACGGAGAACACTGCACCGTCATAGAGCATCGATTGAACATCTTTAACGATAATCCAGCAATGCTGGATCTGTGCCATGAACAGGATCTGGCCAGTTTGAACCGTGGACCATTACTGATGGGCGTGCTCACGGGGCGTTGGTCGCTAGAGACGAAGTTGGAGGATGATGACCCTCGGACACAATGGTTTGAGCACCAGGAATTTCGGGATGTGTTGGCCTGTGCGCAGGAGCTTGAACCTTATCTAACTAGTGATGGGCGGTCTTATGTGCAAGGGGCATTGGGATGGATATGGGCGCGCTCTCCTTTGACGATACCCCTACCAGGTTTTCGTAATATGGAGCAAGTGCATATGTTGGCACAAGCACAGCAATATGGCCCTCTCCCCCAAGATGTTATGCAGATCATCGCGGAACGTGTAAAAAGCATCTAACGCCGGCTTGCAGGCGACAGCGGCTACGCCGCTGCGGGTACGGTGCACGAATTTCGAGAGATGGCGCGATAATGGGGTAGCGTGTTGCAATCGCCGCCACTGCGCCTGAGCCAACTCGTTGGGCGGGCTTACCAATCCAGCCATCACAGGAGAGAACTTTAATGACCACGAGAGCCAAATTGACGCTAACCCCCGAGCAAGAAACCCTGCTGATTACGCTGTATGCCAAGGCACAACCAAATAACCCGCTGTTCTTTGATCCGATGGCCCAAGATATCCTGAATCAGGTGGACTATGACTTTACCAGCCTGCATGTCCCCTACAAGACTGTCGTTCTGGTCTGCCAGCGGGCCAAGAAGCTAGATGCCGTCACACGAGACTTCCTGGCTGAGCATCCTGACGGCGTAGTGCTTCAACTGGGTTGCGGTCTGGATAGCCGCTTCTGGCGCGTAGATGACGGTCGCGTCAACTGGTGCGACCTGGACATGCCACCGGTGGTAGAGCTCCGCCGCCAGTTCTTCACAGGAAACGAGCGCTACCACCTAATCGCCGCCTCTGTGACAGACCTGGAGTGGGTGAATACAGTCACATCGGGCGGGCGGCCGGTGCTAGTGGTGGCGGAAGGATTGCTGATGTATCTAGGCGAGGCCGATGTACGGCGACTGGTGCTCCGATTGCACGAGACCTTTCCAGGCTGTCGGATGATCGCTGATGTGTTTAGTCGGCTGACAGCGCGCGCGGCCACCAAGCACCCCTCGCTGAAATACACCGGTGCAACCATCGGCTGGGGCATGGATGACCCGTGTGAACTTGAGGCTTGGGCACCCGGCCTTCGCCTCCTGGAGGAGTGGTATTTCACTGACGATCCTGACCTGGCCCGTCTCAACCTTGGGTATCGCCTGGCCTATAAACTAGCTGGGGCCTTCAAGATGGTGCAGCGGGCACATCGTATTGTGCACTACCAACTGTAACCTGCACCCGCCCAACATCGGCTCCACCTGACCGCCTTCGGTGCGGGTCCGCGGTGTCCATTTCGCAGAAAAAGCGATTTCAAGCCATCTCGTCTCGCCCGTCCCAGCGACAGGTGAGCCATCCCGTTGCCTATACAGCCCAATTAAGTGCTTCTCGAACATCCTTCACGAAGAGGATGGTCTTGGTGCCATACAGCCTGCGCCGCTCCTGGGCGCGGTCGATCACCTCGCGTAGCTCGGCCTTGCCCGCCAGCACCGCCGAGAGCGTCTCGAAATGTGATTTGGTGGTGTTGGCAATGCACATTGCCAGGGTGGTTTTGCCGGTGCCGGGCGGACCCCACAGGAGGATGGAGGAGAACAGCCGGTCGGCCTCGATGGCGCGGCGCAGCAGCTTGCCCTGGCCGAGGATATCCTCCTGGCCGACGAACTCGTCCAGGGTGCGCGGGCGCATGCGCGCCGCCAGGGGGGCTTCGCTGCGCATGCGGGTTTCGTGGGCGTGGGTGAAGAGTTCCATGCGGGAGATTATACCTTCGGAATACAAATCGGGACAATCAAAACCCGAATCGGGGCAGCCAAACAATGCGATGTCCCATTTGATGACTGTTCCGATTGTGTAGGCTTTATGGGATACCTATAAGCGGTTATGGGACATTTACTTGAGTCGATTGTCCCATAAGAACATGTCCCATATTATCGGTCAACCTATGACCATCATTTTTTTTAGTGATAATTCCAGGATATGAATAGCCTGCCCATCTGAAAATAACAGCCCTTCCCTTCGGGAACATTCGGCTGCATCATCGGTAAACCCGGCGCGAGAAATGAACCACCCCTGCGCCGACTCAGCCCGGGCATGGGCCAGCAGTCTTTCTACCTCTTTCTTGCCAACCCGCTTGGTGCGCCACTTGACCTCGACGATCCATTGCGGCCCGCCGAGGGCCTGCCCTATGGCATCGAGCTGCACCTGGCCGTCCGGCGATAGATACTCGCTGATCTGGTCGAATTTGGGTAATGTGATCTGGTTAGAGACGCCGAAAATGGAGCCATTCACCACCTGCCCATCGAACGAGCGCATCAACTCGCGGATACGGCTTTCCTGCGCAGTACCCAACTCCTCGGAAACGCGCTGCAATTGGGCGTCGAGCC
>CAZVRZ010000234.1:0-672 GCA_964629965.1 uncultured Anaerolineaceae bacterium
GAGAGTGGGGCCTTCTTTAACATTGTGGTGGGCGCGAGAGGGCTCGAACCTCCGAACCTCACGGATGTGAACCGTGCGCTCTAACCAACTGAGCTACGCGCCCTGACGTGCCGGCATTATAGCAGAGGCTATCCCGTTTGACAAGACTCCCGTTTCAGTTATAATTTCTCCCAGTGATCCAATCAACCTTCGGGGCAGGGTGACAGGCCAGCTTGCAGCGGGCCTGAACTCCCGATCGGCGGTACAGCCCGCGAGTGCCTGCGCATACGATCCGGTGCAATTCCGGAGCCGACGGTATAGTCCGGATGAAAGAAGGCTTGCGGCGACAAAGAGGCTTCCTCCGCGCGCCGCTGACGTACAACCTGCCTGCCCCAAGGTGCGTTTTGCCTGGGGTTTTTGTTTTTTATGAAGAAACCGGCTGCCATCAACATCCTGATGAACCCTTCCCGGCGCGGACTGCTCGGCGGGCTGTCGCTGCTGTTGGCGCTGCTGGGCTGGGAGCTGGCGACGCGCTTCGGCGGGCTGCCGGCCTTCATCCTGCCGGCGCCGGGGCAGGTCTGGCGGCGTTTCCTGGCCGCCGCGGCCGATGGCAGCCTGGGACTGCACACCGCCGTCACGCTGGCCGAGGTGCTAGCGGGCATGGCGCTGGGCCTGAGCAGCGCCACCCTGCTG
>CAZVRZ010000234.1:682-3611 GCA_964629965.1 uncultured Anaerolineaceae bacterium
GGGCTACCTGCTGGCCAAGTCCCGGCGGCTGGAAAAGCTGCTCTCGCCCTACATCGTCGCCAGCCAGGCCATCCCCATCGTGGCCATTGCCCCGCTGCTGGTCATCTGGTTCAAATCGGGCATGCTTTCCAAGGTGCTGATCTGCGCCCTGATCGTCTTCTTCCCGGTGCTGGTCAACACCATGGTGGGCCTGCGCTCGGCGCCGGAGGATCTCTATGACCTGATGCGCTCGCTGCGCGCCACCCGCTGGCAGACCTTTCGCCTGCTGGAGATTCCCGCCGCGCTGCCGGTCTTCCTGGGCGGGCTGCGCATCGGCGCCACGCTTTCGGTGATCGGCGCGGTGGTGGGCGAATTCGCCGGGGCGGACCGCGGCCTGGGCTTCCTGATCAACGTGGGGCGCGGCATGTACGATACCGCCCTGGTGTTCGTGGCCGTCTTTGCGCTGGTGTTCATGGCGCTGGCCTTGTATGGCATTGTGATCTGGCTGGAAGCGCGCCTGCTCGCCTGGCAGCGCCGCGCCGCCCATAACCTGGAGGAGTAAGGAGAAAAATATGAAACGTCATTTCCTCGTCTTTCGCCTGCTGCTGGTAGCACTGGCGCTGGCCCTGCTGCCGGCGGTTGCAGGCTGTCAAAAGTCGCCCGCCGCCCCCGCCGAGCTCACCCACCTGCGCCTGCCGATGGGTTATATCCCCAACGTGCAGTATGCGCCCTTCTACGTGGCCGTAGAGAAGGGCTTTTTCCGGGAGGCCGGTATCGAGATCGAGTTCGACTACAGCTTCGAGACCGACGGCGTGGCGCTGGTGGGGGCCAACGAGCTGCAGTTTGCGCTGGTCTCCGGCGAGCAGGTGCTGCTGGCGCGCGCCCAGGGCCTGCCGGTGGTGCACGTGCTGGGCTGGTACCAGGATTACCCGGTGGCCGTGGCCGCCCTGAGCGAGGCAGGCATCCGCACGCCGCAAGACCTGGCCGGCAAGCGCATCGGCCTGCCCGGCACCTTTGGCGCCAGCTACATTGGGCTGCGCGCCCTGCTCAACGCCGGCGGGCTGAAAGAGAGCAACGTGACGCTGGACTCGATCGGCTTCAACCAGGTGGAGGCGCTGGTTGCCGGGCAGGAGCAGGCCGTGGTGGTGTACGTGGCCAACGAACCGGTGCAGTTGCGCGCCCAGGGCTACGCCATCGACGTCATCCGGGTGGCCGATTACGTTCAATTGGCCTCCAACGGGCTGCTGACCAACGAGACCACCCTGGCCAAGAACCCGCAGTTGGTGCGCAGCATGGTGCAGGCCACTCTCAAAGGCATCCGGGCCGCGCTGGACGACCCGGACGAAGCCTACGAGATCTGCAAGAAATACGTCGAGAACCTGGAGCAGGCCGACCCCGCTATCCAGAAAGAAGTGCTGGCGGTTTCGATGCAGTTCTGGCAGGCCGAGCAGCTCGGCCTGGCCGACCCGCAGGCCTGGGAGAACATGCAAACCGTGCTGCTGGAGATGGGCCTGCTGAGCGCGCCGCAAGACGTGAGCCGGGCCTTCACCAATGACTTTGTCAAATAAGCCGCCTGAGATGGAGATCGACCCACAGGCCGCCCTGGTGGTGCGCGACCTGCACACCGTCTTCCCCGATGGCAGCGGCGGGCTGCGGGCGCTGGCGGGGCTGTCGTTTGCAGTCAAACCGCAGGAATTCGTCTGCGTGATCGGCCCCTCGGGCTGCGGCAAGACCACCCTGCTGCGCGCCCTGGCGGGACTGCTCAAGCCCAGCCAGGGAGAGATCTGGTCCCAGGGCCGGCGCCTGGAGGGGCCGCCCCGCAAAGTGGGGATGGTCTTTCAAAAGTCCAACCTGATGCCCTGGCGCACGGCGCTGCAGAACATCGCCCTGCCGCTGGAACTGCAGGGGCTGCCCAGTGCAAAGGCCCACCAGCAGGCCCAGGAGATGGTGACCTGGATCGGGCTGCAGGGTTTCGAAAACAGCCTGCCGCGCGACTTGTCGGGCGGCATGGCGCAGCGCGTGGCCATTGCCCGGGCGCTGGTGCACGATCCCGACGTGCTGCTGATGGACGAGCCCTTCGCCGCATTGGACGCTCTGACCCGCGAGCGCATGGGCAGCGAACTGCTGCACATCTGGCAGGCGCGCCGCAAGACGGTGGTGATGGTGACCCACTCCATCTCAGAGGCGCTGCTGCTGGCCGACCGGGTGCTGGCGCTGACCGCCCGTCCCGGCAGGCTGCGCCTGGACCTGGAAGTGACCCTGCCGCGCCCGCGCGACGAAGACACCCGCTACCTGCCCGAGTTCAACGCTCTCTCGCGACAACTGCGCGCCGCGCTTCTTTAAGACTGTTTATGATCTTGATGGAACGATGTTTCCCCATGATCACAAAAACATCAGGACTCGATATCGTTGACGCCGTACTTGGTCAGCAGCTCGGTGTGCGTGCGCCCATCCACGGGGAAAGCCGCCACGCCGCCGCTGATGGCTAGCTGACCCACCGCCTGGCCTTGCGGGGTCTTGATGGCCCGCAGGCTGACCGCCCGGCGCACCTGTTCCAGCGCCAGGAAGGCCTGCTCGCGTTCCATGCCCAGGCACAAGACAACGAAATAAAAACCAAGAGGCCTTAAAAAAACCACCCCGGATTGCAAAGAGCATCCTGATATGCTATGATCATCTACAAGAACAACCCCGATCTATCTCATCTTCTCTCGCCATTTCAAAAGGAGCACACATGTTCAACATCTTTAAAGGCAAATCGGATTCATTGAAAGTCACCCTGGACCGCCCATCCGGCGTCTATTACCCTGGCGAAACCCTGACCGCCGTCATTCATTTTCAATCCGACAAAGACGTGAAGGCCAGGCAGGGCCTGGTGGTGCTGCAGTGGGCCGAGCAATACGACTTCCAAAGCATGGAGCAAACTACCGACTCGGATGGCAGCACTTCGAGC
>CAZVRZ010000234.1:3621-6291 GCA_964629965.1 uncultured Anaerolineaceae bacterium
GATGAACACGAAATAGACCGGTTGGCCTTTGCTTTTGAAGAGACGCTCGCCGGCGGACAGGAACACACCTACACCTTTACCGCCGTTATTCCCAATCCCGCCCCGCCCACCATCGATGGCAAGATCATCAAGGTCTATTGGAATGTGAAAGCCAGGATCGACCGCAAGCTGGCTGCCGATTTCAACGCCGAGACCAACGTGATCGTGTTGGCTCCCCCGGTGGCAGAAGCGCCGCTCGACCTGGTTGGCAAGACCGGCGAGGCAGAACAGGCCGAGATGTTCGTGGAGCTGCCCAGCGAATCCTGGATGGCAGACAGCGCGATCAAGGGCGAGCTCTTGATCCGCCCACTGCAGAAATTCGATGCGACTCAGGTGCGGCTGGAGCTGGTACGTCGGGAAGAAGTCACCTACGATTATGGGTTGGACAAGGAAGAGGTAGTTACCGTCAAGCTCGCCGGCAAGACCGATCTTGAGCCGGGCCGCGAGCTGCGCCTGCCATTCCAGGTAGCGCTGCCGCCGGGCTGCTCCCCCAGCGCGCAAGGTGATAGCTGGAAATTCACCTGGATCTTGCGCGGCGTGCTGGCACGCTTTCTGCGCAAAGACGTCTTTGTCGAACGCGAGATCAAGGTTTACAACGGAAAGACGGCCTGAAGCAATCTCCGCCCTCTTTCACCTCGTCAACAGCGGCGCGAACACCCGCATCGTTTCGCTCAACAGGGCAAACAAACCCACCCGGCTGGGATGCGCCGTGAGCCGGTTCAGGTCAATCTCCAGGCTGCCGCTCAGATCGCGGGCCCACTGCGCGCCGTCCCACCAATACAGCGCCAGGCTGCTTTCGATCAGCGGCAGTTTGTCCTCTGTGTATTCAAGGGTGAGCGTATAGGGCCGGCTAAAGGCAGCCAGCGGCGCACCGTCGCTGAGGCGCTCGGCGGCCAGGTCATACCCCAGCACCGGCAGCAGGCTGCCGGGCGGCAGCGCTGTCTTGGGCGCCAGGGTCACCAGCGTATCGGAAACCACCGCACCCGCCGGGAACGACAGGCTCGCCCCGGCCGATTTCAAGCGCCCGCCCTCCGGGGTGAGCAGGGTCTCTACGGGCGGGGTTCCTTGCAGGCCCGCATACCAGATATCGCCCTCGATGCCCGTATCCCAGGCGATATGCTTGTTGCCGCGCGTGTCCACTGCCAGCGACAGGCTCTCGTCGAAGCCGTGCCAGCCGGTCGAGCTGCTGTGCACGCCGCTGGGAGAAAGCCAACTCCCATCGGTGTCGCGCAGGCCGTACCACAGCCGGCCGCTGCCTTCCCAGGCCAGGTGCACGTTGTCCTGCCCATCGATGGTCAGCGCAACATGATTGGCGCTGAAATAGGGATAGGTTCCGCCAGCTGCCGCTGTTGGCTCCGACCACTCGGTCATGGTCAGCGGCTTGGTCGCAGACAACACCTGGCTGCTCCCGCTGTTCCCATCGGTCTCGCTCCAGGCCAGGTGCAGCCGGCCTTGAGAGTCGCTGGCGAATTGTTCCGTGCTGTATAACCAGGGTCTGAAAGGCAGTCCCTGGGGCGCTGCCCAGGCCTCGCCCACCGGCTTGAAGGCATAATAGGTATCGCCGCTGTCCGGGTGATACCACAGCAAATGCGTTGCGCCAGCCGCATCCACCACGATCGCTGGCGTGGTCGCATTGCCCCCCTCGGTCGAGACCATCTCCGCCGCGCCCCAGGAACCGTCCGCCTGGATGGCACGGTAATAGATGGCGTTTTCAGAGGGGCCAAATCGCTCGCGCCAGGCCACCTGGGTGCGGCCGTTCTTACCCACGGCCACATCTGGGTCATAGGCGCTGCCCGAAGTGGTGAGATCGGTCACCGCAGACCACAACCCATCCGGGCGGCGATAGATAGTACTGATATTGCTCTGCGCATTCGACCACACAATGTGCAGCACATCGTCTGCGCCCACCGCCAGCGCGGGAGTGTTCCCCTGGTTGTGGGCAGGCAGATAATCCGCAGCCGACCATGCGCCCCCGGCAGGCTTGTTGGCATATAGAATATAGGCCCAATGCGGCGCGGTATCGATCCAATCCTGCCACACCAGGTGCAGCGTGCCGCGCCCATCCAGCGCCAGCCGCGGCGCATAGGAACTGCCGGCAGTGTTCGACAGGTTGACCGGCGCAGACCAGCCGTCATCCTCCGCCAGAACAGCAGCCCGGCCACCGTCCTGCGCGCCCTGCAGCCCTGGCAGCAGCCAGATCGCTAGGCCCGCCAGGAGAATCCGGCCGATCGATAGAAAAAGCTTTTTCATACGCGCCTCCTGTTTTCATTGTATATCCATTTTCCCCAAGGCGATCAGCAAAATTTTATCTTCTTGACGTTTCTTTGACGCTCTTCTGGTATGATCATGTTATAGATTATTCAGCAAAAGGAGAACAGCCATGAAACTCAAATTCAACCGCACCATCCTCATCCTGTTGGCACTGGCAATGCCGGCGCTGGCCTGCAACGTGGGAAAACAGGCCGCCACCGCCACGGTCACCCCTCCGCCGCCGGCCAAACCGGCCAAAATCGCCGTTGTGCTGGGCGCGGGGGCTTCGAAGGGATTTGCGCACATTGGCGTTTTGAAAGTTCTGGAATCCCACAGGGTGCCCGTGCATATGGTAGTCGGCACGTCCGTCGGGTCCCTGGT
>CAZVRZ010000235.1:0-6159 GCA_964629965.1 uncultured Anaerolineaceae bacterium
GGCACAAATATTGTTTCGCCTTATTCGAACATGATCCAGGTGATGGTGAAATACAAGCAGCTGAAGTTGCAGCAAACCACAAGGGCGCCACTTTAGTCATCATAAGCCCTGATATAAACACAAGCCACCCCAGCATAGATTGGGAACGTTTTATCAACTTGTTTGGAGGGCCAGTATTTAGCTTGAGCCCGCTGGAAGCTGAATTTGCAATGCATATTAGCCAACTAGGACGCAATCAGCTTCCAAGTGGAGTGAGTGGGAAAGCAGATGACTTATTTGAAAAATACGTTCGCAATGCTCTGGAATTCATCTTTGGGAGTAGGGTAATCCCATATGGTCAGGTAAGGAGATTTGAACCTCGCCCAGATGGCATAGTTTGGCAAAATGAAAGATTTACTGCTCTTTACGATGCAAAAGCTTATTCAGGCGGCTATGAGGTCACAGCAGATACTATCCGCCAATTTTCATCATACGTTTCTGACTTTCGAAAAAGATATAACCAATTTTTCACGCTGAATGCTTTCATTGTGATCTCCTGGGATTTTCCTCACCAAAAGCCAACTTTGGAAAGCCGATCAAGGGAACTACAGGCTGCCGCAGGCGTTCCTTTGATTTTTCTGAAGTCGGACATGATTATTGAATTGATCAAAGTGTTAGCTAAGTCCCCTTCATTGCGGCGTTCAATAAACTGGAGAAAGGTATTTACAAATCCCGTAATCGAATTGAACCAGGTAGAAGATGAAATTCATCTAATTCAAAAGGATCGAATAATTCCTAACACTGAGGAGTGAGCATGGGTACTTCAGTGAACCAGCGTTCACCAAAGACCACCAATTGGAGCGCAGTTGAAACAGCTTATATGCACCCTGGCGTTTCACTTCAAAGAACGGTCCAGGAAATATGGAGAGCATCAGCTAATGAGCCAGCCGGCGGTCTCGTAAACGATTTAGGTCGGCCGATAATAGCCCAATGCGTGGAAATCGTTAGCAATGCCAGTTCTCCAGTGGAAGTGGGACAAAAAATCCGGCGGCTAATGGTGTCGTCAGGGCAAGCATCTCTTGTGGGCGATATCGCCAACCGAGCAGCCGTTATATCATTCACCACTGGGGAGAATCGGATCGACGCCTTTGTCAAATCGTTATTTTCAGAAGCCAGCAATTATTTGGTATCGCGCGATATACCCGGTTTTGTCGGATTAGCGGATAAGATAAAAACCGTCCGTGATGTTACCGCATTCAAAACATCTTTAGTCCAGGAAGTTGCATCAAAAGTCACTGCCGTAAAAAAACCTACAGGAAACTTAAGCGACCCAAGTAATTGGAAATCTTTTGTAGATGATGTAACTTCACACCTTGCAGGGGCAAAGTAAACTTCATGGACAAAGTAGCCGTTATTTTTGATAAGTTGGATAATCAGGTAGATGTTTTGGGGCTTGGTCCTGATATAAATCTCTATACGGGCAAAAAGGAATTTTCTGCAGAGTTCGGTGAGCCGACAACTTTGGAAGAAGACCTGTTAATTTTGGGATCAGCTATCTTTGCATCCGATTTAGCGATAAAAAGGGGGCAGCAACAGCGATTTACCAGAAATATCAGTCTTACCATTCCTGTTACAAATCTTGCCATTTTCAAAAATGTAAGGGATGATTTAGAATTCGCGCTACATGTTCTTAGCCACGATGCCTGGAGGCTAAATTTTGTCACAAGAGAAGGCCAACCCGAGCGTACAAGAAATTGGGAAGATAAAAACCAAGGTAAGGTTTTATTGTTCTCGGGTGGATTAGATTCTTTCTCGGCCGCAGTTTCGCTCGCTAAATGTGGAGAGCAAGTCCAACTCGTCAGCCACGTAACAGCTAATCAAGTTATTTCGGGAACACAAGAAGAACTGTTTAGATATTTGGGGGATTCATACCCAAACCAGTTAACACGACTTTCGTTTCGTATTACCGGAATGGATAAACCATCAAAAGGATTTGCCTTTCCATCCGACAAAGAACGCGAAGACACACAAAGAACCAGGTCTTTTATGTTTCTGACCCTGGCAGGCCTGGTCGCCCGAAGGCGAGGGATTCATGAGCTGGTTATGATTGCGGAAAACGGACAAATGGCCATTCATTTGCCCCTATCTGCCGGCAGGATCAGCGCTTTCTCAACCCATACAGCTCACCCCGAATTTGTATCCATGATGTCCACAATATTATCAAGCGTTTTAAGTTACACCATAAAGATTGAAAACCCGTTCTTGTACATGACGAAGGCTGAAGTCGTCAAACAGATTATTCCAAAGCACACCGATGTTATTGGGAAAACGGTAAGTTGTTGGAGGGCATCGAGGGTTTCGAACCAATTTCATCACTGCGGTATTTGTGTCCCTTGCCTGGTGCGACGAATTGCGTTAGAAAGTAACGACATTAACCTCCAAGAATACCAGGCGGACCTTTTGAGAACAGATGTAGCCAACCTTGACCCCGATAACGATGGAAAGCGGAACCTTGTAGAACTGTGCGAATTTATTACCATTTTCCATGATGATTGTTCCTTAGCGAAGCTACAGGAAAAATTCCCCGAATTGGTGACCGATTATTTTGATGCCAATAAAACGGTCGAAATGTACCGACGATTTGCTGATGAAGCATTGGCTGTCTTTAATCGGTACCCCGAAGTTAAAAAACTTATGGGATGAAATGATGCTAAAAATATCGCTAACCGAGCTTGAAGAAATCCGTCGTGATCCTATTGCTTACAAGTCAAAACGGGACGCGGGATTTGAGCGTCGAGGCAACTATTCGTACTTCAGCGTTTTGAAGAATGCCATCTACGAATACCATAAAACTTCAAATGCCCAAATGGGGATGGATTATTTGGAAACTAACCTTGAAAGGTTCAAGAATCGCAGGATATGCCAAAAAACGGTTGATGATTTTCTCTGGTATGTAACCGAATACCAAAAGTTGGGATGGCCAGTCATTAAAAAGCGAATTACCGTTACGGTACCTCTAACGACGCGATACTGGGATTCCTACAAGATTACAGGGCAGATCAATAGAATCGATATGGGCTCAGGCGATGGATATGCCGCCTGGTTGTTCAAGAATGATGACGCAAGTGGGTGGAAGAAGGAATTAAGGATGCCAATCATCCAGAATGCAGTTGCAGTCGAATTGGGCGTAATACCATCTTTGGTCTCAGTAGGAATCTATAGCTTCGAGAATCACTTTAGCCAGTTACAGGGTTTCTCAGAGGATGAAATTCGAGCAGCTCACCTTGAACTTGAAGAGTTGCTGAGACGGATGGGATATTAATAGCGCTTGGTACGAAATTATTTTCACCCTGGGATCGTCCCAATTAGTGCTGCTTCCTGTGGGGCGGATTTTGCTCCAGCTTGAAAGCATTTTCAAACCAGGCCTGGCCAAACAGGGGTTTAAACAACGGCCAATCTTTAGAAATCTTTTGGAGTTTGTTTTGTTCACGAGCGCGCTTTAGCAGCAAGCGCGTGTTGACATCATCATCTGATAGAACTGCAATCGCGATTCTGATCTTCCAATTGGGGCGAGAGCGCTTGAGCAGCCCGATGATTTGTTGCGCATCTGATTTCTGCCCCATCTCGCGCAGAGCGATGGCATGGTTAACCCACGACACCAGTCGGGCATCTTTGCCCAGGCTCAGATGATCGGCAAAGTTATTCAATAAGACCACCATTGGATAACGCTCATGCCGTAATGCCGAAAAGATGAGCGCATGGTAGAGATCATCCGCTTTCTTATGTGGAGCATCGCACCAACTGCGCCAGCACAACTGGTGCAATGCTGCGCCCAAAAAGTGAACCATTTCAAGCGCCCACTCCAGGTAAGCAGTTGGAACCAATAGCCGCTGCCCGGCGACAAAACCTTTTGTCTGCACATAACTGGGGGAGACATTCTCCAGGTAGCCCCGATCAATCACCCCATCTTTATGCACGATCAGGTTCCGGCGATGGGCAATTTCAACAATCTCATCCAGCGTGCTGCCAAACAAGCCAACATCCACGCCAAGTGTGTTGAAGAATTCAAGGCGGGTTTTCCAGCCGCCGCCCATCGCTTTCTTGACCAGGCTGTCCACATTGGCAGCGCCCGTACTGGCGTAATACACCGTGTATAAATCCTGAACTAACAGTTCCAGGAAACCGACCAGGCTGACCAAAGCGCTGCGGCGTAGGATGATCCCATTTGCAGGCGGCTGTTCAAAGGCAGAGTTCATCACATCCAATAGTTGAAAACCTTTGTTGGGGTTTTCATACAGCCAATGTAACGCCCGCTGTTTGAATTCGCCTGATTGAAACGCCTCAATGATTTCTCGGGCGCTGGCATTTTCCCGATAATCTGGCTCGACTTCCAACGTATCTGCTGAGGGGATAAATTCGCTAATATCCTTTTCGACCTCTGCAAGATCGTCGCCAAAAAGATCGGCTATTTCCTCAGCCATCTTATGCACCAGTTGCTTATCCCAATCCCCTGCCAGCCGGGCAATCTCGTGGCTAAAAATCCAAAGCGCGACGATGTTGGCATTGAAACGAAGCCATATCTGCTTGAACTGTTGGTTGAGGTCGCCCTTTTTATGTGCCATAACTGGATTCTAACCCCTTTTGGGTGGTTTGCCCCACCTGGTAAACAAACCATACAAGTCAGGTTGTGTGCATGCTTTTTACGAAAACCCGTCGCGTAATTGGTATGGTAGAAGGCTATAAGCTCGGCATTTTTCGTCGTAAAATTAACCCAGGAGCACAAGCAATGAACTATCAAGAATTCCGCGACCTGTGGCATGATGCGCTGCAAGCGGCGCGCCTGCAAATCCCTTACCCGATTGGCCCCGCCGAGCGGGTCAACCTGCGGGATATGAGCCGCTCGTATGAGCTGATCATTTACGGCAGGCCGAATCCCAAATGTAAGCCTTTTCACCTGACCGCCACCATCGAATGGGATTGGGATGCCGTGCTCTCGGCGCGCTACGAAACAACGGAAGAAGATATGCTGATGCAGATCTTCGGCGATTTTGGCATTCACGATGATGATACCGTTCCCCCAAGGCTGCGGATGGATGTGAGCCTGTCTGCGGGTGTGGTTTACGGGACCGTGTACCCTATGCCGCCATTGGCCCAGTGGCAGCCCTGGGTCAGGCAGGCCAGCGATGAGCTGCAGGCGCTCTTGCCAACCGGTTACGAAGAAGACGGGGCCATTTGTGCTTACAGCGATCCGATCCAGGCCAGCGTGAAGCTGCTGGACGATGGCCAGCTTGGCCTGGAAAGGGTGACCTTCAAAGCCTGGCAGGTTATCCGATTGCCCCGCCAGTGGGATGACCCGGAAAAGAGTGACCCCTATCCCGAAGAAGCGCTGTTTGACCTTGCCAACCGGATTTCCAGGGCGCTGAACGCCCTGGAAAACAGCCTGGCGCGCCTGGTGGAGGGTAAAGCGTGATGAAAACCAACGTTGAACGCGTGCTGGATTATTTGTGGTCAGCCGGCCCGCAAGGTGCGACCAATGCTCAGATCCGTGAGGCCACCGGCATCGAACCCCATCAACAGGTTTACATGATCACCCAGGAGCTCAAGCGTAAGGGCAAGATCGCCAGTCGCAGGGATGGCTATGAATGGGTGTTCTTTGTTGGCGAATCTCCTGAAAGCCTGCTGCAAAGCCCTGGCCGTGCCGCCCCAAGCACGCCCTTGCCCAAGCTGAACGCTGCTCAATTCGAAGACCTGGTGCGACAGGTTTTCAGCCAGCGTTTTGGCGTACCGCTCCGGCCTGGGCAGGTAGCCGGCGTGCCAAAGCTGTTTGACCTGGTTTCCCCGGATGGTGATATCGTTGGCGACGCCAAGTATTACACCCTGGTCAACGGACAGCACCTGCCGCCGGCGAAGTTCTCGATCATCGCTGAGCACGTCTGGCTGCTGGAAAAGACGCCGGCCCGGTGCAAGTTCCTGGTATTTGGGAATGACATCGAGGTGCCCAAGCGCTGGCTGGCCAGGTATGGGCATTTGCGGGGAGATGTGGCGTTTTACTTTCTGTTAGACAATGGACAGGTAGACGAGTTAAATTCGAGTGCACAATAAATTGCGTCGTGTCATGGAATGGGGTATAGTTAGGGGGAAAATCTTGGAACCGAGCGAGAGTTTGTATGCCGCGGATTT
>CAZVRZ010000236.1:0-6108 GCA_964629965.1 uncultured Anaerolineaceae bacterium
TGTTTCGGGTCGCTTGTCTGCTCAATACTCTTCGCTACTGCTTCGAAATCCCAAGAGTGTTCACGCCCAAGGAGCGAAGAGGCGCAGGATCGCATTAGCAGCCAGGACATCTGGCAAGAAAATTCAAGTGGAGAAAATAGAGTACAATTGCAGGTGTTCTGTGTGCAAAACAGGAGATGTTGATGACGTTCCATAAGCAAATTGGCTCACAGGGATGCTGTGTTCTCCTGGAATAAAGCCCCCTCACGACTTTTTAGGATCGACAGACCCGGTTGAAATGATGTTCTTGCCAACTACGCCTGCTGAAGTAAAGACGCTCGGTTGGGATTCGTTGGACATTATCCTGATAACCGGCGATAGTTATATCGACAGCCCTTTTATCGGTGCGGCGGTCATTGGGCGCGTGTTGCAGCAGGCCGGGTACAAGGTGGGTATCCTGGCCCAACCGGCAGTGGATTCCCCTGCAGATATAACCCGCCTGGGGGAGCCGCGCTTGTTCTGGGGCGTAACCGGCGGCAGTGTTGATTCGATGGTGGCGAACTATACTGCCTTGAAAAAGAAACGCAGATCGGACGACTACACTCCCGGCGGAACCAATACCCGCCGGCCTGATCGGGCTTTGATAGCCTATGCTAACCTGATCCGGCGTTACTATAAACATACCTGCCCGATCGTATTGGGAGGCATCGAGGCTTCGTTGCGCCGGGTGGCTCATTATGATTATTGGGATGATGCAATCCGTCGTTCGGTTCTGTTTGATGCCAAGGCCGATTACTTGTTGTATGGCATGGCAGAAGCCTCAGTCGTTGAGCTGGCAAAGGCTTTGAGCCGGCAGCAAGCCAGTGGTGAATCCCTCACGCCACAGACGGTTCGTGGCCTGTGTTACATTGCCCGGCAGCCGGTGGATGGTTATGTGCACCTTCCTTCGTATGAGCAGGTGGCCCAGGAGAAAGTTGCCTTCATCCAAATGTTCCACACCTTTTACCATAACAATGATCCGCTAACAGCCAGCGGCCTGTGTCAACAGCATGGCGATCGTTATCTGGTGCAGAACCCACCGGCTTTTACACTCTCGCAGAAGCAGCTTGATGCCGTTTATGCTCTCGATTATCAACGGCAGCAGCATCCTTTTTACGAGCAGCAGGGAACGGTCAAGGCGTTGGAAACAATACAATTCTCGATTCCAACCCACCGCGGCTGCTATGGCGAGTGCAACTTTTGCGCGATCGCGGTGCATGAGGGCCGCACCGTATCATGGCGCAGCCCAGTCTCAATCCAGGCCGAAGCTGAAAAGTTGGCTGCGCGGCCGGATTTCAAGGGTTATATATTCGACCTGGGCGGGCCAACCGCCAACATGTATGGATTTGAGTGCCAGAAAAAACTATTGCAGGGCGTCTGCGATGACCGGCGCTGCTTGTACCCGGAAATCTGCCCGGCGCTTAAGATCAATCATGCTCCGCAGATCGACCTGCTGAAACGCATTCGTAAGATCAAGGGAGTCAAGAAAGTTTTTGTGTCCTCGGGGCTGCGCTATGACATGATCCTGGCTGATCATTCATGTGGACAAGCATATCTTAAGGAATTGGTCGAAAAGCATGTCTCGGGGCAGCTCAAAGTGGCCCCTGAGCATACCAATTCCTCTGTGCTGCACCGCATGGGAAAGCCGAAGACGGCGGCCTTGATCGAATTTAAACGCCGGTTCGACCAGCTTTCCCACCAGGCAGAGAAACAGCAATTCCTGACTTATTACTTGATCGCTGCTTATCCTGGTTGCTCCGCCGGGGAAATGCGGCAGTTGAAACAGTTCGTCAGCGACAAGCTGAAAATCCATCCCGAGCAAGTACAGATTTTTACTCCTACGCCTTCCACGTATGCCAGCTTGATGTATTACACCGAGAGGGATCCTTTCACCGGCGAGCCGCTGTTTGTTGAAAAGGATCTGCACAAGAAGTCGCTCCAGAAGCAGATCATAGTAGCAGAAGATAACGAGGATTCCCACCGGAGAGATCGGAAATGACCTACCCAATCTATGTGGTTTGCCCGCCTGGGTTGGAACCTTTCTTGCGCCAGGAGATTTCTGACCTGGGCTTAAAATTTGAAGCGCCGCCTGCTTTGTCTGGCAAAGAGGAGGCGGGCGAGGATGCCGGCGGGATCGAGTTGGTGGGTCCTTTGGATGATCTGTGCCGTCTCAACCTGCACCTGCGCACGGCCAGCCGGGTGATTGTGCGAATGGGTACCTTTCATGCCTCCAAAGAAACGATGCTGCGCCAGGGCACGGCGCGTTTGTGTTGGGAGCAATTTCTTCAGCGCGGCCAGGCTATTGCGGTGCGCGTCACCTGCCACCGCTCCCGCTTGTATCACACCCGGGCGGTAACCGAATGGATCGTGAATGGAATTGCCGACCGTTTGAAAGCTGCCTCACCGGTGGTTAAGTTTGATGAAAATGCGCCTGGCCCGCTGCCGCAATTGATCCTGGCGCGGTTGGTAGAGGATGAGTGCACGATTTCGGTGGACACAAGCGGAGAACACCTGCACCGGCGTGGTTACCGGCTGGCAACGGCCAAGGCGCCGCTGCGCGAAAATCTGGCGGCGGGCATTCTGCTGGCCTCCGGCTGGGATCTAAACACACCGCTGCTCGATCCGTTTTGCGGCTCGGGTACGCTGCCCATTGAGGCGGCATTGATGGCGCGTCGCATCTTGCCAGGAAAGCAGCGCCACTTTGCGCTAATGGATTGGCCTACCTTTCGACTTGAGCATTGGCGTAAGATACTGGCAGAAGCCCAGAAATTTGAAAGGTCGGCTCCGGCACCCATTTGGGGATCGGACCGAGACGCCGGTGCGATCCAGATCTCGGCAGCCAATGCGGCCCGCGCTGGCGTGGCAGATAGTATTGAGTTTACCTGCCAGGCTATTTCATCAATCACATCGCAAGGCGCCGGCTGCCTGGTCGCCAACCCGCCCTATGGATTGCGCATTAGCAGCAGCAAGGATTTACGCAACCTGTATGCCCGTTTTGGCGATGTATTGCGCCTGCGTTGTCCTGGTTGGCGATTTGCCATCCTGTGCAGCGATGAAGTTTTGTTACGACAAACTGGCCTGGACTATACAGCGGTGATTTCTTTGCTTACCGGCGGAGTGCGGGTCAGGCTGGCGGTTGGCGTAGTGTAATGTGTTATAATTTTTTGCCAGGCCCCAGTAGCTCAAAGGATAGAGCGAGGCTCTCCTAAGGCCGAGGTTGTGGGTTCGACTCCCCCCTGGGGCGCACGTGATGAAAGGAAGAAGCATGGGCGAGTACTTGACCCATGCTTCCTGATTCTCTTTCTCTGATCACTTTGATGGGAATATTTTCTCGAAATTATCGCCCAAAATAGCGGCGATCTCTTTAGCGCTGTATATCTCCCAATTTTCCACGTGAGTGGCGCTTTCACCTGGCTGCAAACGCTGTAAGGGAGCCAATGTTTCCAGCTCAAGGAAACGATGATCCAGGTACACTTCGGTATTGCAGCCCATATCGGGGTAAGCTTTCTCTAAATCCGGCTGGAAACGTTTGTAAAACAACACGCCATTTCTCAAATAGGCGGCCCATCCATGGCGATTCAGCGTGCCGATCTTGAAAGGACTGTTGTGCAGCAAGCCGTGCACGATTAGATAGTCTTCTCGAATTTCCAGGCGATCATCATCATAACGAGAGTAAGGCCAAGAGATGATCAGCCGGTCGGGCAGCTTGCCGCTGCTATCACCCACCCGGCGCTGTGGAAGGATGGCAAGGCCTCCCAGGGGAAGCTGAGTGATAGCCCAAGGCGCCATTTCGACCGGCCATACGCCGTGGTTCGTGATTGTGTGGGTAATGCTGACCGCGGGCCGGTTAGGCAGCAGTTGGATATCCATGGTTTTCGCCAGGCCGGTCTGGGGAACAGGCGGCTGGCTCAGGCGCACACCTGCAGGCATCTCCTGGATTTGCAAACCGCCTTCATCGGGAATATCACAGTGTGGTTGGCCTTCAGGAGCATGCCAAAGCCGGTGGCCGCCTCGCAGGTAATATGGGCCATCAGGTGTATCCCAATATGCTTCGGGCGTTTCAGCCAACAGGTTCTCTTCTACACCGTTCAGGAACAACCGTACCAGGCGCGGCCCATATTCGGTCAGATAATCCAGGCGCAGCCAGGAGTTTTGCAGGCTCTGTGTAGATAATCCATAATAATCTGTTTTCATCTCAAGTTTACGATATGGTCACATGCACGTTTACGGTTGTTGTGCCATCTGTTGGGAAGGGCACCACATCACCCTGGATGGCCTGTCCGTTCACATTGAGCTGAATATGATTGCCCGATCCGGCGCGTTCCACCTTGATTTCATAGGTCGCACCCTGGAAGATGCGCCGCATTTGGAAGCTTTCCCACGATTTGGGCACGCGAGGCGAAATCTGTAAGCCCTGCAGGGTGGGGCGAACGCCCAGGATCCACTGCACAATGGCAACATAATTCAGGGCAGCAGTGCCGCTCAGCCAGGAGTTCTTGGCCTCTCCATGGGTGGGAGCGTCGATTCCGGCGATCATCTGGGCGTACACGTATGGCTCGCAGCGATGTATTTCGCTGATCTCTTCCCGGGCAGATGGGTTGATGCGCAGGTAATAATCGTACGCCTGGTCGCCATCACCTGCCATTGCCTCTGCGATCATGATCCAGGGGTTGGTATGGCAGAAGACGCCCGCATTTTCTTTGTAACCAGGCGGGTAGGAGCTGATCTCGCCCATGTGAACCAGGTAGTGTTGGAAAGCAGGCTGTTGTAAGACGATACCGTGCGGCGTCGCCAGGCGCTCTTTCACGGAGTCCAAAGCCTGGCGGGCCAGGCCATCTTCTAAACCGATGCCTGCCATAATGCAAATGCCCTGCGGCTCGATGAATATCTGGCCTTCCTGGCACTCGTGCGAACCAACCTTATTACCGAAGTGATCGTAGGCGCGCAAGAACCATTTGCCATCCCACCCAGCCGCGCGCACTGCGGTTTCCATAGTAGCAGCCTGGGACAGGTATTGCTGCGCCTCGGCTGAATTGCCCAATGCTTTGGCCAGGTCAGCCATTTCCTTGGCCGCCAATACGAACAACCCGGCAATGAAGACCGATTCGGCGACTTTGCCGTCGCGATTGGTGGTGGTTTGGAAGGATTCGCCCGGTTCTTCGGAGAAGGTATTGAGGTTCAGGCAATCGTTCCAGTCCGCCCGGCCGATCAGGGGTAGGTTGTGGCTGCCCATGCGCTCGAGTGTGTAGCGTAGGCTGCGCTGCAGGTGATCATAGAGGGGCTGCTCTGAGCCAACTTTGTTCTCATAAGTTACTTGCTCGTCCAGTATGGACCAATCGTCGCTTTCTTTCAGGTAGGCGGCTACGGCCAGGATCAGCCAGAGGGGATCATCGTTAAAATTGCTGCCGACAGCATCGTTGCCACGCTTGGTCAGGGGTTGGTATTGATGGAAGGCTCCGCCTGTTTCCAATTGAGTGGCGGCCAGGTCAAGGATGCGCTGGCGGGCGCGATCGGGAATCATATGAACAAAGCCAAGCAAGTCCTGGTTGGAGTCGCGATAACCCATACCGCGACCAATGCCGGACTCGTAATAAGAAGCCGAACGAGACATGTTAAAAGTGATCATACACTGGTAGGCGTTCCAGATGTTCACCATACGATCTGTGTGTTTGTCAGGTGTATTGACCTGAAATACACCCAGCAAGCTATCCCAGTAAGATCGCAGCTCGGCAAAGGCCTGGTGTACCTGGGCAGGATCTAAATAGCGGTCAATTACCGGCAAAACGGTGCGTTTGTTCACCGTCAATGAGCCGGGTGGGTCAAATTTTTGGTCGCGCGGGTTTTCATGGTAGCCAAGCAAGAAGATGATCTTACGGCTTTCGCCAGGCTGCAGCGTGATCTTGACCTGGTGGGAACCGATGGGTGCCCAACCATGGGCGACCGAATTGCGTGCCTGGTTTTCTGCCACGCTGCGCGGGTTATCCCAACCACGATATGGGCCGAGAAACTCTTCACGCTGTGTGTCGAAGCCTGCCAGAGGAGCTGAACAGGAAAAGTAGGCAAAGTGGTCGCGCCGCTCGCGGTATTCGG
>CAZVRZ010000237.1:0-6084 GCA_964629965.1 uncultured Anaerolineaceae bacterium
TACCTTAAAGGTCGAACTCCTGCCCCTTTTCAGCGTAGACCGGCACCGGCAATTCGGGGTGGTCAGCCAGTTTGTCGATCAGCGCCTGGGCTTTATCCGGCTCACCGTGAAAGAGGATGATGCGCTCGAGGGTATCTTTGCTGGCCAGGGCGTACTCCACCAAGCCGGTCTGCCCGGCATGCGCGCTCAATCCGCCGATGGTAACCACCTCCGCCTTGCGGAAATACTCCTCGCCAAAGATCCGCACCTTGCGTTCGCGGTCGGCCAGGCGTCGCCCAAGTGTGTCAGGAGCTTGCCAGGAGATGATCAGGATGGTGTTGCGCCCATCCTCAATATTGTTCTTCAGGTGGTGCAGGATCCGTCCGCTTTCCGCCATGCCGGATGCCGAGATGATGATCATCGGCTCGTTCCACTCGTTGAGAGCCTTCGACTCATCCACCGACATGGTGTAGATCACGTTATGGAAGTCCAGCCCCTGCATGCGATGCTCCGCAATATACTGCCAGGTTTCATCGTCAAAGCATTCGGTATGCTTGCGGTAAAGCATGGAGGCGTTGACTGCCAGCGGGCTATCCACTACTACCGGTACGTCGGGAATTAAACCGTCATCAATTGCCTGGCTGAGGAAGTAGGTCAGGTTTTGGGTGCGCCCAACCGCGAATGCCGGTACGATCACCTTGCCACCGCGTTTGACTGTGCGCTTTATCGCGTCGATAAATTCGTCGTAGGCGTCATCCATCGCTTCGTGCGGCTTGTCGCCGTAGGTACATTCCATCATAAGCGTGTCAACGCCGGAGGGCAGCACAGGGTCGCGCAAGATGGGGGCATCGTATCTGCCAATATCCCCCGAGAACCATAAGCGTTTTGGCTCGCCCTGGTCATCACGATAATCAAGGACTACCGCTGCCGAGCCCAGGATGTGCCCAGCGTCCACCAATTGGGCGGTCACGCCCGGGATGGGTTCAAACTTCTGCTGATACCAAACGCTCTGGAAGAAAGGCATCGCCTCGATCGCGTCTTTTTGCGTATAGATCGGTTCCAGGGAAGGCTCGCCCTTTTTGCGGCGCTTTTTGTTGACATACTGGATGTCGTTTTCCTGGATGTGCCCGGAATCCCTGAGCATGATATCTGCCAGGTCTTCGCTGGCGTCGGTGGTGTAGATCTTGCCTCGATACCCTTGCTTGACCAGGTTGGGAATGTTGCCGCTGTGGTCAATATGGGCATGCGAGAGGATCATCGCATCAATATTGCTGGGATCAAATGGAAAGTGGAGATTGATAAGGTAGGATTCATCACGCTTGCCCTGAAAGGTTCCGCAATCGATCAAAAGCTTGTGCCCCTCGTGTTCGATCAGGTGCATTGAACCTGTAACAGTCTGTGCCGCGCCAAGAACGGCTAGTTTCATTCTCTTGTCCTTTCCAGTGCCTGAAATATTGCATCGCCGTAACGCTCAAATCGATAGGGGAAGTGCTGCATGGCTTCTTCCAATTGGGAAACATCCGAAAACTCAAGGTGTGCCAACCGTTCGAGCAGATCTCGTGAGATGATCGCATTGGATGGCAGACCCTCATCCAGGCCTGCCTGTTTGCGCCAGTTTGAGAGGGCATCGCGGCGTTTCATTTCCGCGTCGCTGAGGCGATGATTCCTGCGGGGGTTCACTTTTTGTGGGTTTTCCCGCCAGGCTTGAATGGTCTGCATCAACTGGTTGCCATACCGCCTGACCTGGTTTTCCGATAAGGAAGGCAGCAAGCCGAGCTCCTGGATAAAGTGTGGCTGAGTCTGGGCGATCTCGATCAGCGCCCGGTCTGAGAAGACCTTGAAGGGAGGCACATCGCGCTTGCTGGCGATCAGTTCCCGCGCGTGGTTCAGCGCGTCGAGCAGTGAGAGTGCCTCGGCGGAGAGATCCTGGGCACCGCGAACGCGCCAGATGTCCTCAATGTGCTGTTCAAGCGGCTTGACCAGGCGAGCCATGCCCTCACCTTCTTCCAACACTAATTGCAGCCGGTTGCTGGCTTCAAGCTGGGGCAGCAAGACGCCGCGTAGGGCAATGAGGAAGTGTGAATCACACTGGGCATAGCTGAGCATTTCAGCCTTTAGCGGTCGCTCGCCCCAGTTCGCCCTTTGATACTTCTTGTCGAGGGTGATGTCGAAATACTTTTCAAGCAGCGCCGCCAAGCCCAGGTTGGGTTCTGCCAGGGCAGTTGCGGCAAGCATGGTGTCGAAGACATTATGGAAGGTTAGGTCAAAATCCCGCTTGAGGCAGCCGATGTCGTAGTCGCCGGCGTGGAAGACTTTTTGAATATCTGTCCGGGCGAATAGCTCACCCAAATCGGTCAAATCGCGGAAAGCAAAGGGATCGACCAGGAAGTCAGCCACCTGGCTGGAAAGTTGAATAAGGCATACCCTTTCATGATAGGCATGCAGGCTGTTCGACTCGGTATCGATGGCGATGGTATCCTGGGTGGCTAAATGTGCCAGCATTTGCTGGTATGTTTCGGAGTTGTTGACGATGCTAGCTTCGGGCATCACAGGTGACTGCATAGGACCTCATTATACTCTGTAGTGCAATTAGCTTGCCAGTGCACAATATCGCTTTGTAGGGTGGACTTATTTGTACTGCTTGGTGGCGGGTTGGAAGCACACCAAGTTGTTCGCTTTTTACATACGCAGTGCTTCCGACCTCGCGCTACGGATCCTCTTGCTATAGGTTTTTGGCGAGGAATGGTCTTCTTGTTACGCAGCAAGTTTTTGCGTAAGGCGAGATTGAGGGCATAGTGAGCTATCAGATGGAAAGACGTTTCATGCCCTCAATCCGCCATTAAGACCATCAAAGTTATTGGAAGCCATGAGAACAGACACACCGCTTGCTCCATAATGGGAGAAAGCGTCCGTCGGCAAACCAATTCCTTGTTAGAATAAGACCTTGAACAGGAGGCTGATATGCATCTGGTAATGGTACGGCATGGAGAGCAGGACTACACCTTTACGGAAGGGCGTGGTTTCCGCGGCCCAGCACGCGAATTGGCGCCACTGACTGAGCGTGGCGTTTCCCAGGCGGAAGCCGTGGCAAAAGACCCGCGCTTGCAAGGCTGCCAACTGATTGTCAGTTCGCCTTATACGCGGGCGCTGCAAACAGCTGCTATCATTTCCCGCCGGCTGAACCTGCCCATCGAGGTGGCATTCGACATCCACGAGTGGCTGATTGACACCCAGTTCAAGAACCGTGATTTCGCCGATACCCTCGCCGCCATCGAAGAAGCCAGCCGGTTTAAAGGCGTGCATACGCCCGAAGCAAAATTGAGTTGGGAAGGTTACGATCAGGTCGCCCGGCGCGCAGCTTCAGCCTTGCTGCCTTACCTGGCGTATGAAAGAATTATTGTGGTCACCCATGGGTACGTGATTAAACAGTTCTACAATCCCGGCCGCATTCCCCATTGCGGGATCGTGGAAGTTGATTTTGACGAGAACTTTACCTGGCCGGGTTACATCGAGCGTGGAACATCCAAGGAGCGGCGATGAGAGCCGTATTGCAGCGGGTAACCAAAGGCAGCGTCACGGTCGACGATCAGATCGTGGCTCAGATCGGCCTGGGTTATGTGATCTTGCTTGGGATCGGCCCCGATGACACGCAGGCGATTGCCCGCGAATTGGCTGAAAAGACGGCTTACCTGCGGGTGTTTGAAGATGAAGCCGGCAAGATGAACCGTTCTTTGTTGGATGTTGGGGGTCAGGCGATCGTCGTTTCGCAGTTCACGCTCTATGCCGATACCAGCCGCGGCAGGCGGCCTTCTTTCATCAATGCTGCCAAGCCGGAACTGGCTGAACCATTGGTGGAGGTCTTTATCGCCCGTTTGCGCGAATTTGGCATTGCCACGCAGCAAGGCGTTTTCGGCGCGCATATGGTGGTGGATATCCGCAATGACGGACCCGTGACCATCCTGTTGGAGTTACCCCAACCCTAATTTTCTATTTTTCCCAGGGGGATTTCAACTTGGGCTTTCCAGGTTTCTTTGATTCGCCAACCGACTGGGTAGTTGGTGCTTGTTCTGGCGGGATCTCTGCAGAAGCTGGCGCAGGCTCGGGCAAAACGGGCTCAGAGAGCACGTTTTCTGGCAGTTCATTCTGGAACGCGGGCATCTCCAGCCGTTCAGAAGGCATTGTCTCTTCGACCAGAATCTCAACGCGCTCTTCCATACGCATCTGACCGCGCAGGAAGGCGCCATCCTCGCTGCTGAAATTGACCGCGACCACATCGCCCCAAACCCGCCCGGTGGAGCGGATCTCGAGCTTTTGGCAGGTGATGTTACCCTGCACCGTGCCCGCCACCACGACTGTTTCGGCTTTCAGTTCAGGGCAAATGACCTTGCCGGTCTCGCCAATCACGACCAAACCCTTGATGACCATGTCGCCCTGCATGGTGCCTTCAATACGTACCCCACCAGTACCGTGCAGGTCGCCAATCCAGTGTATGCCTGGTCCCAAAACCGTGCTAACCCTGGCTTGCAGCCTCTCGGGGGTGAAAACCGCATTATCTTTTTTGCGTGAAAATAGTTTCATCGGCACAATCTTACTCTACTTTTCCGCTTGGAACAGGCATCATGCCACGCCCGCCTTCCACACCCAGCGCCAGGGCAGCGAAAGCCACGGCTCAGGGGTATAACCAATACCGATCCGCGGAGACGTTTCAACTTCCCCTGCCGGAACAGTGATCCCTCTCTCCACCCACAAGCCGCTGTCCCCGGAGCACACATCCACCCCGTTCTGCTCCCTGCCAATTGCCAGCGCCTGGGTCAACTTTGCCGGACCGTTCAGCCAGCCTGTTTTTTCCGCCAGGTTGGGGCGCAGCTGGCGCATTGCTTCCAACCCCTCCACCGGTCTGATCGCCCGGATTAGAACTGCTGCTGGTGTGCCTTCAGTCTCGCAAACCAGGTTGAGCATCCAGTGCATGCCGTAGGTGAAGTAAACGTATGCCCTTCCAGGCGCACCAAACATCACCGCGTTGCGAGCGGTTTTGCCCGCCCTGGCGTGGCAAGCCTGGTCGTCGATGCCCTGGTATGCCTCCACCTCTGTGATCACGCCCGCAAGGCGCTGCCCCTGCCAGCGGCGCACAAGCAAACACCCCAACAGATCCGGGGCTACCTGAGGCGCTGATCGCGAGAAAAAATCAGGCGAGAGGTTTGGGTTCAATTTCTTTTTTGAATTGGGGGTCGCGCTCAATCGTCAGACGCAGACCGGTTTCGAGCGGCACCAGCGGAATGTAATTGAGCTTTTCCTGGGCTTTGGCGATGCCGGCGCACATGCGGTCTGAGCCACCGCTCTTGAGGGGGTTGTAAACTTCCTCAGGTTTCCTGCCAGTCACCTGGCGTACCAGGCGCACAAGTTCCAAAACGCTCGTCTCCACCCCACTGCCAACGTTGATCACCTGCTGATCCACGCCCACCGCGGTTGAGGAATTCACGAGGGCATTAACCACATCGTCCACATAGACGTAATCACGCGTTTGGGCGCCATCGCCGTGGATGATGACGGTTCCATTGGTGAGAGCGTGTTTGAGAAAGTTAGAGATAATTGGCGGGTTGGAATTGGGCACACGCTGACCTGGTCCGTAAGCGTTGAAGATCCGCAGGCAGACTGCTTCCACCCCCGCCTGGGCGCTGATCGTGCGCACATAATGCTCAGCGGAGAGTTTCGAAACGGCATAAGGAGTCTCAGGGTGGACCTCAAAGCTTTCGAGGTAAGGCGTCTGGTCCTGGTGGCCATAAACCGCACCCGAAGATGCCAGCACCACGCGCTTGACCTTGGTGTCGCGGATGGCTTCCATGAGGGTCACGGTCCCGCTGACGTTTACAAGGTTGTAGCTGCTCGGAAAGAGCGTAGACTCAGGCACGCTGACCTTGGCCGCCAGGTGGAAAACGCAATCCACATCCTGCAGCAGCTTCCAAAGCAGTGTTTTTTCATTGATGTCACCCTGGACGAAATCAATTTCGGATAATAGGTGAGCAGGATTCCCCGCCGAGCAGTCATCCAATACTCGCACGTGATGTCCTTGTTTTGCCAGGCGGTTGCTTAGGGCAGTGCCCAAAA